>VYCT01000044.1 GCA_009843785.1 Candidatus Poribacteria bacterium | reverse complement strand
GGTCGCGCTCCGGTTGATTATATTTTTAAGTTTTTGGTGTTAAGTCTGATGCTTATAGGAGCAGTAGTAGCAAGCCACGCGCAGGGCATCAGCGATGATGAACTTATCATCTACTATAGCTTCAACAAAGATACACTGAAAGGTGATGATGTCTTAGATGGGTCTGGGAATGGAAATGATGGATTCCTACACGGTAATGACTTAGAAATTGTGGACGGCAAAGTCGGAGAGTGTATGGAATTTCCTGGTAGTGCCGCGCAATATATTTCGGTGCGGGAACACATGTATGAGGATGCTATTGAAGAAATTACGCTTGCCGCTTGGGTCAAAACTGGCGTTAGAGGCATGATCGCCTCGTGGGATCGCAGTGAATTCTTCCGTTTTGCTGTGGGTGATGATGTCGGGGCAAACGCCGGCACAACTTTTGTTGCCTTTGACACCTGTTGCGGGATACATGATTGGTTTGGGAAAACGGATGTCGCTGATGACAAATGGCACCATGTCGTTGCAACTTTTGACGGCAAAGAGAAACGCATCTATGTTGATGGCGAATTAGATGAAAAAATAGCTGCGCCCGCAAAAGTCATTGGAGCAGGGCAGGCACGGTTCGGATTTATCGGTATCGGGTCAGAAGCTGCTGCGTTTGATGCTGCGGTCGGACCTACGTGGGCATTCAATGGGTTGATGGATGAGTTCTTGCTGTTCCATCGCGCCCTCTCTGAAAAAGAGGTAGAACGCCTTGCCAAAGGACAAAGCAACCCGTTTGCTGTGGAACCGGCTGACAAACTCACCACGACTTGGGGAGATATTAAGAGCACCGAGTAATATGAGATAGGCAGGCGGTGATAGTGTGCCCACCTACCCCTTCCGTCGAAACCTTAATTATCTGCAGGCGTAATCGCCTCTTGAATCCCGGGCCATTCTCTCCAGATATCCGTGTAACCCTCATAGCCGTTTTCTTCACAATCCACATGCCGCAACCGGAAAATCGCGGCGTAACGGATATCAGCCGCAGCGTTCGGTGCCGCGGTATGAACAATCTGATGGTGCGTCAGAACGACATCCCCGGCTTTACCGAGGATCTGCTTAGGGCCTTCAGGCAACTCAGGTCGCGGCATTCCGTTTGCTAATATCTCATGGCCTTCCTTCTTGAAATAATCGGCGAAGAAACTGTGTGATTTTGGCCAGACAGTGAAGTTTCCGCTGTATGGCTCCGGGACATCCGCAAGATAGACAACAGCAAGCGCAGTAAAACCACGCCGATACACCCCTTTTTCCATACCGTTCGTACCGCTTCCTAACCCATCAAGATGTCCACGCGGCTCGTTCGGATCCGTGTGCAACGGACCGGGAAACCGGAGCGCGACCTGTGCTGAACCAGGTATCTGTACATTCCCTTCGCCCATTAACGCCTCCGCAATTTGGCGGATAGGCGTTTTTCTGAAAAGATCCACCAGCTCGGGGGCTTGACGAATCTCGTTACAATAAGATTGTGCCCGAAACCGTTCTAAGTCTCCTTGGTGCATACCGACCGCGCCGATAGAGTGATTTATCGCCTTTCGCGCCGCATCTACCATCAATTTTGGAACAACACCAGGAACAGAGATATAGCCATTTTCATAAAAATCTAACTTCTGCTTACGAGTGAGCATATTTTTCTTCTCTCCCTACTTTTGCTGACGGAGTTTCCCTCATCTAATACCATTTCTAAAAGTTTATATTACATTAACCTGAAACCATCTCTACCCAGGCCCGGTAGGTTCGGTTTCCTAACCGAACCGGGCATGATTCAAAAATCGTGGCATTTTAAGATGGATCCTCAATTAGATTTGGTATAATACCAAACCTGAAAATAAATTCGCATTTAAGAGATTTTGAAATTCTGTGAAGCCTCATGCAAAATAGGCGCAATGAATTGCGCGACTACGAGCCAGTTTTCGTTAATGAGAACCGGTTATTCAGAAATAGTATAAGTGTCTGGCAAACCTATAGACACACATTAGAAACCTACGTTGAAAGGTTTTGTGATTTAGACTCTTATGACCGCAGAAAGTTTAACAGGATTTATGGGAATCGGGTTAATGGGTGAGGGTATAAACAACAGCGTTGATGCCCATTTTTAGTGCCATATCAGAATACTCACGCGGGTAGTAATCCTCAGCAGCGTGTTCCCACGCATCGCCGAGATCGGAATTAAAGTTGATCATCATCATCAATCTGCCATAATCATCATAAACACCACGGCAGTACGCCGGGTACCCGTCGCGTCGTTCATAGGTTCGACCATTAAAGAGTGAACGGAGGCCAGGGATTTGGATCAGTTTGTCAATATCAAAAAAACAGTGAAAAATCGGATGTGAGATTGGAATGTCTTCCGGTTCTCGATCCGGAAAAATCTTCTTGAACTCGGCATAAAACCACTTCCATTCACGTTCGCCGTGAAAATCGTCAATAAAGATAAACCCACCGCGTAAGAGATATTCCCTTAGATTTTCCGCCTCACTTGTGCTTAACCTGAGACTCCCGACTTCAAGCATATAAGCGAAAGGATATTCAAATAACTCCGATGCCCCTACCTCAATAATCTTTTCTCGAGGCGCGACCGAAATGTTTGTCTGTTTACTGAGTTGCCAGATAAAATTCCGATCCGAGGCTGGCCAATCCACACGCCAACTGCTGAGTCGCGTGAGTTGCCCACCATATTTCAAGCGAACAAAGGTAAATAGGTCACTGTCGTCTTCTCCGTCCAGAAGCACCGTGGGGACAGACATTATGAGAATAAGCGTTAGCAGTAGAAGAATTCGCATGATAGTCTTGCTCCAAACAGGGACATCCTTAATGCGTCAATGAATAAACAACGGCATTAATTCCGAATCGACTTCCGAATTCAAAGGGGTCGTCGGCATAGACACCATAACAAAGATAACTAATATCAGGAGCGTGCGCATATTGCCTCGCTTTGAAAGACGTTCACTCGACTTAGAAACTGTGATACCACGCGGTCGTAATTTGAACACCGATCCCAGATTCCAAGGCTTTGGCAATGTTAACCCTGAATACAGAATCGTCTTCGCCAAATTGTAAACCAATGCCTACACTTGCCTTCGGATTAAAAGTATAGGCATCGTCGGATACATTCCAGACTTGGCCCTCGTCAAGGAAGGCGATAAGAAACGCATTTTTGAAAATACCGCGACTCAATAGATTCGACAGACTGTAGTGATATTCGATATTCAGCAGAAATCCTCTGTCCCCAGCAAACGCATAAGGTGAAGCCGTATGGCCGCTCTCATAGGTTATTATACCATCAGACTCGTCTTCTTGTCTATACCAAGGATACCCTCTAAGTCCGCCCATGCCACCTATCACAAATTGGCGTTGAATCGGCAGCGGCGAGTTAGAATAACTAAGCAAAAGCCGGGTACGGATTCGATTCTTCTCAAGTGGGAAAGCATATCGCAGGTGCAATTGTAACCGCGTGAAATCAAAATCAGAGCCCACCGCTACACGACTATGTTCAGCAAGAAAGGTATTGTGCCAGCCGAGAGATTTTGTTCTATTAAGAAAATCGTATTGAAAGACAAGCCCCCGCAGTTGACCTGCAGTTATTGGTGGATTCCCTCTGACACTTAGTTTCGATGTCCAATTAGCAATAAACCAATCGGTGCTTTTTTCAAGACTTCTGTGCGACTCCGCAAGCATTGACACCCTGAACGAATGCGTAGGCATAATAGGTGCCCAATACAATCTGATCTCAGCGCCTTGTCGCAAATAGTAATTTTGAAAGTCTGGCACACCAATAATGCGTTGGAAAATTCTGATTCCGCTGTTGTATCCCGGAAAAAGTTCAGGCGCGACGGCATCTGTCAAGCGATGGAGTTGACCCGTAATTCCCAAGTTCCAAGTATACGGTTTTCCCCAATTCGCTATTCCCCCCAGACGGTAATGGATATGCGGATTGCCGAAGGCATAACTGACTTTTCCAAACAGCCTTGAGATTTGGTTGCCCTGTGAGTTTCTGATATTCCACATCCAGAGCGGACCGACATCTTTACGTTTACCGACTTCAAAGCCGGTGCCGATTTCCCATCCTGTTACGCGGTTAAAACCGAGCCGTAGCGGTGGACTGAGACCGAGATAGGCATCTGTAGAAAGCGGTTTTTCTTCGACAGAAATCGTGGCGATGTACTTCGCATCCGTCTCATCAACCTGTAAGTGGACCTCTTCAAAAAGGGGCATTACTTTAAAGAGCGTCCTGAGTGCCTTATCAATGTCAGGTGAGGCGTTATCCAGCGTTTGCCGAATGCGTGCCTTTGGTACCTTCTGATTGCCGCGGATACGGACCTCGTGAATCGGGACATCTCTTGCCCAAAATCGTGTTGCTGCAAGCGGCGTATCAAACTGATCTTCTTGCGAAAGGAACCACGTATCCTCCACTGTTACCTGTTCTCGCTTACCTGAGATCTTCATAGATTTCAGCATCGATATTTTTTGCATAGATATCACGCTAATGATGGCGATGCGTTTCGCCCCTTCTTCGGTAATCCGCAGAGATACCTTTCTCGAATCATCAAGCGCGCCTGCCAGCACCGGTATAACTTCTCTGAGCTCACCAGAACCGTTTCTTAGAATCTTCAGGAGCTTATCCCTTTCGGCTACGATTGTTTCTTCAATCAGCTTCGGGTCAGTGCCTTCAGGGGATATGAGTTTGCTCTGAATCTGTACCTCATGAATCCGTTCGCCATCAGCATACCAATCCCAAAGCGGCGGCGGCTCAGGTGTCTCGTCTATGGTGGGTTCCGTTGTCTCACGTTTCTCTGTAATGGGAGGATCTGTATCTGGTTTAAGAGGTTCAGACGGTGGCGGTGGCGGTGCGAATTCTAAATCACGCTGCTTCAGCGACATTAACCTCGGAATTTCGATACCGAGTTGATTCAGGTTCAGTAACAATTCACCCAGCTGCCGCTTCGGCATCTCACAGACGATGTTTATCAGGTAAATTCCGCCTTTGTCTTTGACGATGATGAAGATGCCTTTAACGGTTTCATTCTGGAGGAGAACGTGGAGGTGCAGACTAATTTTTTCAGGATCAGTTTGTGGGTACTGTCCTAACGCGTGCCAACCACGCTCTTTTAGTGCCTGGCTGTAATACTGAATCATCTTCTTAAAATTGCCGGCTCGGTTTCGGTAGTTCCTGAGATATAAGTTATCCACACTTTTAAACAGTGGTGCAATATCGGAAGTCGGGTCTTCCATAACGCGCTCAATCACATTCGCGTCCAGATCAAATTGGAATTCGGGGGATGACACGTCCGGACAATCAAAAGGGACAATCCCGGTGTCGGATTGCGAATTGACTGAATAACATATCAGAAATAAGAACAGCACTAACGTACCCGCAATGGTATATTTCATCTATATCTCCGCTACTCTTCTTGAACCTTTTTCAGGCGTTGCTGCAGCTTTTTCAAAGCATCTGGAATTTGGGGTTCGCCGGGGTGATAGATCACATGGGGTGGCACAATTTGTCTGGAACCGTTTGGGGGCTGATAAAACCATTGTAGCGCAATCGCATGTCGAGGGCCTTGAAAATAGTGAATCTCAACGGGGTGTATACCCGTGCCAAGTTTTATACGCCCCCGTCTACTGATTGCTGGATGGATTCCATCATTATCCACAACGAGAGACCCATCAATGTATAATTGCGAACCGTCATCTGAATAGAGTTCAAAGACATACACACCTGGCATGTTAATCTCTAATTCGGCACGGAAGCGAATCGCGAAATTTTCGATGACAGACTGCATTTTCGGTGTTGGGAATCCCGCGGTATAGCTTCGGACGGGGACATCTAAGTTCGCTGTGACAAAAGTATAGATAGGGACCAAGCTGTCAAAATCAGGCATTCGGAAGATAGCCTCCTCGGGCACATAAACCTGTCCGACTAATCCGTGACCGGGTTTCGCTTCTGTACCAAAAATACCGAGTCCTGTATCTATACGAATGGGAGTATCCAGTTCAAGTTCCGATACACCCATCTCACTGGCTAATCCCATGCCAAAGCCGCTCCCTTGGCGATCAGGACCACCGAAACCGACACCAACGCCGCCCGCGCCTCTTCCATTCTGCCCTTCGATAACAACGGGACCGCCGAGCGTCTTCCCATCGCCAAAACTGGCGTTGGAAACAGTACTGGGACGATCCGCTTTTGGTATATCGGCGTGTGTAACGACATCAGGCACAACGTCGGTGTGAATCGGGGCTTTCGGTGCGTTGACTCGCGGCGCGTAGGTCGGTGAAGCAGGTGAATTGGATGCTGCATCGGTATCTGCCGCCCGCGCCATCAACCGCGGGCGCGGCGGCAAAACCTGTCGTTTCACCTGTTTTTTCGAGTCCACTGTTAGTATCTCCGCAGCTATGCTCTCTTTCTCTGCATCGAAATGATTCACAACAAACGGAGAGAGTACTAACATCAGTCCTATGTGGAGAATAAACGATAGCAATAAGGCATGATTTGTGTGTTTTCGCATTTTGTTATACCTTACCAGTTGCTTAGAAACTATAAAACCACGCTGTGTTAAACCGAATCCCTGGATCCGCTTCAAAGGCTTTTGAAATGTTAAACCGCAAGATAAAGTCTGTTTCACCAAGCTGCAAGCCGATACCAGCATTGCTCTTAGGTTCAAAAGTGTACTTCGCCTCAGACGCGTTCCATGCTTGCCCGGCATCCAGAAAAGGCACTAAAAAAAGAGCCACATCAGGAAATTCTAATACATTTTTCCAATTTATTAATGCTGGCAAATGGAAGAGAAACTCAATATTGAAGAGGAATCCCCGGTCACCCGCAAAAGCGTAAAGAGGATAGCCGTTCAGTAACCCGGGGCCACCGATGGCAAATTGGCGTTGAATTGGCAGCGGTGCGGTTGAAAAGCTGCCGACTGCCCGTGTGCGTATCCGATGGCTACCCAACGGATGCGCATAGCGTAAGTGGAGTTGATACCGTGTAAAATCAAAATCGGATCCGATAGCCGTATTGCTATGCTCAGCGAGGAGGGTATTGTGCCAACCGAGAAAATCGTGCCGGGTACTGTAGTCGTATTTGAACAAGACACTCCGCATTCGCCCCGGCGTTACCCCTGGATTTTCACGCGCCTTTGATTTTGACTGCCAGTTGAAGAAGTGCCAATCCGTGCTTTTTTCTATACTGTCGTGTGACTCCGCAAGTAGACTCAGTTTGAACGAATGCCGTTGCCGAATAGGTCTCCATTGTAAGGCGACCTCAAGTCCTTCTCTGAAATAGTAATTCTGATGATCCGGCACTCCCAAAACTCGGAGAATAGTCATTCCCGTATCATCATAAAACGGAAAAAGTTCAGGGGCAATGACGCTTGGCGTGCGCTGCAATTGTGTTGTTAACCCAAGATGCCATGAATCGGGTTCACCCCAAGCTGCCCTGCCGCCAACTCGGTAATAGAATTGCTTAGTGCCAAATCCGTAACCGACCCGTCCGAAAAATTTGGAAAGATCATCTCCCTGGAATTCGCTTGGAGCACTGATGTTGTAAGATGTGTTTGGGTGCTTCTCTTTCCGAAAACCGGAATCAAAGCGCGCGCCTAACTCCCATCCGGTGACGCGATTGAACCCAACCCACGGTGATCTATCGAAATAAAAATGGGACGGCAGCGGTTGTTCAACTATCGTAACGATTACTGTGCGTTGCGTACCTTCTCCCTCAATCCTAAGACGTGCCGTTTCTAACCCCGATATCTCGCTCGGCAGTGCTCTGATCGCCTTTTCAATATCTTCCGGCCCCTTTTCAAGCGCTTTTCTAACATCCTTCAGATGTGTGTCTCGATGCCCTCGAATCCGTATTTCATGAATCGGCTCCCCTTCTGAGGTCCGGAACTGCTTCGCTAACATAAAAGGCTCATTTTTATGATCTGGTATATGCCCGACGCTAATCATCGCAAGACGTTCCGATGTGTGAACAATAAGTTTCTTCTTATATCCAGATGTATTTACAGATGGAAGACTTTCCATTACAGACTCAATGTCAGTGGCTTCTTTTTCAAGTGCCTGACGGATTTGGGCAATACGCTCTTTGCTGTCAGAACGAATATGGATCTGTTCAATCGGATGTCCATAGTAACTCCACTGTCCATGCAGCGTTGCATTGTGGCTCCTTGAGAACGAAAAGCCGAACTTTGACGCATCTCTTTTCGTTGAAAATTTCACGCTAAAAAAATTTGGCTGCTTGCCAGTGGTACGCAACAAGGTTGGTGGTGTCATCGGTTTGGGTGGTACTTCAAATCTCTGAAACGTTTGCGCATCAAGCGACTTTAACGCGCCTATCTCTATCCCGATTTGACCAAGGCTCGCTAAAAGCTGCCCTATCTGTTGCGGTGGAATACTACCTACGATGTTTAGCAGATGCACATCGGTGTCGCTTTCTACAACCGCAAAGATACCCGAAATTGCTTTATCTGACTGCGAACTTTGCGCACTGGACACCTCCAGAACATAGAGGTGTACGCCGTTATCTTCCTGTAGACTTTGCCAGTTTTCGGCTTTCACAGTTTTACCGTAATACTGAACGAACCTATCAAATATACCTGCTTCAGTCTCATAGGTGCGGATATAAATATCAGACACTGTGTTGAAAGGTGCTGTTGTGCCAGCGAGTGCGATCAGTTCACGCGTAAAATGGAATTGAAATTTAGCGTGTGGTGCATCACGGTAATCAAAAGCGATTGTACCATCAGTTGTGCTGGCGTGTGTCAGGCCGGATGCAGTTAGCAATAGGCATACGATAAAAATATACTTTTTCATATTTTTTGTAAACATAATACGGGAAGTTGTGCTATTTTAGCAAGTTGAAGCCTTATTGTCAAACGCAATCTCTGATTTTTAGAGACTTTGGTGGTATACCTCAAACGGATAAGTTTATCAATTATAACGGATTTGGGTGAATCGCGTTGACATTAAACGCTCAAGGCATAGCTGGGAGATTAACAATGTAGGCAGGTATTATAATACATTGGCGAGGTTTTACACCCCGCCAATGATAGGTTCCGTTCGGTAGATGTCTCACAGTTCACATGACAAGCTGATCGCAATATCGTAGTTTTAAACGGCTTCTGCATAGTTACCAAGATTCGACTTTGCGTCATCTCGGGTCCCATAGGCTTCAGCAATGTCAGGATCAAGGTGAATCGCTGTCCTACTGTCTTCAATCGCGCCTATATTGTCGCTTATCTCCAACTTCGCAGTGGCTCTCTTACTATAGACGTAAGCAGCGAAGTCCGTATTCTCTAAAGCGAGACGGATCGTATCATCATAATCTTTAATCGCGTCTATAGTGTCGCCTAATTTAGATTTCGCTGCAGCACGATGGACGTAAGCACTTGCAAGAATAACATTTTTTGGTTTCAGACGGATAACCTCGCTATAATCTCTAATAGCACCCATAGTGTCACCCATATTGAACCTTGCAAGTCCGCGATTGAGGTATGCAACAGTCAGCATAACGGAACTTTTCGGTTGCAGGCGAATCGCCTCATTATAATCTTCAATGGCACCGATATTGTCGCCGTTATCCAATTTCGCGTTGCCTCTTTTGACATAAGAAAAGGTCAGTACCGTTTTGCTCGGCTTAAGCCGAATTGTCGTATCATAGTCTTTAATAGCCATTTTGTAATCTCCTAACACATTTTTCATAAGAACGCTAAGGTTCGATTCATAAGGTTTATTTTCAACGACAATTTTTCTCACTGTTGCCCACAATAGGTTCTGTTAATATAGACGCATCTCGCATACAAAAAGGGTGCATAATTTACAAAAAAAACGTAAAATCCTGAAATTTAATCACCAATGCCTCGTTTAACAGGTGGAATAAACCTTGGTTGTGAAGGAAAAACGTTGTACAGCCATCGTTTTTTATACGTAACCCAAGTTGCTACTAACAAGTTTTGAAGGTTCAAGGAGATTTTTCACACACTTTCCCTACCCCGTAGGGGTGCTATGTCAATAGAAACGGCGTATCTAAGCGATAGCACTCCGTAGGAGTGTTATGTCTATAAACAAGTGGCAAATTGCGTTATAGATACATAAAAAAGGCGCGTTTGAAAACGCGCCCGCTAAAGCTCCTATTGCGTCAATACCACAATTATTCCTCAAGTGTAAAACGCAACACACCGCTGCTGGCAGTCCCGACATAAAGCACGTTGCTATCGACAACAAACGAAAGAACGATATCCGGGATTTCAGGTGTCACCTGTTCCCACGTGCTTGAACCTTCTTTCAACTGATAGACGTATTGCCCAGTTGTACCATAGACTGTCGTCCCCTCTGCTGCAAGCCTTTCCATGACAAGTTGTCCACCTTCAACATCAGTTGCCGAGTGCCAGTGGGTGCCGTCGCTTGAATGTGCTACCCCTTTGTCAGTCGCCACATAAACAGTTGATCCTGCGAAGGCGATCGCCTTAAACTCGGTGAAAGAAAACGGAAGGTCTTGCGTGACATCGTTCCAAATCTCGCCCTCATCAAACGATTGAGCGAGATGCCCATCCCGTTTCCCGACATAGACGGTTTTGCCTGACGCAGCAATCTTGAAACCTATGGAATCAAGGACATTTATAGATGTAGAAGCCTCAACAGAATAGTCAACAGGAAAGTCAAATTCAGTTTCATCTATTAACCCAGTATCGTGCCATTCAGTCATATCGGGTTCCCATCTGAAAAGTTTCTGCCCGTATTCGACGTAGTACGTCCCGCCGCTAACGGCAAAATTTCCAAAAGATGGTGACATACCCGTTGAAACGTGTTCCTCGGTAGCTTTATTAAGTGCCTCATTTTTTAGCCGGGCAAAATCAAAATCGGGGTTACTATTGAGTTTCTCCGTGAGCTTCTCACTTAACTGCTCAGGATCGATATTGATACCCTTGAGCATCTCAGCTATCTGTTCAAGATCAAGCTCCTCAATATTTTGCTTAACCTTATCTGGAAATGATTCCTGCAAGACTTCCCGCAAGACCGTGATCATCATTTCTTCAGGCACGTCTATCTCCGCCTGTACCTTGTTACCTGAATTGCCTCCCTCAAAACCGGGCATACCGGGGATAAAATTTAAACGATTATCTTCGATAGATAGGCGAAGCAGCGGTGAACGTAAATTCATATTATCCCCCGTCTTCACATAGAGGCTATCGTCAAATGCAGCGATAAAGACACCGTGATCAATATCTTTGGGAAGCGGCATCCACGATTCACCACCGTCCGTTGAGGTGACATACCTAAGATCTATTGAATTTGCGTAGAGCCTACCCTTAACAGCGATTAAAGTCGTAACAGGCGTGCTAACGAACCCTGTATTAAACGGGTGCCAAGATTCGCCGCCATCGATTGTGCGCAGAATCCCAGACAGTCCACTCTTGTAAAATATGTTTGTATCGGCTATCAGTAGCGGCGGAGCGGTACCGGAACCTGACGCATCCTTTTCCAAGGTCGTCCAGGTCTCTCCAGTATTTGTGGAGTAGAAACACTCGCCATCTGCCACCGTCACCGTAATCGATGCCCCTGTTGCAACTATCTTGACAAGCGGAATGTTATCTGAGCCGAGTAGTGGGGAACTAATCGAAGATTGACCCCGCCGCCTACCCGTCTCACGTTCCTGCGTTCCGCGTGGGTCTATAGGATACCAAGAATCACCTAGATCTGTTGAGCGATGAAGTGTCCACCAAAACCTCACTGATTTAATTGGTGTACCAGTCTGATTTGTAGATGCTTCTCCCGCTGCAACATAGAGTCGATTTTTTGAAGCAGCCAAAGCGTGGATCACCGGTCTTCTGCCGTGCATATCTGCCGGACCCACTGGTACTTGTAATAGTTTCCACCTCTCAATGTTGAGACGATAGAGTCCTTTATCGGTACCAGCAAATACCGTATTTCCGATTGCGGCAAGTGCAAGGATCCTCTCTGCCGCCATGCCATCTTTCAGAGCAGCCCATGAAGTCTTACCATCTTTGGAATAATAAACACCGCCAGTAAGCGCGAGGTAAAATCCGGAGTCGGTCACCGCAAAGCCTCTGGCAATTCCTTTTGGATGCGTACCCAACGCATGCCACGTCTCCCCCTTATCTTCAGATGCCAATATTTCAGTATCAGTGGCGAGATAAAGCCTATTACCGTGCGCTGCCATCTGTGCCGCAGTTCCTATCCAATCTTGGATGCTCAGTGAACCGAGCCTTCTCGCGTTGACACGTCGCCATGCACGTCCATCGGCTCCGAGTTTGTAAAGACTCGTCGAGGTCCCTGCGTAAATATCACCGGCATTCGTCGTAAAGAAGTTGTTGACGAGACCGCCTTCTGGTCCTTTGGTCTGTGTCCACTGCAGTTGTGGCGTTGAAACTTCAGTTTCGTCAGTCGCTGCCGCAGCGAAGAATTGGGCATTAGGTTGCTGCCCTGCCCCCGGATTTCTACCCGGCGTAGCGGAACTGCCTGCCTGATTCCGAACTGCCGGTTTCGCAGGCGTATCAACCACAAAGAGTGCCTCGATGAGATCAACCGTCGGCTCGGATGTAGCGTTTAGATTGTACGGTTTCTGGAAACGGGAAAGGTATTGTGTGCCAACACCCATCAGCAAAACAATCAAGACAGCTGAAGCAGCGGAGAGTGCCCACGGTAAGACGGGTTTACTCGCGGCAGGTGCAGTGGGAACGATGCGCGAGACATCGCGCATAATGTTTTCTGTTAAGTTCGCAGGCAGTTGGAAACTGCCGAGATTTTGTCGGATCATGTCTTCCTCCTTCTTTAGGCGATTTCGTGCGCGGCTCAGCCGACTTTTAACAGTATTCGGAGATACACCCAGAAATTCGCTGATGGTTTTGATCGTCATTTCACCGAGGTAATGGAGGGTCATCACTGTCCTTTCGCTCTCAGGCAGTTTTTGGAGCAGTTCCTTGACAATTTCACGACGCGTTTCATCCGCTTCGGCTTCCTGTTTCTGGGCTACATATCGAGAGTATGATCCGCGATTCACCTCACTCATATCAGTGACCTCCAAGGATTGTTCGGGTAAGGATTTCTTTTTAAACCAATCAGCACACAGGCGGGACGCGATGACATAAAGCCAGCCGCCAAACAAGTTGTGATTTTTTAAGGTTTCGAGTTTCTGATATGCCCTGAGAAACGCGTCCTGCGTGATTTCCTGAGCGATGTGAAAATCACCAATTTTCCGCCATGCGAGGGCATGCACACCTTTCTGATACTTGTTGACGAGGATAGCGAACGCCTCTTGGTCGCCTTGCAGTACCTGTTGAATGAGTTGCGCATCTTTCTGCTCCATTGCAAGCTCCTTCGGCATCCTAACATCTTTTGATTTAAGTGACAGGGTTTAGAGATTAAAAGGTTGCATTATTTAACGATACTTTCAGAAAAAGCGTTTATGCGAATAAAAAAGGCGCGCTTGGCAGCGCGCCTACGATAATTTAATCACGTTGGTAACGACCACTAAGCATCATAGCAAATTTAATTCATAACAAACTTATGAGCTACCTTACGCGGTTCTATACTTTCCACACTCGCTTGAAAACCTAAGTCTTCAACAGTCTTAATTAACGCTGCTTTCACACGCTCAGAGATTGCCGCATTAGCACCCTGTGCTGGGTCTTTTCCACGGAGTGCCCATACCTTGAGTGTAAGATTTTGCGGTTCCTCCGGATCCAGATGCCATCCGTTAAGGGGTGCCTGAAGCTGCGTTACTTTGTAGACTGCATCATCAATAACCAGCGCGTCACTCTTACTCAACGACTGCATAACACTGAACACAGAGGTAACTCGTGTCATACCTGTAACCGATAGCTCGACATCAAACCCTGTTTTGCCCATGACTTGGGGCATGCAGCTCATAAAAACAAATGACATAGCAAACAAAACCAAAAGACAGATAAATACCCACTTCAATTGACGCATTGCAATTTCCTCCATATCTTAAAATCTAAATGTAAATACAGCCTATTATACTATTCCTCAATCATAAAACGTAACACACCGCTGCTGGAAGTCCCGACATAAAGTGTGTTACTATCAACAACAAACGACAAAACAGAATCTGGAATTTCAGGCGTTACCTGTTTCCACATGTCAGAATTTTCTTTTAGCTGATACACGTATTGGCCAACTGTACCATACACTGTCGCGCCCTCAACCGCAAACTTCTCCACGACAAGCGGGTTACCTTCAGTATCAGTTGCCGCGCGCCAGTTAGCACCGTTGCTTGAATGTGCCACCCCTTTGTCTGTTGCCACATAAAAGGTTGATCCTGCGAAGGTGATTGCGTTAAATTCCGTAAAAGAAAACGGGATCTCTTGTGTGACATCGTTCCAAGTCTCACCCTCATCAAACGATTGAGAGAGATGTCCGTCTCGCCGTGCAACGTAAACGGTGTTCCCTGAGACCGCAATCTTGAAGCCCATAGAGTCCATCATATTCGCGATAGCAGAAGCTCCACCGGAGTAGTCAAAAGGTTTGGACAACATAGTCGCAAAAATATTTTGGGCACTATCTACTAATCCAGTGTTGTACCATTCAGTTTCACCGGGCTTCCATCTGAAGAGTTTCTGCTTGTATTCAACGTAGTACGTCTCACCGCTCACAGCAAAGTTACCGAACATCGGTACCATAGCATCTGCAAACGCTCCTGCGAACGGCTTATTTATAGTTTCATTGAACTGCTCAAGGTCGATATCCTCAAGGTTCGGTACTTTACCGTTCTCAAGGTCTTGCTTACCTATATCTTCCAGCGCATCTGTAAATGACTTAACCCTTTTTGCTTCTAATTGGTTTTCCTGATCATTATTCAGGACTTGCTGCTCCGGTACAGGTTTTTCAAATACCATGGGGATTCCTGGAATAGGGATCATTTTCTCATCCGCTATAGATAAACGAAGGATCTGAGGTGCCATGCCTACCATACTCTTCACATAGAGCGTATTGTTAAATGTCTCCATGATTGGCATACCGGAAGCACCAGGTTTATCGGGTCCATCAATGGCAGGTGTTATCCAAGACTCACCGCCATCAGTTGAGGTAACAAATCCATTCATGCTACCGGCGTAAAGTTTTCCGTTAATAGCAAATAAGTCCATGACAGTGGCCCCAGCGAGTCCGGTATTAAATTCACGCCACGACTTGCCAGCATCAGTCGTGCGAAGGAGCCCAGATTGTGTGCCTCTGTAGAAGGTATTTGCGTCGAACATGACAATAGGCGGTGCGATTTTGTCAGTTGTCGCCCTATTTTTTAAATCGACGGCTGTCCACGTCTCACCCGCATTCACTGAGTAAAAGAGTTCCTGTGAATCCGCCACCATAACCCTGCCTTTGGTGGTGATGATTCTGAAATTTGCGTAAGTCCAATCCATTTGTGTTGAATTTTTACCATCTAACGGGAATTGAATCTGAACGCCACCCTTTGGTTCCCTCTCGTTATCGAGTTTTTTCCTCGGATCTATGGCATACCATGTATCTCCGAGGTCAGTCGATCGGTAAAGCGACCACCAATTGGGACCCGTCATAATTGTTTTGCGATCACCGATCTGATTTGTCAATTCCCAACCCGCGGCCACGTAGAGTCTATGTGCTTCAGCAGCCAAAGCGTGGATAGTGAGTTTCTGTTCAGGTTTATCTGCCGGACCAACGGTTAACAGCTCCCATTTCTCAGCATTGAGCCGGTAGAGTCCACTGCTGGTGCCAGCAAACACAGTGTTTTCAACGGCTGCGAGTGCCCGAATTTTCTCGGCTTCCATGCCATCTTTCAAAACTACCCACGAGGTCTTACCATCTTTCGAGTGGTAAACACCGTTGATAAGTGCGAGATAAAACCCGGCGTCGGTCACGGCGAAACCTCTGGGCGGACCTTCTGGATGGGTACCCAACGGATGCCACGCCTCGCCGTTATTTTCGGATGCCAATACTTCGGTATCGGTGGCAAAATAGAGACTATCACCGTGTTCCGCCAACTGCATCGCGCCTGCCAACCAATCTTGAAGATTTTGTGAGGTTCCACTTCTCATGTTAACGTGTTTCCATGCGCGGGAATCCGCTGTGAGTTTATAGAGACTGGTGGGTGTACCTGCGTAAATATCACCGGTGCTTGTCGTAAAGAGACTATTGACGATCCCACCTTCCGGTCCTTTGGTTTGTGTCCACTGCGGTTCTGGGGTGGAAACTTCGGTTTCGTCGACGCGTGCTGCAGCGAATTGTCGTGCATCGGATTGCTGCCCCGCCCCCGGATTTCTACCCGGTATAGCGGAACGCCCAGCCTGATTCCGAACAGCAGGCTTCGCAGGCGTATCAACCACAAAAAGTGCCTCAATGAGATCAACCGTCGGCTCGGATGTAGCGTTTAGATTGTAAGGCTTCTGGAAACGGGAAAGGTATTGTGTGCCAACACCCATCAGTAGAAAAATCAAAACGGCAGAGGCTGCAGAGAGTGCCCACGGCAATACAGGTTTATTTCCAGCAGGTCCAACGGGAACGAGACGCGAGACTTCTCGCATGATGGTCTCTGTTAAGTTCGTAGGCAGTTGGAAACTGCCAAGGTTTTGTCGGATCATGTCTTCCTCCTTCTTCAAACGGTTACGTGCGCGACTGAGTCGGCTCTTGACCGTATTCGGGGATACACCGAGAAACTCACTAATGGTTTTGATTGTCATCTCTCCGAGATAATGCAGCGTCATCACTGTTCTTTCACTCTCAGGCAGTTTTTGGAGCAGTTTATTGACGACTTCACGACGCGCCTCATCCGCTTCCGCCGTCTGCTTCCCGGCTATATATCGAGAATATGACACTTGATTCACCTCGCTTGCATCGGTAACTTCCAAGGATTGCTCCGGTGGCGGATTCTTTCGGAGATAGTCGAGACACAAGTTTGACGCAATCACGTAAAGCCAGCCACCAAACAACTCATAACTTTTCAAGGTTCCAAGTTTTTGGTATGCCTTAAGAAACGCGTCTTGCGTAATTTCTTGGGCGATGTGAAAATCACCGATTTTGCGCCACGCCAGCGCGTGAACCCCTTTCTGATATTTGTTGACCAACGGCGTAAATGCGTCTTGGTCACCCTCTAATATCCGTTGAATGAGTTCAGCATCCTTCTGTTTCATGACAAGCACCCCCGGAAGTGTCCATCTTTTAATTAAAGTGACGAATTCTCAATATTGAAAGGTTGCATTATTTTTTGGAATCGCAATTATAGATACACAATAAGCCGGAACGAGAGGAAAAAATCACACACCAGTGACAGAGAAAAGGCGAGGTTAAAACCTCGCCCGTCAAATGAATTTGTGTAAGTCCTGCATAATAGCAGCATCCGTGATCTTCAACCGCATCAAATATCCGAGCGGAAAAATTTTAGGAATGCTATCGCCGTAAACGCTATCGCGAAAAAACCGAGCAAGCATACGTCTACTGCAGAACGCCGCAATGTGTCCGATAAAGAAGGTTCCGTCAGAGGTGGCGGTGGTGGAATTTTGTCTGTTTCGGATTCAGAAGAATCAGTCATCCGATTCGCTATCTGCAGAATCTGTGCCAGTGCATCGTCGGAAATCCCACTGAAATACGAGTCATCAAGTTGGCTGTAGTACCGCTCACCCGTTTGAAAGTAGCCGTCCCTTTTCAACTTACCGGTTTGCGTTAGATTTATCGCAATATAACTCAGAGAGGCTGTTGGTGCGATCCGAGAAAGGGTCTCTCCAACTTGTTCTTGCCGATCCTTCTCACGCTGATAGTCCCTGTCAATCTTGTCCGTTTGATTCTGAAACGCCCGTCGAAACTCCTCCTCAATCGGTTTTCTGAGTTTATCCATTCTTTCTTGGGTCGCTGTGTCGCCTGCGCGAATAGAAATACCTTCGCTACTGGCGAACGCTTCAGCCATTTTTTCGCCAATTTTTTCATCCTTATCTTTACTCAAGTTATTACGAAGTATCGTTTTTTCCATATAAACCGCCTGCTGTGTCCGGGTCGGTGAAACGAGTTTAGCGACCACAAACGCGCCCCGTGGCACGATCAACACCGCGAATACCCAAAATGTAAAAGCGACAATCAGCGCGGTCTTCGCGTTATCCAGAAAGGTTGAAATGACCACGCCTATCGCAAAAAACACCGCAATATAGAGCAACGAGATCAGCGTCAGACCCAATACGGGCAGCGCAATTTTGAACTCACCTAACGGAAAACCCTGCCAAGTAATTAGGAGTAACCCTAAGAGGAAAGACACCAAAAACGGAACGACAAACACAATGTAGCCACCGATTAACTTGCTCCACAAAAACACGTCTCGCGGCAGAGAGTTCGACAAATTTATCCGCAGCGTTCCCGCCTCCCGCTCTCCAGCAACAGCATCAAATGTGAACAGCAGTGCCAGCAGACTGAAAACTGTCCCTACGATAAACAGGAAATCGAGATTGCCCAATACATACGCAACGGAGGCTTGAGAAACCCCTGCTGAACCTTGTCGAACCCCATTACGCGTCATGCCAAGATAGGTCGGTAGTGCATCCTCTAAACCGTTCGCAAACACGCTCAAAGGTGTAGGCTTGAGGAACAACTTGGAAACCTCCGCGTTTGGGTCCTGCGCGTTCGGCGGATTTTCTTTCGCTTCTGCCTGTTCGCGTTTAATCGACTCTTGGTAGTCCACAAGGTTCTGGCTATACCTCCGATAATTGATCGAAAGGGTCAGTGGCACCAGCAAAAGGCACATTAACAGCAGCGCAACAAATCGAACACTCAAAATATGATGCATAATTTCTTTCTGTATCAATGTCATTAACATGGTGATTTTCCTTTGTATTTTATATTTTACAGGACTTACACAATCCAATGGTAGGTGCGGTTGCAAACCGCACAACCGCACCTATCGAGTCTGGGATCGAGGCTATTTTTTCCTAAAATCAACCTTTATTTTCGTGTTTCCTAACGGCACCGATTCCTCCGGGAACAGTGCCGCTAATTGTTTAAGGATGTCCTGTCCCTCTTCGGTCTTAAGAAACTCTTCCCCAAGCCGCGATTGTAGTTGCGACTGTAGCTGTTCCTTAACCTGATCTCTCACCTGCCCGGTCACTTGTTGGAGGATATCCATCCCCATTTGTGTCTCAAGAATACCCTTTCCAAGTTGTGCTTCCAACTCCGGTTTAACTTGTTCAAGGATACCAACCTCCATACGATTGAGCACCTTCGGCACGTGTTTGAGTACTAACGTCTCAGTCGCTGTCTTAATTTTCTCTCTGACCGCTTGTGTCTTGAGAAAATTCTCCCCGTGTTGTGACCGTAAGTCACGTAAAAAATCAGATAAGGCAGAAAACTCTGTGTTGTTGCTATTATAGATAGTTCTTTCCGGTCCGTTTCGATAAATTTTTCCAGAAACACTTAAGTTGAGGCGATGATGTTCACACCGAATGATGGGGGTCATATCACCTTCCTGCATCCACAGAATTTCCTGATCAGCTTTTTTAGACGGACGCATCTCATAGAGATAACTGCATGGCAGCGTTGGATCCGCTGCACCTTCGGTTAAGACACCGGGAACACCTATTGTCTCATCTGCAGGACAAAGAAGGACTTTGCTATCCAGATATTCTGGAGAAAGTTCGGAAAGCCATTGTGGGTCTGTATCTGCATTGGCCGCACGATAGTTGTCACGCGCCAGTTTTATCAATCTCAAATTTTCTCTGCATGCCGCAATGCCTTTGAAATCCTCAGAATCTTGCTGCCCTGAAAGTGAGGCTAATTCATAAGGATAGGCATCTGCTAAGAGCCACCGGTTTAGACGCACCAACGCTTCTCCATCTTTCGGATTTTGGGCAATGAGTGCCTGCGTCTGTTCACTGAGTTCAATATCAGCGAACACTTGTGCATTGTAGAGAGAGCCCGCTTGAAGCAGTCGATTCAATTCTGACAGCAATGCCTCTTGCAGCTTCGGAGACGGATCGCTTACGCCATCGTATCCAACTAACAGCCACTGTCCATCTTCGGACAATTGCGATGCAATCCATTGGGACACCGGTGCGCGCGTGTCTTCGAGTTTCACCGCTAAACTGCCCGGGTCCTTAATCCCATCCATATCAAAGAGGAACTGAGATGTCCCCGCATGGAGAGTCAGTTGTAAACCCATCGCCATCAGTAAAGTGGCGAACAAAAGCGTTATCGTTTTGCCTTGTCCGTGCAACCTGAGGTAATGTGTTTTTAAGCGTCCAATCATTTTTAACATTTTTAAATCTCCTTTTTAGTGGTTATCGGTTATCGGTCATCAGTTTTCAGTTCGGTTTTTCTGCGAAAAACCTTGCAGTTTTCAGAAAGAGACTCTCGGACTATCACAAACCTCTTAACTGATAACTGATAACTGATAACTGACAACTATTCCCTCTGATAACTAATTCAGCGTAAAACGTAGCACGCCATGACCAGGCGTCCCAACATAAAGTGTCCTACCATCAACAGTAAACGAGTTAATCTTGCTCGGAACTTCCGGTGTGACGGGTTCCCATGTGTTTGAATTTTCTTTCAATTGATAGATCTGTTGCTCAGTTGCGCCGTAGACCGTTGTGCCATCTATTGCCATTTTTTTTATAACAAGCCGTGCGCCTTCTGCATCGATCGCCGTGTGCCAGCGAATTCCATCGCTTGAATACATAACACCTTTATCGGTGGCGACGTAAAGCGTCGGTCCAGCGAAGCCGATAGCCTTGAATTGCGTAACAGAAAACGGGAGAGCTGTCGTAACATCGTTCCAAGTGTCGCCTTCATCAAACGATTGAAGGAGATGTCCGTCCCGTTTGCCGACGTAAACAGTTTCGCCTGAGACTGCAATTTTGAAATCCATGGAGCCCTGTTCTTCAAGACCCGCAATAGAATCAATAGACTCACCTGAATCTGCTAAGCCAGTATCAAACCATTCAGTCATACCGGACTTCCACCTGAAGAGTTTCTGGTTAT
Organism: Candidatus Poribacteria bacterium; assembly: GCA_009843785.1. Taxonomy (GTDB): domain Bacteria; phylum Poribacteria; class WGA-4E; order WGA-4E; family WGA-3G; genus WGA-3G. The sequence continues at coordinate 9,936 of VYCT01000044.1, read as the reverse complement.
ATTCCATATAGTAAGTGCTACCGCTGACAGCAAAGCTCCCGAAATATGACAGCATGAATTTAACCATACTTTCCTCTAAGGTCTGACTACCAACCGCGCTGAGCTTATCCAGATCGAAATTTTCAAGCAAATCTTCAAGCGTTAATTCCGTACGTTCCTCAGCGTTTTTCTCAAGTTCATCTTGAACGCTTTCCAGAAAAACGTTTTCAAATTTTTCACGGATGAGTGTTTCAATGTCCGACACCACTAAACTCGGCATTTCGGGGACAGGCACTAACTCGTTATCCTCAGCAGATACGCGGAAAAGTTGCGGCGATGTCCCTTTGACACCTTTGACATAAAGCATATCGTTAAATTTCATCAGATTCATAAGCATTTCAGGACGATGTAGCACAGGTGCCCACGATTCACCCCCATCAAATGAGACAACGAGTTCTTTCCATATTGTTGCGTAGAGCGCATGATTGGCATAGACCAAATTGTCCACACTCGTCCTCACCAATCCTGTGTTAAACGGATGCCATGTTTCGCCTGCATCGGTCGTGCGCTGAATCCCGAATCGACCCCCTGTGTAGAAAGTATTCGCACCCGACAGGACAACAACGAAAGTATCTGCCATATTTAGGGTGTCTAAATCTAAAGATACCCATGTCTCCCCGGCATCACTGGAGTAATAACTTTTCCCGCCATCTAAGACTAAAAGTCTTTCTTGCGCTGCTACCATTTTAAGGCGGGAAGTCTTTTCCAATCCTGAATTGTCTGCCGTTTGTGCTACCACTTGAGATTTGTTAACTTCATGGGAAAAACTAAACCAACCGTTTTCCTCGGAATCGGAATCCATTTCTACGAAATCTATTGCCTGCCACGAATCTCCGAGGTCTGTTGATCGGTAAAGCGACAAAGATGTCTTAGATGCCGACGAAATTGACATGGTCATCGAAAGGATCTTATACTGAACATCATTTCCGACGGCAACGTAGAGTCGGTGTTCAGCACTTGTCAATGCGCGAATATTTCCGGTTTCACCTACCCGTAATTGCGCCCAGCCTTCCGAACTGTGGCGGTAGAGACCCTTATCTGTACCTACAAAGACAGTGTTTTCAATAGCCGTGATTGCCCGAATTTCCCTGTCCGCCAGGGTTCTGTCGTCAAGAGATGTCCACGATTTACCGGCATCCACAGAGTGGAACACACCATCAACAAGTCCTAAGTAAAGTGCTTCATCTGTTATAACAGTATCAATCAATGCTCCTTTTGGACGCGCGCCCTGCACGCGCCATGTCTCACCTCTATCTACCGAAGCAAGGGTTTCCGTGTCAGAAACGATGTAGAGGGTATCCTCATGTTCTGCCATTTGCCAAGAACCCTTAATAGACACGTCCGTGTTGGCAGGTATCCACGTGCTTCTATCGTTTGTTAACCTATAGAGGTCTGTACCTGATCTGGCGTAAACGTCGCCGTTAGATGCCATGAAGAGGTTGTTGACGACCCCGCCTTCGGGCCCCTTCGTTTGGTTCCACTGAGACTTCGGCGTTGAGACTTCTGTTGTATCGACTGGCAGTGTGTCAAAAAGCGATGCGTCGGATTTCTGACCGGCACCGGGACGCTTACCCGGGGTATGTGAACTCCCTGGCTGATATCGAACCGCAGGCTTCGCTGGCGTATCAACAACAAAAACCGCATCAATCAGCTCAACCGTGGGTTCTGAGGTGGCGTTTAGACTGTACGGTTTCTGAAAACGTGAAAGGTACGGTGTGCCAACCCCGATCATTAGGAAAATCAAGACAGCGCAGGCAGCAGAAATTGCTAAGGGTGCTACCGGTTTGCTCACCGCAGGCGGGACGGGTGCTATACGCGAAACCTCTTGCATAATGTTCTCCGCCAAGTTATCCGGGAGTTGGAAGCTGCCGAGGTTCTGTTGAATTACGTCTTCCTCTTTCCGTAAACGGTTGCGTGCGCGACTGAGACGGCTTTTGACGGTATTCTGGGAGACACCGAGAAACTCAGAAATGGCTTTGATTGTCATCTCGCCGAGGTAATGAAGCGTCATTACCGTCCGCTCGCTTTCCGGTAATTTTTTCAGCAGCTCCTTGACGACCTCGCGGCGCGTTTCGTCGGCTTCTTCTTCCTGTTTTTCTGCTACATATTGAGAATATGACACTTTGTCCACCTCGTTTGAATCGGCAGTATCAAGGGATTCCATGGGTATGCGGTTCCTTCGGAGATAATCGAGACACTCGCGTGCCACGATCACGTAAAGCCATCCGCCAAACGCGTTATGATCTTTCAAGGTCCGTAGTTGCCGGTACGCCTTGAGAAACGCGTCTTGCGTAAGTTCTTGGGCGATGTGAAAATCACCGATTTTCCGCCATGCTAAGGCATGAACCCCTTTTTGATATTTTTTGACTAAGGGACTGAACGCTTCCTGGTCCCCGTGTAATACTCTGTGAATGAGTTGCGCATCGCTCTGTTGCATTGCACGCCTCCCGCTGAATTATTACGTCTGTTGATTGTAGTGACGTAACTTACATTTCAAAAGGTTGCATTATTTCTGAAAAAATAAAAAATTGATCTCCGGTTGGGCTAAACATCCGTCAAAATTATCTTATACCTCTCGCCGTTCAAGTGCCTGCTTCCTTATTTTTTCAGGCGTTTAGCCGAAAGCAAGGTAACCAATCCCGAAGAACAACAAACAGACAAGTATCAGATTAATCATGAAAAAGCGCACGGTTTTCTCCTCCCAAAGTGTCTTTTCAAAGTGAAGGGTCAAAGTGAAGGGGCTGTCCAGTTTGTGCGTAACAACTCGCCCGAAATTTAACATCCATTGATTGTAGTGACGTAACTTACATTTCAAAAGGTTGCATTATTTAATAGGACTTACGCATTTTCTTTTAATGTAGAAGTTAGAGTCGCCTTTTCAGCGTTCTCTGCGTTCTCTGTGCACTCCGCGATTCTGACAGTTTCCGTGATTCAGACAACAAGATTGCAATTTTCTTTTAAACATCTTAAAATATATGCTATACTTTGTATACAAACTTTTGGCGCGGCTTGCAAGTTGCCAAAACTTGCAATACAAAAGTTAGCACCACGACACGTTTAATTCGGAGGCATGAAATGGCACACCAGATAACAGACGAACAGTGGGAACATTTTTCGGAAAACGGCTACGTGCGCATCGGACAAGTCGCAACGGATGCCGAACTCACACAAATCCAGCAGCGGATGGATGACATCATGCTCGGCACAGCACCCTTGGATTACGATCAAATTATGATGCAACTCGACCGAGAACCCGGCAAAAACGTACCGGGCCCGCAGTCGAAAGGACATAAAGGCGCGACGTTGTTGTATCGGAAAATTCAGAACCTTGAACTCGACCCGATTTTTTTAGCGTATCTCCAGAAACCGATTTTTGAAGAGGTCTGCACGAAAATCTACGGAGATGGGACTCCTGTCACCTGCTTCCGGGCAATGTTTATGAATAAACCCGCACACGAAGGCACGCAGCTCACGTGGCATCAAGACAGGTGGAGAGACCTCGACCGCGATCCGCAGATTACGATTTATACCGCTTTAGATCCAGCCATGATTGAGAACGGCTGTGTACATATCATTCCGAAGTCCCACAGTAGGCTCATCAACCCTGAAAATGGATCCGGTTTTCTAACGCAGGAACACATCGACGACATCGTTGCGAAGGCGACACCGCTACCGATGGAGTTGAAGGCAGGAGAAGTGGTTTTACTCCATAATTGGATGCTGCACAGTTCCGGTACGAACGATACGGATATTCCGCGGCGCGCGTTCAGTGTCTGCTATATGCATGGCGATACAAAGTCGCATCATGGGCATACCTTTACACGGGTGTTCGGCGATGGTGCAATCAGTGTCGCCGATTTAGCGAAGTTTCAGCATAAAAGCCCCGTCGTTTATTAGGTTTCGGATAACTATTTCTCTGACCGCTGACGGCTGATGGCTGATGGCTAATTCACTGAAAACCGAAAACTGATAACTGACAACTTAAAAAAACAAGGAGAAAAATATGGCGAAGATTCGACTTGCCATGATTGGGTGTGGTGGAAACTCTTCCGGCCACGCCAGACGTATGAATGCGAACCCAGACGTGCAAATCGTCGGGGCCTGCGATGTGAACACAGACATCGCTAACGGTTATATTGATCGGAACGTACCCGATCTCAGCCCACGTCCGAGTGCCTTTGACAACATCGGTAAAATGCTCAAAGAAACCGCGCCGGACGCAGTGCTGATCTCTACCCCGCATACATTACATTTTGAGCACGGCATGCAAGCACTTGAAGCCGGGTGCCATGTGTTGATGGAAAAACCGATGGTCACCGCCTCTAAAGATGCGTACACCCTCGCTGATAAAGTAGAAGAGACAGGATTAGTCCTCACGATCGGTTACAATACGCCGTGTTCGCCGAATTTCTACTACACCCGAGAGGTCGTCCGCAATGGTGACCTCGGCAAGTTGGAATTGGTGATCGGGTATATCACGCAAGGTTGGAAAGGCGGTACCACTGGCACGTGGCGACAGAATCCGAAACTCTCCGGCGGTGGACAGGCGTATGACAGTGGCGCGCATCTCCTGAATAGTCTCTGTTGGACAGTCGAATCGAAAGTTGCCGAAGTCTACGCATACACCGATAACCATGACCGTGAGGTAGACATCAACTCTTCGATGAACGTCAAGTTTGAAAATGGTGTGCTCGCGGCGATGGCAGTGAGCGGCAATTGCCCAAGCCCCGGCGGCACACACATGGCGTTAGTCTTTGAGAACGGTCGGATTGAGATTGATGGCTGGGGTGGCGGTTGGATTCGTGTCTGGAAAGGCGGCGAAGCGTTGGATCCACCGCCTATCACAGAGGACATGTCCGCTGGTACACCTGATGACAACTTCATTGATACCATTTTGGGAAGAGCCGCACCGCGGACAAGCCCCATGAACGGGATTATTCAGTCTGAATTGATGGATCTCATCTACGAATCCGCAGAGACAGGAGTCCCGGCGCGTCCACAACGCTAAAACAATAGGCGCGGTTTTGCGGCGTACTCGCCCCGGGGAATGCCCATAAGGCATTCATACCGTTGATTCATGCGATCTGCATTTCCAACCGCGCTTACCATCCGCCAATTAAAAGGAGGAATTAAAATGGAGTTCACTGTTAATTTAACAACGGAACAAATTATTGATTTTATCCAGCAGATTCCGCCAGAAGAGAAAATTGCGGTACTCACTAAACTCGCCGAGGAGGCGCACGCTGAACATGCTGAACAGATACGATATGGTGAAGCAAAGGTACGTAAGGTATGTGCAGCACGCGGGTTAGATTGGGACGCGATGACCGAAGAAGAACGAATAGATTTTATTGACGATCTCGTTCATGAGGACAGGGAATGCAGCCAATAGTCGTTTACGACACAAATATCTTGATATCTGGTATGGTTTGGGGTGGAGTTCCTTATGACTGCATTAAACTTGCAATGACAGATAATGTTGAAGGCGTAACCTGTAGTGAAATAATTGATGAATTTGTTGAAAAGTTAACCATCAAACTTGACTATTCGCAGTCCCGGATTTCAAGAATTGTTACAAGACTCCTTGATTTTCTCCGAATGGTTAAAATCACAAATGAACTCGAAGGAATAACTGAAGATCCTGACGATGACAAAGTCATAGAATGCGCTGTTGTTAGTGGTGCTACTCACATTGTTACTGGGGATAAGAAACACTTGTTACCACTGCAGAACTATCAAGGCATTCGCATTGTAACAGCAGCTGATTTCCTTGGACAGTTTCGATAAAGGTCATCCTAATTAAGGGAAATGTCTTTTAAAGCAGTGCTTCTAATGTTGCGCCCTCGGGCCGTGGTGCTGTGGGTCGGATCGGCATTTTCTCGTAAGAACGATACGCGAGTGCCGCTAAATGTGGTGTCTCAACACGAACATATCCATCTGCGCGCGAGTGCATCAGCGCATCAAGCACACCCGTCACAAGCAGCGTCCGCTCTACCGGATATTGTGGTGCGCCTGTCAGAAACATCTCTTCAATATTAAGACTCAAATAACTGAAATGGGAATACGGCGGTCCATTCTGTAAGTAAACCTCTGTGGCATAGTACGTGTCACCCGCTTTCGACGCGTATGCAAAATCAGAGACATAACCGTTCAGCATCAGCACAGCCGAACGAAAGCCGTCACTATGCTCAATCAGAAACGCCGTTGGATTTGGGCAACCTTCTATCAGTGTGCTATCTGGACGATTTTCGATCTGCGCGCACGCCGCCTCCGCTAATGCTAACGACCATTTTCCAGTTTCACCGGCTTCCCAAACCGAGTCTCCCTCCAAGCACTGTATCGCCACAACGCCTGACTCGCCACCATCTCGGCGTTCAATCATACATTGTAACGTCTCAAGCGCATGGAAACCGTAGGACTCCACACCACCATAGCCGATACCGACAGCCGATTCCAATGCTGTGTCGAGTGAGTGTTCTAAAAACGGTTTCCGCCAACCGAGCGGTAGCGAAGACCCAGCCATGAACGGTACGTCAAGCGTTTTCGCTCTCTCATACATCCAGATCGCGTCGCCCCAATTGTAGGCAAGGTGTTTATCGCAAAAGACAGGCACCGACTTCCCACTCGACGCAAAGACCCCACAAATCTGTTCAAACATATACCGGCGCGGATACATGTGTTGTTCAAACTCGTTGTATGGATAGTCGCCGTGTTCACCAATCAATATCACGCCATCAACCGCCAGTGCGTTGCCGCCGAGCGTTAATGCCTGCCGAATACTCGGATAGATAGGAACGTTATGCTCAGCTGCTAAGCCGACACCAATATCCCGTTCATCAACCTGATCGAGATAGATAGATACCAATTCAACGCGCGGCATCTGCAGTCCGGCATCCGTCGGGAAGCCTTTCATGTATTTAGTAGCGATTACGTCTGCGTGGGAATGCCGAAAATAGGTGGTAATAATCGCAGCAATTTTTTTAGATTCTGCCATCTTCTTCCCTCCCTGTCACCGAAGATATACTAACTTGAATTAGAAACAGTATCAATCGCTTCGCAAACCTTCTCAATGAAATCAAGAGTACTTGCCACGTCAGCAGGCGAAATTGACCAACGAGTGATAGTGCCTGGATAACTTGGGTCTAAATCAGCCTCATGGACGATTTTGTTTCGGCGATCAACTATCGCACGAAGTTGATTCTTGACATCTTGCACATGAAAATTAAGTTGTTTCGCCACAGATGGCCACAACTCACATGCCGAAAAACGTCTAACCGCATCAGCGATGCTATCTGGATCCTGAAAAGATAGGTGTCCATGTCTTTCCCGAATTTCTATATCAAGCCATTCACTCACTCGTGGATTAGAAATTCCTTTGGTTGCCGATTCTAAAGTCACTTGAAATCGTAAAAAAGCAGCTGTTTGAGAACGTTCCCCGTTGTAAATTGCCAACATGCCAACTCGAGCGATTTCGTGAATATAGAGGTCCAGTGCACTAACAACCATAACCATTTGTGCGCGTAACAGGTCCGTCAAATCCATGACTGAGGTCGTGGTATTGTCAAGTGCTGTATACAATCCGCCGAGGTTTCGGACACGTGTTATGTTTTCTCGAAATTGTTCAATAGGACTCAGCATTTTCAGTAAGGGTGATTATCCGGTCTGCGCCATCAGAGAATAAATCTCGAAACTTATTCATTGATTTCTTGGTATTTTCCAGGACTTCTCCTGTTCGTTCAAGCTGATCATCGGTCAAGTTAAAAACCGGAGCGTTATGTTTTTGTGAGAGGGCTATCAACGTATTGAAGTCCGATAACTGGAGTAGGGGTTGGCTTATAACTGAGTCGTAGACTACATCTTTAACCAAAAAATCGAATTGGGTTAAATCCGATCCTATCTCATGTGCTTTCTTATATAATTCATTAGAAAGTAGCATATCGTTATCGCGTAGTGCAGGAATAAGCCTTGTTTCAACACCCAATTTTATATCTTCAATCCACCGTCGAAAAGCGGCGGTAGGGTTCTCTTTCCTGACATTATAATTTTGCATGATAGTCCCAAGAAATTTGGGGTGTTTGTCTGGAAAAGGATAGATCGCTTCTTGTAACAAAGGTAAGGTTCGACTCTGCTTTGCCCATGCTGACCATTTGGGTAGTATTTGGGCGAGGCTATCCGTTGCCATCGCTGAAAAGTAGTCAGGAAACATAGGAACGATGAAATAGTCGCTCGTCGTCAGTAAATTTTGATTAATCGGCCCTAAACTCGGGCTCATATCAACAAGGATAAAATCAGCATTATATTTTTCAGCAGTCTTGGTAAAAAGGTAATGTAAAGCCCCTGGCAAGTTCTGGAGCGTTCGGAGTGAACCCGAAAGCTCCTGCGCAATTCCTAAAGTGACCTCGTATTCCGCAAGACCGATATGACCCGGTAAAAGGAACATGTTCGGTTGCCCTTTTATTTTTTGACAATCAACCGGTTCAATAAGAACTGGACGCGATTCAAAAGCGGGGGCAAGCCCGTCTCGAATATTCGTTACGCCATCTGATGCGTACATCGACTCAAAACTTTTGGCATCCTTGAACCCAAGTATCATTCCAGTGAGGTTGCACTGCGGATCGCAATCAACAATGAGGACCCTCTTCCCTTTATCTGCCAACATCCAGCCAAGGTTGAAGGCAGTTGTTGTCTTCCCTACGCCACCTTTGTGGTTGAAAAGTGCTATCTGTTTTGCCATGTTGTTATACCCTTTTGTTTAAGATACACTGCATCTTTTATACGATGGAAGTTACGTCCATTTCAAAAGTGCTTTGTCTGATATGCAATCACTCAACCCAACCTGCGATCCGTTATCTAACGATTTCGGTGCCGACACCACGATTCATTCCTTTGTAGGAGCGAGTTGTGCTCGCGATCCGTTATCTGACGATCTCCGTCCCGATACCCCCCTCTGTGAAAACTTCAAGCAGCAGCGAATGCGGAATCCTACCATCAATAATATGTGTTTTATACACGCCCCCGATGAGTGCCGTTGTACACGCCTCTACCTTCGGCAGCATGCCACCCGCGATGAAACCCTCTTTAATGAATGCGTCCACCTCTCTCATACGGATTGTTGGCATTAACGACGCGTCATCCGAGAGGTCTCGGAGAATCCCGCGCGTGTCCGTGAGCATAATGAGTTTCTCTGCCTGAAACGCCGATGCGATCTCGCCTGCCATCGTATCGGCATTAATGTTATATGTCTGACCATCAACACCGACACCGATCGGTGTGATGACTGGAATATACCCCGCTTTATCAAGCGCAGTAACCGACTCGGTATTGATACCGATAATCTTCCCGACGAACCCCAAATCCACGTCTATTTCCTGCCCGTTTTCATCCGTAATCCGCGTCTCCTGTTTTTCTGCGAGCACCAAATTAGCGTCTTTCCCAGAGAGTCCAATCGCTTTCCCACCGTGCTGATTGATACGTGACACGATTTCTTTGTTAATGGACCCGAGTACCATTTCGGCGATTTCAATGGTTTCCGCGTCCGTTACACGTAAGCCTCGTACAAATTCTGGCACTTTTCCGATTTTATCCATCCATGTGGTAATCCGGGGGCCGCCGCCGTGAACGATGATCGGTCGAATGCCGACATATTTCATCAGCACAATGTCCTGCATCACGGAGTGAATCAGTGTATCATCCTCCATCGCAGCACCACCGTATTTGATGACAATCTGCCGGTCGTAAAAGTGTCGGATGTAAGGTAAGGCTTCAATAAGAACTTCAGCCGTTTTGTTCATTTCGCTATGTTTTGTCCCTTGTCTCTTGTATAAAATAATTATACTATATGATACGGAATCCTTGAGGTTTTGTCAAATTAAAACGGTTGTCATACCATTTCTAAAA
>VYCT01000050.1 GCA_009843785.1 Candidatus Poribacteria bacterium | reverse complement strand
TCACTTTTTGTCAAGTTTTAAACTTATTGCAAGTCCAAAACGACTAATTCCGTAAGGTAATGTATATGCCCTTTTCACCAATTTTGCTATAATTCTACGTAATAAAACCTTTGTGGAGATGCCAGATGAAAACGGACGATGTTGTGTTGATTCAATTTACGCTTGCGGGTGATGAAGCTGCCTTTGCGAGATTAGTTCGTAAATACCAGAAGCAGGTTCACGCGTACGCCTCGCGGAAAACTGGAGATTTCCACATTGCTGAAGATATTACACAAGAAACATTCCTTGAAGCGTATCAAAATCTGAAAAATCTGAGAGATCCGCTGAAGTTTTCAGCATGGCTTTTCGGGATTGCTAATCACCTCTGTATAGCGTGGTTCCGAAAAAATAGATCAACGTCCGAATTGTTACGTGAGCACCATATTCTAAAAACGGATACAGATACATATTCACGATATGTGGCTTTAGAAAACGAAAGGGATATTGTTGAAGCACAACGCGAATTGGCACAAAAGCTGCTTTCAAAGCTAAAGGAGAGTGATCGACAGGTCATCACACTCCACTATTTTGAAGAGATGACATCTGCTGAGATAAGTAAACATTTGGGCATATCCCAAAATACGATTAAGAGTCGGCTGCGACGGGCGAAGCAAAGGTTAAGAAAATACGATTTATTAATTCAGGATACAATAGAGAGTTCTATTGGACAGGGACACAGTTCCCAACATCCCTTACAAGGAGAAATTAGCATGGTAGATAGAATGAGCTCGGATATACTGAAAATTAAGTCGTTATCAGAACGTTCACTCATGCAACTTTCCTCAGACGGAGAATGGCTTGCTTATGTAGTGATAGACCCTGACCGAAAATCATCGTTTGAACAACAAACCGCTGAATTTTCAGTGCATCAACTGACCGGCGCATTGATCGAAAATCATAGCCATGAGGTATGGGTTACCAATATCAACACGAAGGAAACCTACAAACTTGGAGCAGATGTGGGGGTTGACTGGGCACCACAGTGGTCCCCAGATGGCAACTCTTTAGCGTTCTGTTCTGACCGAATGGGGACACCGCATCTTTGGGTTTGGGATAAAATTGAAAATCAACTGCGGCAAGTTAGCGAAAAACCGATCACTGCAACACACGGTCTTGAAGCACCACAGTGGACTTCAGATGGCAAACATATCATTACAAAGTTACGTCCCGAAGATATGGACCTTTCCACAATTATCTCAGCTAAAACGATTCCACAAGCGATAAACGTTTGGCATACGGATACAGACGAACAGTCTTCTTTAGGTAAAGATTTAGACCAATTTGTGTGGGTCAAAGGGGATTTAGGTATTTTCAACGTTGACACAGGTGATGTACAAATTCTCAAACAAGGATTATATACGAGAAAAATTACAATCTCTCCGGATAATACCGCAGTTGCTGTGCTCAATGTAATACGAGAAGAAGAATTGATATCTCAAGAAATCCTGTTTGAGTTGTTATTAGTCCCTTTAGATGGAACACCCATCCGAAGTTTGGCTACAAATATCAGGGAAAGTGCGCTATTCATGAGTTGGTCACCAGACGGTAAGCACCTCATATATGCGCAACCGGAGGGTTTGTTCATTGTTTCAGTCCAAAATGGTAAACAGAAGAACCTGACGGCAGACCTTACAGAGAAACTGCGATTTTACGCACGTCCGTTATGGCGACCATCAGGTGACTCGTTTTTCTGCGGCATCGACGGAAATATTTGGGAATTCGCAGCAGACGGCAGCGATGCCCGAAAACTAACAGAAGCATTGAAGAAACACATCATGGGTATGGTCGCGAAAGTGAATACCGACATCATCTGGCAGTCAAGCGATGCACAGTCTATCTGTGTCCAGACGCATGACCCAGAAACAAAGAAAGATGGCTTCTATTTGATAAATACCGCGGAGGCACGTGCGACTTGTCTGTTTGAAGAACCCATTAGCATAACCCGTCATATAGCAGACGAATACGATCTAAAGGTTGTCAGTAACGACACACAGATTGTCTACAGAGCACAAGATGCGACACATCCAGAGGAAATCTGGATGTTTGATACAGACTCTGGAGAACGCCAGCAGATGTCCGAACTCAATCCGCATCTGCGCGACTTAAAATTTGGTGAGACCCGTTTCGTCGAAACACAAACTAAGGATGGGGAACGTTTACGGGGTGTTTTGATGCTACCTGCCAACTATGAGCAAGGCAAACAGTACCCTTTAGTTACGTGGGTCTATCCGGGCAGTCACCCATCAATGTATATTTATAGTTTTGGGTTCGATAAATATGTCATGAACCTCCAACTCCTTGCTGCACGTGGTTTTGCTGTGCTGGGTGTCGATGTGCCCTCAAGATCTAGCAAATTGCCGAAAGAATTGCCTGGATATGTGTTACCAGCAGTAGACAAAGTCATTGAAATGGGTATCGCCGATGCAGATCGTTTAGGAATAACGGGATACGGTTCCGGTGGATACTTCACTGCCGGATTGATTACACAAACCAACCGTTTCAAAGCCGCAGTTTGCGGTGGCGGTTTTTATAATTTGACCAGAATCTACGGGGATCTTACGAAACGAGGAAGAAGTCGTGGTATTAATTGGGTAGAAGGCAAGAATCAGATGGATATAGGGGGTTCGCTCTGGGAAAAACGTGAACAGTATATTGACAATTCACCGCTATTTCACTTAGATAAAGTTGAAACCCCTGTTCTAATCTATTGTGGTGAAGGGTATGACGGTTTTGATTACACGCAATCTGGTGAGCTTTTCTCTGGATTACGCAGACTCGAGAAGAAAGCGACTTTTGCGTGGTATCGTGGTGAAGGGCATCTCGTGAGGTATTGGCGACCTGAACACCGTGCTGATTGCTGGGAACGTATTATAGACTGGTTTGAAAAACATCTGAATTAGGGTAAACCCCATGATAACAACACTCATCCGTCGGGAACTCCTTGACAATTTAATGACATTCCGTTTCGCGGCAGCAGTCTTTATTATGTTACTGCTTGTCGTTGCGAATTCCGCTGTGCTGATTAAGGATTACGAACGACGCTTGGAAGCTTACAACACTGCTCTCAAAACGGAGCGTCAGCAATTGCAGGAACGGAAAACCTATTCGTCAGGAAGCTTGGACGTTGCTCGCCCGCCAAATCCGCTGAGTATCTTCAATGTTGGCTTGGATAAACGGCTGGGGAACGAAATTTGGATATCTTACGCTTTTGTGCCGACGCTGTGGGATGCACGGATGCGAGGGACAACGAATCCACTTCTCAATCTCTTCTCTGCGATTGATATTGTTTTTATCTTTGAGGTCGTTCTGAGTTTAATGGCACTGATTTTCGCCTACGATGCCATCGCGGGGGAACGCGAGCGCGGCACATTGCGTCTGGTGCTAACGCATCCAATCCGTCGCGGGCATATCCTGCTTGCGAAATATATCAGTGCGATGACCTGCTTGCTTGTTCCGTTGCTGATAAGCCTGCTCCTCGCGGCGATCTTGCTGACAACATCAACTGCTATTTCTCTGAGCATCGGTGATTTCCTTCGCATTGGTGGGATTATCTTGAGTTCAATTGCTTATCTATCGGTATTCTACCTTATCGGTATGCTAATTTCAGCGGTAACCCGTAGAACCGGTACCGCGCTGATGCTTGCTATGTTCGTCTGGGGGTTTTGGGTGTTGGTGTACCCAAACGTGATTCTTGCCGTGATCGCGCCGCCTCAGACCTCACAAGCACGTATGGTTTCCACTTACGAGGAAATTAAACAGATCTGGGAAGAATTCGACAGAGAACGAAAACACTTCCTGGCAAACGACGCAGTTCCAGGGGAAGATCCGCATTTTGGCATGGTAGGAGAAGATCCACATTTTGGGATAATAGGCGGATCCGGTTTCAACTACGCATATTTTTTCAAGCGTCCATCAGTACTTGAGTATTTCTACCTCGCTGGTTCAAACATCGCGAAACTTACTGAAGCATCCAAACCTCAGGTGCCACACGCCCAGAACTATTACCGCTACCTCGGTCCGAAGACCATCAATACTGCAGAACGGGCGTGGCTTGTCCGAAAACAGGCACTCGAAAGTATCTTTATTCAGCCAGCGATCGTTGATCGCATCCTTTTGAGGTGCTCGCCAGTCGGGATGTATAATGCCGCTACGCAAGCGTGGGCCGGAACTGATCTGCGCGGACTCAGAGATTTTTTTGAAGCGGCACGAAGGTACCGACGGACGTTGATTGATTATTACTACGATAAGAATGTTTTCGCGTCTCAACAATGGTTTTCTGCCGATAAGGGCGCGGTGGATTGGGATAGTTTGCCTCAGTTTTCTTTTCAGAAAAGCGATGTCAGAATAAATGCAGCGCGGGCATTGCCAGACTTACTCTTGCTGATAGTGATGAACCTTTTTCTTTTTATGGTAATATTCTTAGTTTTCCAAAGAAGTGAAGTGTAGAATAG
>VYCT01000325.1 GCA_009843785.1 Candidatus Poribacteria bacterium | reverse complement strand
TTATGTCTTGGTACACTCAGTTTTCCATTGCATCAAAAGGAGGCATTTAAGAAATGAAAAAGGTTACAATAAAGCGTCAATTTCATACCATTTCGGTGTGTTTTTTGTGTTTTTTCCTTACTGTAGTGACGTTCTCTGTTACATCAATAGCTGCGAAAACAAAAAAGGTCCTGATGTTGGGAAACAACATTACTCAAGTTGAAACAGCAACGATTAGTAAAAATGTGAAAAAAATTCAGAATTTTACCTTCGATTACGAGATTACGAAAGATCCGAAACTCGCGAAAGCGGATGCTAATGATTTTGATATCCTCTGGCTGGGGCAAGGTGAAATTTGCGAAGGTGGATGGCGTTTCACTGATCAGGGCGCAGATGCCGTTTTAGCGTTTGTTGAAGAGGGAGGGATTTGCATTAACGTTGAGCAGGATCACGATGATGCTGTAGGATGTCCAACACCGTGGCTCCCTAAACCACTAAACGGTGATGAAACCGATAGGACACTGAATTTTAAACCGACAAAAGCACCAGAGGTTGGGACGCTTTTCACCGAGCCAAACAAGATAGAAGAAATTGTGACGGATGATAAATGGCACAACCCCGATCGCGCGTATATTCCCCTCGCGACAGTCGGTAACCATCTCATTGTTGCACTCCTATATCATGGTGATGGCGCATATATCATCACGGCAATGCAAAATGACGATCAGGTGAGGGTCGATACGAATCTTCCGTTTATTGAAAACCTGTTGTTTTATGCTGCTACCCTTCAGGATGAAATTCTTGCAGTTGAACCGCACCACAAACTTGTTATGACATGGGCGCAACTCAAAATGAATCCATAAAACAATAGATAGATACAGTTTTCAGTAAATCCCACTAAGAACACAAAAATGCTTTAGGTAGTGTTTACATTTTGTCATCAGAATCGCTGGAAAATCAATCTGTTGTTTCATCTTTGGGCTGCTATGTCCTGCTTCAGCAAAACAACTCAGCAGCGAAGAAATTGTGTTTGCATCAAAGCGAGAAGGGGAGTTTCGGCTTCGGCATAGCAGAAACCGATTGACACAATTCACCGTCTGTGCTATATTCCAAACAGACTACTAATTTTTGAGGAGACTGTTGTGAAAGCTGCACAATTTTACGGCGGAAAAGACATAAGGGTCGAAACGGTCCCAGATCCTACACCCGAAGAAGAACAAATCCTTGTCCAAGTGGAAGCGGCAGGGATCTGTGGGAGTGATCTGCACGGGTATCATCACCAACCTGAGAAACCCCAATCGCCGCGCATCGGCGGACACGAGTTAGCGGGACTCGTTATGGATACGGGCAAAGGTGTTACTGGGTATGAAAAGGGCGCGCGTGTAGCTATTGAACCTATTAGTCCGTGTAACAATTGCCCCGAATGCTATAACGGCTACTACAATATCTGCGGAAATTTACGGCACGGCGGCGGCGGTTTTGCAGAGTTTATGGTCGCACGCAAAGCAAACGTATATTCATTGCCAGAGAGCGTCTCTCCTGAAGGGGGCGCATTGGCAGAAGTCTACGCCGTGGCTGTCCATGCTGTTAACAGAGCGATGGTATCGCCGGGGGATCGCGTCGCGATTATCGGTAGTGGTCCCGTTGGATTGACGATTGCCCAAGTAGCAGATGTCGCAGGCGCGACCTCTATCGCTATGTTAGGCAAGCCAGATGGACCGATACAGATTGCCCACGAAGCGGTGGGGGCTGTACCCATCAATGTGGATAAAACAGACGCTGCGGAGGCTATCAAAGACTGGAGCGACGGACGCGGGGCGGATGTCGTGTTTGAAGCGGTCGGCGGCACAGCGAACACACTCGAACAGGCAACGGAGATTGCCGCAAAACGCGGTCGCGTCTGCATGGTCGGTGGACATCGAACACCGCTCACTTTTTCAGAACGGTTCGCACGGAGCCGAGAGCTGACAGTCATCTGGTCCTTCTGTTACGGCAGGCGCGGTGGGAAAACCGAATTCCAAGTCGCTATTGATCTACTCGCCGCTGGCAAGCTCGATCCGAACCCGCTCGTCACGCACCGGTTCGACTTAGACAATATTAACGAGGCATTCGCTGTCGCCGCGGGACGCGATGAGCACGGTTCTGTCAAAGTGCTCGTGACACCCAACAATTAAGGGAGACGAAATGGAAACTCTTAAATTACTCATATTTGTCGGGACAGAAGGTATTTATCACGATCACGCGGGGAACGGGCAATTCCTCACATCAATGCTGAACGGCACTGACACCATTGAAGCCGATTTCTCACAAGACTACGATGTGCTCGCAGATAGACTCGAAGGATATGACACCGTGCTTTTCTACACCGATGTCGGGGAACTTACGCAAGCACAAGAGGATGGGCTGCTCAACTATATCCGAACAGGCGGTGGGTTCTTCGGGCTACATACCGCAGCCGCTTCGTTCAGGGAATCCAAAGGCTACCACGGCATGCTCAACGGATTCTTCAACGGACACAGCCCATATATGGACTTCACCGTTAATGTCAGCGACCCTAACCATCCCATCACCGAAGGGTTAGCCGATTTTCAGGCGACAGACGAACTCTACTACCTCAAGCACAACCCTAACGCATCGCACCATCTGATGCACGCCTACGATGAGACGAAAGATGAAACCCACGTCATGGCGTTCCACCATACCTACGGCGACGGGAGAGTCTTCTACTTCGCACTCGGACACGACATGGCAGTACTTGAAAATCCAAGTTTTCAGAAGATTATCCGCCGAGGCGCACTATGGGCAGGCAATCGGCTTTAGATATTTTGGGCTGTGGTGAACGGCATGGAGGTGTGTGGGTTCTTGGTAGGATCCGGTATTTTTCTTTGGGGGTGTAAAATTTTTGGCACGCGAAGAATAAAAATGCGGCCCTGTAGCATAGGCTGTTAGCCTGTGGCATGTGTTTCCGAATCTACGAAATCTGCACAACCTGAGAAAATCCGTGATTCAGACAACAATTCACGAAATATTTACACACTCTTTTTCTTTTTTATTTGACTTTTTTGGTCAAATTTTTTACAATGATTGTTGAATGGATAAACCGATGCCAAATTCCCGATCTACAACCCAACTTGCAGCTTATTGGAAACGAAATGGGCTCAGCACGCGCGCCAGTTACGTTCTCGCCAAAGCTGGTGTATCGGAAACACAATTGGTAACGTACCGTGAAATATCTGCACTCTTATGTTTGAAAAACTGTGGTTCCGAAACTGCCAAAGAAATCTGGGATTTTATGACAAATTCCGGACGAGAAGTGAAAGAGGTAAAATTTGAAGAGCTCATCCCGAACTAAGTTTGTACCTGTAACACCAAACGAGATTCAACCTGTAACGATCCGTTATGCCCGTGAAACAGACGTAGCCGGTGCAAAGGATCTCGCTGACCGGCACCGGGTGGAATTAGGCTTTATTCGGGAAGCGGTACTACGTGAAGCGCAACAGAAGAAATGGCTCCTTGTCGCTGTTCAAGATGAACAGGTTGTCGGTTTCGCTAATTTTCGTATCCGTCAGGATAAAAACGCAACCCTTTACGATATTGTTATTGACGAACCCTATCGTAAGCAGAAAATCGGAAAACGACTTGTCCAAAGGTTAACGTGGTTAGTGAACATAGCTGGAGGCGAACATATTCGACTCAAGTGTCCGCAATCACTTCCGGCAAACGCGTTTTATGAGAAACTGCAATTTACACGGACAGGGACCGAAATAGGAAAAAAACGACATTTAAACGTATGGCACTACTTCCTCAAACCGTTGCCCCGGCGGTTTGAATTCCATGAGGACGTTGATGGATTTTTACATAGCCCACCAAAACATTCCCCACATTTTTTCGCTTCTGCCACAATCGCCCCTGGAGAAATACGAAAAATCTACGAACTCTGGCATACGCATGCCCACGATTTTGAATGGCCCCGAGGTAAACCCAATCCGTTCCAACGGTTGTTAATTTCGCCCGTACTCGCCAGTCCATCAACACTCGCGTTTGTGCGTGAGCTTAAGCGTAGTGGAGAAACAGAAGAGGTCATGTTCGATTCTGGAGGCTTTTTTGTCCAAAAGGGGGACATTACCTACAACAGACTCTATTCAAAATTACGTGAGGTTTACCATACAGAAGACTGGGCGGATATCTACATTCTGCCAGACAATCCACCATTGAGTAAGGATTCTATGTCTGATGCTGAGGATAAAATCAGACAGACGGTTGATGGAATTGTATCTTTTGCTTACCAACTTCCCATTGAAATCCGTAAAAATGTGATGCCAGTAATCCATGCGAAACAGGCGGCACATCTGGAGTATTGTTTACAAAACTATGAGCCTTTAATGGCGGACTCGCACCGTATCGGTTTCGGATCTTTTCCAACCATGGGGGCCACGAATTCAATTAACCGGGTCAATGCGGATGTGTTACGTTTGCTTGATGATTTAGTCCCCCGACTCAATGGGAGTCGACTTCACAGTTTTGGAATTTCAACGCCCCCTGCAGTTTTCTGTTTAGCAAAGGTGGGTGTAGAGACCTTTGACTCCAACGGCTGGATGCGTTCAGGCGGATATGGAAAAATTTTTTTCCCTTTTACTTTTGGGCGAATGGTTGACTGTAAGGCCCGTGGGTACGTTCGGGTACATTCAGATGAATTGGAGCCAATAAAATTAGATACCGGTCACCGCTGCCCATTCTGTGAATCTTTTAACGATATTTCAGATGGAAGTGGGCGATGGCACCGAATTATGCATAATCTAACAGTCATGACTGAATTGGAAGTGTACCACCGCAAACCACAGTGGGAAATTCTAAAAGAACATTCAGGGAACTATTATCGAATGCTGAAAGCGGCCTCAGTGCCAGTTTTCGGAGAAAAATAATTAAGGTGAAAATGGCACGAATACATATTCTTAGAGGTTTTTCGGATTTAGATGGGGCGTTGTGGGTATTGAAATATCATCCAGAACTTCGTACGCGTTCCGAAATCGTTGCTACTATCCTTGAAAATGGCCTTATTGTAAGTGATAGAACTCGATTTGAGATTTTGCAGTTACTCCAGGAATGGGGAATTGCAGAATCTAAAGGGTACCAGCTTACTCTGAAAGGAAAGCATTTTTATTTTCTGTGGGAAATGAAACCCGAAATTGCTATCGATGTCCTACATGGATTACAATATAATTTGTGGAGCAAACACGTTCCTCACCAAAACCAGGCATCATGGGCTTACCAGAGAGTTTGTGATTATCTTTGGGAGTATCAGATTTTGCCCGAATCAGAGGATGATCTAACCGCTTACGTCTATGAAATGCGCGAGGAATTAGATGAAAACCTTGGTAATATCGCGAATGCGTTTAGTCGTAAGTCTGTCAACGGTGCTTATGATTGGCTTTTACCACTGAAACCTCCTGTACTGAAGGATGTTAGCGAAACATCAACCGGTAGGAGGAATTTTCGGAAAGCAAGTTTTACGCGCCGTACGCATTGTTCACCTGCTCTGTTTCTTATGGGGTTGAGTTGGGTTAGCCGAGAAAGCAAAATTGGGTTCGGTGAATTAGTTGAGATGACTGATGAACGTAAAATCGATGTGTGCCGTTTCTGTCTCATTGAGCCAAGTAGTTTTGACATTATGCTTAATCGAACGCTCACTCGTTTTGATTTTCTGTCAATGCAGCGAATCGGAAGACTTTTCGTCATCATTCAACGTGAACCACAAATTGCCGATTTTTAATTTCAGGAGGTTCGCTTATGCCGTTAGCAGATATTATTGAAAAAGATCAAACACTCTACACGCCTTCATCTCAGGAACTAGCAGACTCGCCCCAGGAATATGCAGACAAATTTAGGTTCCACGTCGCTACTTACGTTACCATTAAGGATATAGAGTCAAAATGGGAGGCAACGGTGGGGAATCTTCTCAAAGGTAGGTCGGCGACGGGGCTCATCTATGCCGATACCGGTTATGGCAAGACATCTACTGGGGCATCGTTGTGGCATTTCGCTGAATCAAAAGGGGTCGTAACCGTACCTCCATTCCGTTGGAATAGTTTTGCCGATCTGCTCACTGCAACACATGGATGGGTTCGTTATCGCTTGGAAGATACACGCCCTGATCTAATTCCAAACCTGGAAGAGAAATATAGAAAAGTGATTGCGATTGGTGAAAAAGTTTTAGCACAACGGATGAGTCATGAGAAACATTTATCTATCGCGCAAGCACAAGAAGCAACTGAATTTTTCAAGTCCGCAGGGCGGCTAAAAGAAGAATTATCACCACGTGATCTCTTAGATTACCTTCGTTTTGCAACCCAATTGGTGTTGGATTCAGGATACCGGGGAATTCTCATTCTACCAGATGAATTTCAGCTCTTCAAGGATAATCTGGATATTACCCAAAACCTTTCAAACCTTAAGGACTTTATCTTTGAACTTCAGGGCGGGGAGGCCTGTCCTATCGGTTGTGTCGTTTTCACCTACAATGAAACATTTGCAAGTATTAAGGAGAGTGAATACAATTATTTACTTGCTCGGTTTGCTGAACCTTCAGGAAACCTTATCAATTTGGAGTCACTTTACGGCGAAACCGATTTTGCTAAGTACTTGTGGGAGAAACTTTCAGATTTACGACACTTGTCTGCTGCTGAAAGCACAGCAATTGATAACGACGTTTTAGAATCACTCGGACAGTTTTTGCGGCATACGCGTTCAAGATCGCTCTTCAGCGGGCCCCGGTCAGTGGTTCAGACGTTCAGGCAAGCTGCACGTTACTACGCCGAGAACAATTCTCCGTATTCTCTCTTGGATTTTTGTAAAGACTATCTTGAGGGCACAATTACCTACAGCGGACAACATACCGATGCAGCCAATTTGCATACACAGATAATGGAATTGCCTAACGTCGACACGCTGGCAAAACGAGATATCGTCAAATTACTTTGTGTACATCCGATGGGTGTCCCGATGGAGGTGTTTCAAAGATATGCAGATGGACTCCCCGATGCAGATAGACTTGCCTTTACGGATAATTTATTGCCGGAATATGTTACTAATTTAGAAACAGGTCCAGCTCTGGTGTGCTATCGCCCTGATTTAAGTGGTATAGATAAACTCAACGAAATTCTGAAACGTCTCAAACCTTTTAACCCGGGATCTAGCGGGTTACACCAAGGAGCTGTACGTGCTTTTCAAAAACATCTGCTCCCTGAAATTTTTAAATTTCGCACACAGGGGACACCTCTTGGTTTGACGCGTATCCGTGAGCATGAAGATAGTCTTGATTCTAACAGTATTTACTTATTGGAATCAACGGTTACTCTCCCAACGTTGCCTAATTATCCGAATAGAACGTTAACGGTCCACATTGGTACAGAAGGGATGTCCTCACCTGCTCACACCCAGTTATCGGTGCAGCTGATTTTAGATGCGATTGGAGAGGTCAAGAACACCTGTCATGTCACTAAACATGGACTCAAGTTTCAATTTAATATCCAACGCCCTATTGATTCACAACGAATTCCGAAAGAGATTATGAGATTGGGAGATTTGTTCAGTCCGAAAAGTGTGACACCGCTGCTCCTACTCTCTATCCTGGATTTTTTTGATAAAGAATCAACAACTTCTCGTGTGAAAGGGGCTGAACAAGAAATCCAAGCTGAATCTCTAACAACTGACATTAAAGGTGAACTTATCCGTTACTTCTTCTCGCGAGAAGTCAAAGAGAGTGCGGTTTCTTCCGCAGCCGATCTTGCCACAGTTCCCGCCGGTAGAGGCTTTATTGAAGACGTGTTAAAGAATCTAATTCCAAAACGTTTTCCGCACTACCATGCCGTTGCAACTGCTAAAGGGTGGGAGAATCAGCTCGGAAAATATCGGGATGCCCTCGGCAAATTTTCCACGCTTGGCATCAGGCGTGGCAAGACACCAACTAAAGACGGTCCTAAATTATTTAATATGGGACAGGTTGCTTTTGATAACCTCATCTCCGGTGTAGCTCGCGATTTGCTGAAAGTTGAGCAAGACTCAAACCGCAGAGGCGAACCAAATATCTATTTCGTCCTCCATCCTTTTGAGGAATTGGTGCTTGAACGGCTTGAGAATTCGGATGATACCTTGACTGTTGATGGAAAACCAGCGAACTCAATCCAACTTCCAAAGGTCTATGAGAAAGCAAAACAGATCGGTTATCTTGACGAAGAGGTAGAACGATTAATGGAGATTCTCAAGGCACGCGGAATGGTAGACATCAAAAGGGATGGGGGCATTGATTATCTCTATTTAGTTGAAACATCTATCAATTTTGCCGAATTGCAAGCCAAGTTAGCAAACTTAGAGGAGATTGTCGCTTTAGCAAACTCAAAGGGTTTTCAGTATCAGTGTGACAATCTATCGACAGCACAAGGATTAGTTGTGACTCTCGGAATTCAAAACGACGAGGTCATGAAGGATACTTTGCGGCAGGAGCTGAATTCTGCTGATACGAACTTAAAAAACGAGTGTGCAAAATGGATCGGAAAAGGGCAAAACGACCTCAAACAGAAGATTCATGAATTAGGAACGCTACATTGTGAGGTGCCAGCAATATTAAAACAGCCGACAGGGCATCCGCTTACAGAATTTTCTCATATTCTCTTTCAAAGTATCCGGCCCGATGTTGAAACTGCCTATACCAAAATTAACGAGCACATTCAAAAGATGCAGACACAAGTTAACGATGCTTGTAATAAAGAGATTAGAGTGTATCAAGCGGATATGACACCGAAAAGTGCGATTGAAACCGCTGAACGTTTGAGGACCGCCTGGACTCAAACTGATGAAAAGATTAATCAGATTAGACAAGATGGAAAGAACGCTGAACAACTTTTCAGTTACTTTGAACGGTGGCGAGTTTTAGCAGGTCAAGTGGAGCGGGAGATTCAATTGATGACTGAGAGTAAAGAAGATGCTGCCGTGCAGAATTTGATTGAAAGATTTAATGATGTACAACGCAATATCCGACAACATCTCGCTGACAATCGTCTGAGTCTCAACGAGGTCTTGGGCAACCATGAGCATTTTAAAAAGCAGATTGAAAGTATTAATGCAGAATTCCATCAGCTCCTAACCCAAAAAGAAGATACATTTATTGCCTACCAAAGTAAAATCGAGGAACAATTGCAGCGTTTACCTGATAATTCCCTACAACTTGTAGATTTCAACCCAATTGATGCTGACGGTTGTTACCGTAGAGTTAGAGAAAATGCTGTCACGGTATTGGAACGTGTAGTTGACGGTGTGCGGAAGGAAAGCGAGATGAGAAAAAGAGAACTTCTTAAACCCATCGAGGTTTTTACCGTTGTTCCTGAGTCGCTCAAAAATGAGGCAGAGCAATTATATGAAGACATTGAAGAACTCGTAAACGAATTTCAGGATATCCGCCATAGCTTTACACCTGAAGCGGTGAATCATGAAAAATTGTCCGAATGGGTTGAACAACTCCTTTCAAAACTCGAAACTGGACGCAATATTTCTGATAGGCGTAAACAGCTTGAACGCAAACTGGATACGTTAGTTCCGAATCCAAGCGAAAAAGCACAGATGTTACAAGAGGCATTGAAAGACCAAATCGATTTTACTGAACTGATTGTCCAACTTCTGAGTGAAGATGTCTTTCATTCAACGAAAGAAATTCTGGAATGTTTGGAAGAGTTGTACCAAGCAAATTTGGTGAACTTAATAGTGCATAAAAAATGAATTGGCTGACTAATCACAAAAGGTTGTCACGTTTAGCGGAAACTGATGAGACGCTAACACCTTCACAATTATTGGCACGAGACTTACTTCTTGATACCATTCATGCAGAAGAAACGCGTATCAACCTTTGGGGAGGCCCTGGAGCTGGCAAAACCTTTTTAGCACACTATCTACATCACCGCGCCGATGTGATATATTTTCCATATCAACACCATTATGATAGACGGGTTTCACAACATTCTGTTGTTGCTGTAGATAATGCTCCGTATATACGCCAAGAAGCGCGCGGCCTCTATGATAGTATTCGCTGGGGAGATAAGGATTACAAAGGGCCAAAAGTTATCTTGATCACTCGAAAGCCTATAGCGGATGCTGTGCGTCGGATTGAACTAACGTTGACAGATACCGACATCGTCCATATAGAAAACATCATACGCCAACAATTTGGTGAATCTGATTTTGAAACCTTCAGTCGGTATGATCGGCAACGTTCCGGGCTGTGGTGGTATGTCAAAACCCTTTGTTTTAGCATAGACTGTTAGTCTGTGTGTCTATGCGTTCCCAATGGAATATGGGAAGTTGCTTGGGAGGTTATCATGTTAGTGAAAAGACTTTTTGAAAAGCGCGAGCACCGGAGGCTCGAAAAAGCGCGTTTAGAAGGATTAGCTGAAGGCTTATCCGAAGCACAGAAAAAACATGCAGAATGGGTGGAATGGGCTAAAAACGGTCAGGATAAACCGCAACCCAAACCCCCAAAAGCTCCAGAGACGGATGGTTAGGTAAGCACACTCTCTGGTTCCGAGCACAAAGGATAGACTGAAATGGCACAGCAATTGTGCACAATCCCCTGCATAACTGAAATCCCGGAAAACTATCGTGCTTTGTGGGAACTTTGTCTTACCGATGTTTGGTGTCCAGTATCGCTTGAGGAGTGGCGAGACCGAATTGACTCACCTCGCGAGATTGATGCAGATTCAACACTTTTTGTGAATTTATCTCCTTCAGACAGAGAAGAATTGGCACAAGTTTTCGGTTTTCCGGCAGTTAAATTTCCTGCACTTCCTTCAATAGAACAGGTCAATCAGGCGTTGCCAAGCCGTTTTGAGACGACTCATCTATTCAAACAGTCTGATGTCGCTGCAGGAATTACAGAGCGAATTCGGCAAGAATTGCCACAGATAGTTGTTCTACTCGTTTTCGATGGCTTATCCTTTTATGATGTCGTAGATTGGAAACTGCCGCAAGCGACACTGGAACCGTGCCTTGTAGATGGATTAAGTGTCACGAACAGTGCTATGCAACGACTTATCGGTTCACCGGTTTTAACACATAGACTTTTTGAACTGGGATATATCCGGCGGTTGGGATTTTCATATTGGGAACGCGCAATGAACGCTTTGACCGATGTCCTTTTTGCTGAGTTTCCACCGAACCAACTGCATCGCATGACAACCTTTGACGAAGTTTTACGGAAGATAAAGGCATCTGTATGGGAAACACATACATACGTTC
This sequence comes from Candidatus Poribacteria bacterium, assembly GCA_009843785.1. Taxonomy (GTDB): domain Bacteria; phylum Poribacteria; class WGA-4E; order WGA-4E; family WGA-3G; genus WGA-3G. The sequence continues at coordinate 19,826 of VYCT01000325.1, read as the reverse complement.
AGATTATCCGTTCTGGACTTGATGGTGTTTGCCATTTTAACAGAGAGCGCCCAAATATTAAGTCGATTCTTGACGATCTAAAACGAGATATCTTCTCGCTCCTTGAGGTTTTACAAGAAACTGAGAAATCGTTTCGTCTCTTCATTACTGCAGACCATGGGATTCTTTGGTATGCCGACCAAGACATCATTCCGTTGGCACAGGAGAAATTCAATGCACGGTACACTGACGTATCTATCGCAGGAGGGGATAATCTGCTAACGCTGAATACCGATGAGGGCACCTACACTGTTTTAACTGGCGACAAAGTTATCGCGAAACAGCGTAAGGTGACAGAGTGGGGCTTTCACGGTGGAGTCTCAGCACAAGAATCATTAGTCCCATTTTGGGATGTCCGTCAATAAAGTGGGAGTAATTTATAATGGCTGAAGTGAATCTACGAGTCGGTACTGACTACGAAACTGAAGATATAGCGTATATCCGAGCAACTGGTTCTCGTGCCGTGTTTATCTGTGGGAAGCGAGGTTCCGGAAAAAGCTACACACTCGGCGTTATTGTTGAAGAATTGTTCGCGCAGGAACGGGGGAAAGCTGTTCTGATTATCGCCGATCCAATGGGTATCTATCACACGATGGTTTCAGCGAACGAAAGCCAATCGGATGAGGTTCGACAGGCAGGATTGCTGACCGAAGGGTTTCCTGTCCGTCTGATTGTTCCAGGTGATCCACTTACCTGTTTCGGAGACGCTCAAATAGTTAACAGACTGCAAACGAATGGCGTTGAGGTAACATCGTTGTGGATTAACGCGCATGATCTGTCAGCAGATGCATGGTGTGAACTGTTTGATTTGGAAATCAACAACGCTATGGGAATAGCGATGTGGCGAGCAGTGGATACCCTCCATGAAACCCATGAAAGTTTCAATATTTCAGATGTTCTTGCAAGTCTCCGTAAAGATACACGTGCAAAGAGTACCACAATAGAAGCACTCGAGAATCGCTTGACAGCTGCCCAAAGATGGGGATTTTTCTCTGAAGAATCGACCGACTTAACTGATGTATTTTCGCTGGAACACATTAACGTCTTAGATTTGAGCGTTGTTGATGCCGGAACAAAAGGATTGCGAAACTTGGTCTTGGATATTGTTGCGCGGCGGTTGTTTACAGAACGGACACGGATGCGTCGTCGCGAAGAATTTGGAATGGAAACAAATCTTCCTCGAGTTTGGATGGCGATTGACGAGGCGCATCAGTTTGTACCTCAAGGTAGATCATCCTTGTGTAAGGACATGTTAATCCGTTGGGTTAAAGAGGGGCGACAGCCGGGACTGAGCCTTATTGTTGCGACTCAACAACCCTCTGCAATTGATACTGAATTGCTTTCGCAGTGCGACTTGATTATGGCACATAAAATTACAACGTGGGACGACATCAACGCCCTTGATCGACTGAGTGCAACGTATATGGAAGGCGATTTGAAGGGATACATCCGACGACTTAACCGTCGTGGTGAGGCACTTCTGGTTGACGATGAGACCGAGTCAGTTGACACAATTCGCGTCCGCCCGCGGCGCAGTGCGCACGGCGGGGCTGAAATTCAAGAGAAAACGACAAGTCGTTCCTTTTTCTAATATGCTGTCTGCAGCGGTGTGTAAAGTTTTGGCACAAGTTTGGAGGTGACTCGCTCAACTAAGGATTTCAGTTCTGTAGATCGTTTCTTGTGGTGTTCACTGTTGATTTGTGGGGACGGAACTCTGCACAGGAAGCTAACGGTTTCATAAGCTATAGGTGGAGCCACAGGCTAACAGCCTATGCTACAGACTACTTCGGAGATGGACAGTTAACCGCACCACATGCCAAAACTTTGCAGGCAGTAAAAAGGGCGTATCCGCCCTTATTTATTGCTGTTATACCATTTCACGCGCAGGATAGTGCTTATCACCGGGTGAGACATCTGTCGGGTCGTTCAACACAGCCGTCTCTGGCGGCACCATAATCTGGTTCTCGTTCACCGGATCGTCGGTCTCTGTGCGCCACTGCTCTAAACGGTCTCGCATCTCAGCAAGCACATCCGCATAATCCGGATTCCCCGCAAGGTTATGTGCCTCCGATGGATCAAATACGACATCGTACAACCGCTCCGATTCAACCGGATCATCACCCCAACCGTGCTCCATCATAAAGGTTTTGCTGATGCTATCGTCGCAGTTCGGCAGTGCCCACTTCTCCGCGTTGTCATAGCGTCGGATATATTTCCACCGCTTGGTTCGGACAGCACGCTGCGGTTCATAACAGCAGTGATAGTTGACTTCAGCGAAAATAGCGTCACGCGTATCGTCCGCCTCGCCACGGACCAACGGTAAAACGGAAGTGCCTTGCAACCATGCAGGCGCATCAATACCTGCCAATTCGCAAATAGTCGGGAACAGATCAATTTGGCTCACCAGTCCATCCACGACTTGTCCGCCATCAAAACCGCCCGGACCGCGGACAATAAGCATTATACCGATGCCGTGATCACTCAGATGGCATTTCATTCGCGGGAAAGCAAGTCCGTGGTCAGTCGTGCATATCACAAGCGTGTTATCAGCGATCCCATTTTCCTCAAGCGCATCAAAAACCACGCCCATCTTCCTGTCAAGCGTCCGTGCTGCGTCTATGTATTCCGCCATATCTTGTCGGGTTACAGGCGTATCAGGGAACGGTGCTGGCGGTTGGACATAGCGTGGATCCGTCTTCGGTTCGCCATCCGGTGGCGGATCGAACCCTTTCGCTCGCCGATGCGTCTCACCAAACCCGACATCCAAAAAGAAGGGAGCATCATGTTTCTCAGCGATGAAATCGCGTGCGCGTTCTTCTGCACCTGCGGATCTGTTATTTTCCGCTAAAATCCGCTGGTAGCCTGTCTCTTTCACATCTCGCACGACATGCTGGAATCCTGCTAAGGCGGTGGTGTACCCTTCTCGATTCAGGGTGTGTGGTATGAGATGCTCTGGAACGGGAAGACTCCAACCGCGGTTTGCCAACCCGCCCATACCGCAGCTATGTGCCCACTGTCCGGTGAGAAGTGCGGCGCGCGATGGCGAACAGGTCGGGTTCGCACAGAACGCTTTTCGGAACACAGCACCCTCTTCCGCAAGTTTCTGTATGTTCGGCGTCGGAATCGCATGCCCGTAAGGTTGTACATACCGTCCCGTATCGTGTGAATGAATATAGATTATATTTGGTTTGCTCATATTTTTTTTAATGGAAAGCGGATTAAGACGACTTCTCCTTGCCTAAGTGCTGTAAATGGGCCCATGCAGCATCTTCCTCTGGACGCAGCCAGTCCTGCGCGAGCGCACCTTCACTTAGCAAGGCAGTTTCAGGAACATGGAGTTCCTCGCTGAAAATCGTTACGAACGCGCGCGCGGGTTTTGGTAACTGAATCGGTTTGACTAATTGCACATTACCTTGTTCATCAATTGTAGCTTCAACGGTTTTTAACATGATTCACCTCATCTTCATGCATGCAAAGCGGGTCAAACAATAATGATGTATACAGTGGACAAAGACAACTAACATTATCTAACGGATAGATTGAGTATACAATACAACTTGTAAGGATGTCAACAACTTTTTTACAATTCCTATTTGGAAATCTTCCGGTTTCCAATTAAACTTTTACTCTCCTTTTCGCCTGAGCAGCGTCTATTTAATCAAACAAACCTAAAAGGAATACCTTGGAGGAACACTCATGTTAAAAAAATTTCGTACTGTCTTTACACTTTTACTCGTCTTTGGTCTCAGCGCAGCACTCATCGGTGATGAATCGGAGATGACCCAATATTTTCCTGGGACACTTGGAAGTTACTGGGTTTACGTAGACCAAGATGGAAACGAATTAACGCGTCGTGTTATTGAGAGTGAAGAGATCGCAGGGGAAACATATCACGTCTTTGACTATGAACCTGCTTTAGGAAACTCGATAGATTATGACTATCACATCCACCCGGATCTCTATCGAGTCGGTGAAGAAGGGATCGCGTTTTTAGTTGGCAAAGAAGCAAAGAAAGCACTGCAGGCACGTTTTGTCAAAGAGATGGGGACTCTCCTCAAAACGATGAAGGAAGCGGCACCACCTGGGGCTGAGGCAGGTTTTAATCTTCTCTACGAGGTTGAGGCAGAAGCGCGGGAGCAGTTCTATATGTTGTCAACTTTCACTACCATCAATCAGAAGTGGGACGCAATGCAAATGAAAGCCAAGCTCACGATAACGCCTGATCCACCGCAGGGAGATCCTGATGATATCGCCTTTGATTTCACTATCAATGAAAAAGGCAAGGTCATTGGCATGGAGAACATTGAGACCCCCGCTGGTACCTTTGAAAACTGTTTAAAGATTGAATATCGCACAGAGACAACCATGACAGTGTTTCCCCCGGAAGAGGAAATGGAACCCCCCGGCGAATCTGTTACAACACTGTGGCTGGCACCCAACGTCGGAATCGTCAAGTATCATCAAGAAGCGGAAGATATCTTTTTGAAAGTTATTCCTGATCCTGAATTTCCGTCTTCAACCACAGTCAAAACCCTTGAATTAAAGAAGTATGAAATCAAGTCCGTTGATTCAGAAGCCGATGGAAGCGACTAACGCCGCGGTATAGGTGGGTTCGCCTTGTAAATTTCTGTTAGCAGATGCATGGCGTGTAATGACTCTTCCTTGCCGTATTGCGGACACTGATGCAGACCTGCAGCAAGGCAGCGGTGAATCGCTTCGGCTTGGTACAGGAAACCGTGTTGATTTGGGGAAGCATTTCGCATGCGCACTGTTCTCGGTAACGGATACTCGAAGGTGTGGAGTGGAGCCGGCGCGTTTTCTGTCCTGTACTGAGAAGGCACGCCATTTGGGGGCGGGATGCGGATAGAGAGACGCGTCGGGCAGTGCGCCGGACGCTCAAGCGTGATACGTCCTTTTGTACCGACGAGTTCTGTCACCTCTGGCAGCTCTGAGTTTCGGGGTGGAAATGTCAGGACCGCACACTTATCTTCACCAAATGCCACAATCGCACCGCGCGCATATCTACCTGTCGCCACAATTGAGGTCGGGACGGCATCCGCGCCGAAGCCGAGCGGGACCGCCTGAATCGTATAAATCGGATCGAAAAAATCTGACTGGACAAGCACAACTTCACCAATAGTACCGTTCTCAATCTCAGTTCGCGCATGTTCCACCGCCGGAAAAAAGCGCGTCCAGACACCGTCCTGCAGCATTACGCCTTTCTCTTCGGCAGCAGTGTACATTTCCCGCGCTTCAGAGATATTTTCAGCAAACGGTTTTTCACACAAAACATGCTTGCCCGCTGCAAGCGCGAGAAGGGTGTGCTCGTTATGCAGTCTGTTGATCGTGCCAATGTAAACAATATCTACATCATCGGCTGCCACCATTGCCCTGTAATCGCCGTAGGCGGTCGTAACCCCGTACTGCCTTGCGAAGTCTTTTGCCCGATCTATTTCGCGCGCTGCTACAGCCGTCACGGTTGCCCCTTCACAGGCGTGCAGAGCCTCTACCCACATCCCCGATATTCTACCAGCACCCAGGATACCCCAGCGTAAAGGAAAAGCGACATCACTTACATTTGTGAGACCGAGACGAATGTCTAACGGTGTTGAAGGAGATATATTGTTTGTCATGACGATTGCTTCCCGCCTTCCGTTCCTTCCATTCTTCTGTCCTTTAGTATCCGCACGATGCGTAAGACCTGAATCCCTATTTCCATGGGGCTAAGACAACTTTCCCACAGTTATGTGTACACTGTAATGTCCATGCATCCTGAATCTGGCTCATAGGGAAGGTGTGTGTGATGAATGTATCCAGTTGATCCTTCACTTGTCTAATCATCCGTATCATAGCAGGTGTGTCTACAAGGTTATAATGCCGTGTGCCGTGTAATGTCAAGCCGTGATTGATAAGAACACCCCAACTCTCAATTGCCACTTCACGGATGCCACCGATCAAGGAGATATGCCCTTTCGGGCGCGATGCATCAATCAATAATTGAACTGCTGCCGGAGCCGCTGAGCACTCCACACCTTTGTCAACGCCTCTGCCATCCGTCAAATCCAAAATCTGACTAACAACATCTTCGTCTTCCGGATTAACAACTTCCGCTGCACCGAGTTTTTTCGCGAGGGCTGCGCGATACGGGTGGCTTTCAACAGCGATGACGTGTGCCCCTCTGTACACAGCATTAATCACACCCCCAAGCCCAATAGGTCCCATCCCCGTGATGAGGACGGTATCAAGCGCGTTGACGTTCATCAATCGCATCGCATTAAACGTCGAGCCAAGCCCACAGCATGCCATGCCAGCATGATGATAAGAGATATCCTCTGGGATAGGCACCAGTTGCCAATCCTGTTTAAGGATGTACTGCGCATAAGTCGCGGTTACACCCGTCTGTTCCGGGACGTTTGGGGGCTGATGATCGTTCTGGCAGTGTGCATATTCACCCGCTAAGCAGAGGTAACACTTTCCACAGGGGTAGTGTGGCATCACAACAACGCGGTCCCCTACCTTAACAGTACCCTCTTGTGCCATTTCCACCACTTCACCCGCGGCTTCGTGCCCAAAGTTGTCGCCCGTCCCTTCATTTTTGAAGCCTTTGTATTCCGTACACATCGGTGCTGAATGAATTTTGACAACAGCGAATTGACCCTTAGCAACCGGGTCTGGTTTGTCAATTAAGCCCGCACTTTCGGGACCGAATTTTGCAACGACCTTCATCCGAATCTCCGTTTCTTCAGCGGTGAACCAAAGTCCATCGCGTGGATTGTATCAATCTCCGATAACAGCTGTATTCCAACTCTGGTGGATCAAAATGGCATTCCGTGTTTATGGAAGCCATTGGCGACGGCTAACACGACCAAAGCAACCATTGCCAGACCGAAAAGGCCGAGGGCAACATAAAGATCGGCATTCCCTTGGAAGGCGAAACTTTTTTCCAAACGTTCATTTCCCGATTGCCGAGCCTTTTTCGTGAGTACCTGCTTATCGTGAGTTGTCAGTTTCGGATCACCCGGAGATGCAAGTGCTGCCCGTTGGTCGAGAAACCGTTGAATCCGCCATGATTGCCACTTCCGCAACAAGAATCGGCACAGGATAACAGTGCCAGTGGTCGCGAATAGCACCATTGCGCCTATGCACCAATCTGTCAAAGGTAGATGCCAAGGTAAGTGTTTGCCGTCCATCGTTTTCTCCTTAAAGAACGCAACTATAGTGCTAAAAATGGCACAAAATATAGCCGCGTGAAATTACCTATTATGAAATTATAGCAGATTTTGATGCGTAAATCTAATCAAATTTAATTGAAGGACTCCACGCCAACCAGATTATAGTAAATCTCATAATTATTTGCACACACGGTAACTCGTAGGGGAAACCGGGTGACCCAGCCCTTACGAAGGGGAAAAGTGTAAACATATTTTCCGATTTTACTATAATAGGACTTACGCAGAGCACTCTTTTGTAGCATAACCTGTTAGGTTGTGCCTGAAACCAACTGCGTTTTGGACAGGGACCTCCTCTCACAGAGTCGGCGACGAACAAAATTGCGTAAGTCCTGATTAAGGTACGCGCAACGGGTTTGGAAAATAAATCTGCAACAAGCAGTTTAGAAAAAAATTTGACATCTCTTGAGAGTTATGGTATAATTATTGGCAGTTCAGGTGGCAACATGCAAAAAGCAGATCGCTTATAGGCGAGTGCGCCGCAAAATTGCGACCGCGACTTCTATTCCAAAGTTTTATGTAGGTGAGTGAAAATGAGAGAGCGGCAACCGTTTTCGGTCATACTAAGAACAGTTGTGTTAGGTGCTATCTATCACTGGATGGCATGCCCGCCGACCCCGTGTGTGCTCTCGGTTCTCACTACCAAGTTTACCCCCCCCCACTTTACATCTAATAAGTATTAGGCTTCACAAGGTCTATACAACCGTTTTAAGAGTTGTCCGGATTTTCTGTGCCCGCATGCTGCCCTCGTCTTCCACGCGGCATTGCGGGCTTTTCGTGTTGCATTGTAGATTGACCCAACAAGCGCAGTCACTCGCGATGCGACTTTTTTCTTTGACAAGCGTCCGAGTGCATGGTATTTTAGAGGCAGGGACGCTTGTCGCCACGCGTGAAAGACATCAAAGCAAGGAGTGTCAACCTATGCGAAAACGCATCCACAGCTGGTTCCCCATCGTTCTACTTTTACTGATGGCGACGCTCGGGTATGCCGTGCGCGCCAAAAACGCGCTGCAGACATCATGTCGTCGAAGTCCCGAAATCTGTTACCCGAAACCGATCCCGCCGTGTGAATCTATCTGTCCCAATGCGGACAGAAGATAACACGCCCGGACAACAAAGGAGTGAAAACATGTTTATCCGAAAATACTGGCTACCGCTGTCGGTGTTCCTCGTGGCAATCTGTGCTGTCGGGCTTTATCTGCTCGCGACACAGCCACCGAAAGAACCGATAGTGATTTACAAGGTGGTTGAACCTGAGAAACCGACCGAACAACCGACAACGCAAGCACCTGTGGGCGATACCTCGCAAGGTAGACACGTCCACGCCGATGGCACTTGGCATGAGGGGTCGCATGAGACGGAAGTGCAACCTGTGCCAGAAGCGTCAGCCGCGGACGCTGGGGACCTCAAACCGCGTCCGGGTTCGTTCCTTGAGAAATATCTGTCGCAATTCTCACCCGCAGAGGCGAAACGGGCTATGTCGGCGTGGTTTGAACAAGCGGGTGTTCCGCCACCGCCAAGAGGTTATGAATATATTTGGGATGATGCCTGGGTCGTCAAACGCGATGCCAACGGACAACCTGTCATCAACAAGATCGGTGAACCTTATATTCAAGTCCATACGATTACGGCGTTCGCACCCAACCCTGAGCAAGCGCGAAGATACAAGGAATTGGAAGATCAATACTTCCGGACACCCGATCCGAACGAAAGGGCAAGGATTCAAGCCGAGCAGGATCGGATTGAAGAATCGGCACAAGGTCCGTATCCGCTCATTACAGCGTCAGCTTCTGGGAAGAAAGCACAAAGCAAAGTGAGTCAGCGAATGAGAGAGGCGGAGGAGAAAGCCCTCGTCGAATTTGGACTCGGACATCTCGTCGGCACGCGGATCGGTGGACTTCCCAAAGCCACACCTTTGCCGCTTGAAGATTAAACACTTTATGGAGGTTTCTTATGAATCAAAAAGTTTTTCTCATCAGCATTCTCTTTTTCTTATTTTGTGTGGGGCTATGTGTTTGGGGTATCCCGAGGATCGGCGCACCCGACCCGTATTTAGCTATTAGGAGTGGTCCGTCAATCTCGGCGAATGCCTCTGGCACATATACCTACTATATTCGGGAAACGGGGACAGACGTTCCGACGCATCCTGACCCTGTTGAGATGACGATTTCAGGCACCGCGATGGGGTTGGGGTGGATAGATTTCAAAATCACAGCCATCACGATCAACGGCTCGAATCACCTGACGGATCGTCAACATGGGGAGGCACCCACAGAGACAATCGGCTACATGGCGCAGGTGGGTGGAATCCCCCTTTCCGATCGCGCAGAAAACGATGATTTCTCACACTCTGTCAAAGCTGCCGCTTGGAGCAAACAACCTAGTCCTTACAAATGGAGTGCCAGCGGACAGGCACTGCGAAAGCTCGCCAGATGGGATGGGGGGCAGTGGGTTGTTCATAATGATACCTCTGATCCCGCATACACACATACGACGACGACTTCTGGGAGTTGGACGGTCGCAGAGAAGTATGTCTGTAGTTTCTGCAAGCAGACGAATGTCTCCTCACCGACGGAACATCATGTGCAGTGTCCGAATGCAAACTGCACCGCGGGAGGTGCGTACTGAAAATGTTACGGTGTTCCGGCGAGTCACGCCTTACTCGCGACCTGCTCGAATTGTAACGCCTCAAATGTTTATGCCTGCTCTGGACATCCGGGGAGCTGCTCGTCACAGACACCGCCCCCGCCCTCCGACGAGACACCAAATTGTTCGGATTGCACATCTCATTGTAGTTCACCGTGTAGTTGTTCAGGTTCAGGGACGTGTGGCGGGACGGTTTCAACGCCGCCATCGGGTAGCACGCCGCCATCAGGAGGGGGTAGCACGCCGCCACCACCCACACCGACAGACAACACACCCCATTGTAGTTCCTGCACCACGGGTTGTTCAGCGTGTCCGAAGGTGTGTTCGCTCTGTCAGACCCCGTATGACCCGAGTAGCAGTTATGATAGGGATCAGCACGAGACGGATCATGAATGCGTCAAGTGCGGCACCGATTATAAACTGTGTCAGAATAAGTGGGGGGTTTGCAGCATGGATGCCCCGTCTCCGGGTTGGCATCATTCCAGGGAATAGGAGGCTGGGTCATCTACAATCACACCTTTTCAAGGGTCGCGTCATTTATTTTTTAATATTTGGCGCGATTTTCATTGCGGTCGCCCGATCCATCGAGTGTTCCCGCGCCGAGTAAAGCTCCACCCCACACCCTGCCGTGCAGGTTCTCCGATATTTCGGTGCGCTGGCGTTTGATCGTGTCAAGTTTCTCGTGACTTTACCGCGACAGCGGGTGTCTTCCGTGCGCCCAGCGTCCGTTTCGGTCTCTCCACTTTCGGTTCGCTACACTCCACTACAACGCCACGCAACTACGCACGCCTTCCGCTATCTATCTGCTCGTGACAAAAGAAAATAGATTCCGCTTGACATTGCGCGTATTTTCAAATAAAATAGGGAAAATTGATTCAACGTTCTGTTTAGGCAATCCAAGTGGATCGTATGCAACTATTTAGATACACCTTCACGCTTCTCATATTCCTCCACGCGCTGCTTGCGGTTGGCGCGCCGCGGTATCATCCCGAAGCGTCACGATTGTATGACGCAGGGGTACGCGCGCTCACACACGGAGAACAGGAAAAAGCCCAAACCGCTTTAGAAAAGGCAGTCGAACTTGATGGATCGATAGCCGATGCACACTGCATTTTGGGCGTGATTTATAAAGATGCCGAGGAAATCCATGCCGCGGCTGAAGCGTTTCAACGGGCGACAATCGCAGATGAAAACTATATTGAGGCGTATTATGAGCTCGGTGATGTACTACTCATTCACTTAAGCGACACCGCACAGGCAACACAAGTCCTACAGAAAGCAGTAGCAATAGATGCCGATCATGCGCGTGCACGCACCCTATTAGGCATCGCCTATTTTCGTGATAATCGCACTGATGCTGCTATTAATGAACTTCAACACGCGATTAAACTGGACCCTACATCGCAAATGGCACGCTACACGCTCGGGACCGCCTTTCTTCAACAGGAAGCGTGGCAATCTGCTATTGATACTTTCAAAAAACTCATTGAAATGGACCCTTTCCACGCGAAGGCACATTTTAGTTTAGGTACCGCGTATCGCCGTATTGGCGAAATGGAGGTAGCGCAAAAGAGTTTACAACGTTTTGAGGGGCTATCTGTTGAAGAGGAGCAGTTGACACATCTTAAACGATTTGTGCAGCAAAGCCCCACTAATGCCGAAGCGTGGTACCGACTCGGTAGAATCCAACTCAAACGGCAGCTATGGCGTGAAGCGACACACTCTTTAGAACGTTACGTCACACTCGCGCCACAAGAGACGCGCGGCTATGAAGCACTCGGTTATGTCCACTTTCAACAGCAAAACTATAAGCAAGCAGCGGCGATGTATCAGAAAGTGATTCAGCAGAAACCAAACGTCGCGACTTACCGCAACAGTCTCGGGGGTGCTTACTTGATGTTAGAACAATATCCGAAAGCGATAGAACAATACCAAACCGCTATTCACTTAAAGCCTTCCGAACCGCGCTTCTATCTGAACCTCTCTAAAGCGTACGAACTCGCTGGGGCACAGGCAGAAGCCGAGAAAACCTATAAAGAATATGAGCGTCTTACATCAAAGTCAAAATAAAACAATCGTCCGGACAGAGCCGCGCGGCTGTCCCTGTACAAAATTCCTAATCCTACTTTTCATAATTGCGGGATTTTTACCTGATGCGTCGGCGGAACCTGATCTGTGCCTCATCCCAGCTGGTGCCTTCACAATGGGCAGTGATGACGACCTTCCGAATGAAGCACCAATGCATAAAGTCTATCTGGATGCCTACTATATTGGTAAAACCGAGGTAACCAACGCCGAATATTATCTGTTTTGGCTTGAAAGTGGTGGAACCGATAGTGAGCATACGCCTGTTAGTTATGAAGGCGCATTCGGTACGTGGCCCGAGATTGCGAAAACGAAGCCGAATTATCCTGTTATCGGTGTTTCATGGGATGCTGCGACTGCTTATGCAGCGTGGCGAGGCATGCGATTGCCCACTGAAGCAGAATGGGAGAAAGCCGCCCGCTGCACAACGGCTCGACGATGGCCCTGGGGAAATACCTTCACGCAACGGATTAAAGACGCAACCCGCCATGCAAACGTTTGGAAACAATCGGGCGCACACCTGAAACCCGTTGGAACCTACCTTACAGGGATAAGTCCTTACGGGGCACACGATATGGCCGGTAATGTCTGGGAATGGGTCGCGGATTGGTATTCAGAAAACTTCTACCACCACAGTCCTGATCGAAACCCGAAAGGGCCAACGGTTGGGAGTCGGCGTGTCGTGAGAGGTGGTTCGTGGTTAAACCCGGAAACGTTCGCGAGGTGTTCCACGCGGTTCGGTCAGCACCCGGCAATCGGGACCAGTTTTATCGGATTCCGCCTCGCGAAAGATGCAACGCCTCCCCTCCATGAAAATTAAAAACACGAAAAGTAAAAACACACTCCTTTTGATGATATGCCTCCTATATGTATCCCCCTTGTTAGAGGCTGCGACGATTCAATGCGTTGATGCAACCGAAAAAGCGGGCATCAATTTCCGACATGTCAACGGGGCTGAAGGCACCTACCATCTCCCCGAAACCCTCGGTGCTGGCGGCGCGTTCTTTGATGCAGACAACGACGGGTTCCTTGACATTTACCTCGTCAACAGCGGCTATTGGGAGAAATCACCATCAGCAAAACAGACAACGAGCGCGCTCTATCGCAACAATCGGGATGGCACTTTTACTGACATCACAACGCCTGCAAGGGTAGAAAATCTCGGCAACTATGGACAGGGGGCAGCCTGTGCAGATTACGACAACGATGGAAACGTTGATCTTTATGTAACCAATTTCGGCGCAAATGTTCTCTACAGAAACAACGGCAACGGCACCTTTACTGATGTGACCAGATCAGCTGGGGTCGGTGATCCCGGATGGAGCAGCAGTGCCTGTTTTCTGGATTACAACGCTGATGGGCATCTTGACTTGTTCGTTGTCAACTACCTTGTGTATTCACTCGATGTTCCCTATCCGCCGTGTGGCGAAGACGGCATACACACCTATTGCCACCCATCCCTATTTGAAGGCGCGCCCGATAGACTCTATCGCAACAATGGCGACGGTACTTTTACCGATGTCAGTCAAGCGGCTGGCGTTGGTGGGATTGGTGGCATGTTTCACGGAAAAGGCTTAGGGGTCGTCTCAGCAGATTTCAATAACGATGGCGCACCCGATCTTTACGTTGCCAATGACGATACCCGAAACGATTTCTTCTATAACAATGGCGATGGCACATTCAGTGAGATTTCGCTCCTTGCGGGGTGCGCTTACAGTTTCGACGGGGTCGCACAAGCCGGTATGGGTGTTACCGTTGGTGATTACAACAACGACAGTTGGATCGATATTTTTGTCACGAACCTCTCTTATGAAACCAATGCTCTCTATCGGAACAACGGCGATGGCACCTTCACAGACGTGATTTATGAGGCACGCCTCGGAAAAGAGAGTTATCTATATGTCGGGTTCGGCACGGGGTACTTTGATGCTGATAATGATGGATGGCTTGACCTTTTCATCGCTAATGGACATATCATTGATAATATTGAAGACACACACGATATCCTAACATACCGCCAACCCGATCAACTATTCCGTAATAAGGGAGACGGCACGTTTCAGGAGATTTCTGATAGCGTAGGTGGCTATTTTCAGCGTCCCACAGTGAGCCGAGGGGCTCTATTCGGTGATTACGATAACGACGGCGACATTGACATGCTCGTTACAGAGAATAATGGGTCCGTAACTTTATTGCGCAATGAAACGACAACGCAAAACAACTGGATAACAATTAAAACCGTTGGGATGATCAGCAACCGAGACGGTATTGGCACACGTCTCACTATCACGGCAGGTGCGCACACACAGACGCAGGAAGTGAATCCAGGAGCAAGTTACATGTCCAGCCACGACCCGCGGTGCCATTTTGGGTTAGCCGCAAACACAACCGTTGATAGACTTGAGGTACGATGGCAGAGCGGCGTTGTGCAAGTCTTTGAAGACCTACCCGCTAATCAGGAACACCTCATTTCTGAATTTTTGAATACGCCGGTGGATCGGCTCTTCAAAGCCGTATGGACAGGAGATGTTGCAGCCCTTCGCAGCACAAGCATAGATGTAAACGTAAAAGATGCCGTGGGACGGACACCGCTACATATTGCAGCGGAGAAGGCGAACATTGACGTGGCGATGGGTCTCATTGAGACGGGGGCAGATGTCAACGTAACGGATGCCAACGGTAATACGCCTCTGATTTTTATCATCCACAAAACAGGGGATCTGAAGATAAGCAAACGGTTGCTTGAAAAAGGCGCAGCAGTAAACACCCAAAACCATACCGGTGAAACGGCGTTGATGTACGCAGCGTGGCGCGGGCATACCAATATTGTTCACCTCCTCCTTGAGAACCGTGCCGATACCACCTTAAAAAATAGGCAGGGCGATACGGCATTAACCCTTGCCCAATCACAAGGACATCTCGAAATTGTGGAGATGCTCAAGGTAGCAACGCGTAAACATTGAGGAAACAGTAGGAGAACACAATGGTTCTGACCCGTGGTGTCACCCTAAAATCGGTTACACTATCACTTATCCTAATCCCGATCAACTGCTATTGGATTATGTATACGGAGATGGTCTGGTGGGGACTCTTTCCGACAACCATGTCGCTCTTTTTCAATGCAGTCTTTTTTCTGTTTATTATCACACTTTTCAACCTGCTCCTTCGACGAGTAAAACGGCAGTGGGCATTGACGCACGGCGAATTGCTTGTTATCTATGTGATGCTCTGTATGGCGAGTGCTATCGCATCACACGACCACGCCCAGGTGCTTATCCCGATGATCGGACACGTCTTCTGGTTTGCTACGCCTGAAAACGAATGGCGCGAACTTCTCTACCGATACATGCCGACATGGGGAACAGTCCAAGATAAACGGATTTTGGAGGGATTTTACGAAGGACAATCGACAATTTATGACACAGAGGTTTTACGCGCATGGTTAGGACCGACATTGTGGTGGTCGAGCTTTATTTTAGTGCTTGTCTTTGTTATGCTCTGCATCAACGTTGTGCTACGCAAACAGTGGACAGAACGCGAGAAACTCGCCTATCCGATCATCCAACTGCCGTTGGAAATGACGCGGGACAGCGGCGCAAACTTCTTCCGCGGCAGAGTGTTTTGGACAGCGTTTATCCTCGTTTCTCTTCTAAATCTTGTGAACGGACTCAGCTATCTTTTTCCAACAATCCCGATCATCGGCGTTCGGTTTCGGAATATCAGCCAGTTTTTTAATGAAAAACCGTGGAATGCTATCGGGTGGACACCCTTTTCTATCTATCCGTTTGTCATTGCACTCGGATTCTTCATGCCACTGGATTTGTCCTTTTCCTGTTGGTTTTTTTATCTCTTTCGCAAGATGCAGCGGGTCGGTGGGGCAATCATCGGGGTTCGAGGACTACCGGGCTTCCCTTATGACCGACAACAATCCTTAGGAGCGTATCTCGGACTTGCGATTTTCGCCGTATGGGCAAGCCGGAAATACCTCGCTGAAGTCTTCAAGCAAGTTACCACCGGACGCTCAAGTCTTGACGAATCGGTTGAGCCGATGCGGTACCGTGCTGCGATTATCGGTATTGTATTAGGCTGCATCTATCTCATAGCGTTTTCGGTGAAGATCGGCATCACTGTTTCCCTCGGTATCGCCTTTTTCGTCATGTATTTCGCACTCTCAACGGGGATCACGCGCATGCGCGTAGAATCTGGCGCGCCTGCACATGATCTACATTTTATGGGACCGGATTACGCGTTACCAGCGATTTTAGGTTCACGGGGCATGGGGGGCTCTAATCTGACAGCACTCTCTTTTCTCTTTTTCTTCAATCGCGCACACCGGAGCCACCCGATGCCCCATCAATTGGAGGGCTTCCAACTCGCTTCACGCGCCAGGTTTAACCCGAAACCCCTCGTGTGGGTAATGCTTTTGGCAGTGTTTGTCGGGTCTATTGGCTCATTCTGGGCATATCTGCATGACGTCTATCGATTTGGGTCTTCCGGCAGCTTTGCACATCATCCTTTCAATCGACTCCAACAGCAGCTCAATTTCCCAACAAACCCGAACATTCCTGAGGTGACCTTTATGGGGGTGGGGATGGGGTTCACGTTTCTTCTGATGTTTCTACGCATGCGTTTTTTTTGGTGGCCCTTCCATGCTGTCGGTTATGCTGTCTCTGGCGCAGCGGATTGGTGTATGAACTGGCTCTGGATATCACTCATGATTAGCACAATCGCAAAATGGCTGATCATCAAACAGGGCGGATTGCAATTACACCGAAAAGCAGCACCTTTCTTCCTCGGTTTAATCCTTGGCGAGTTCGTCGCAGGCAGTTTGTGGAGCTTCTACGGCATGGCAACAGAGACCCGTATCTTTCCATTTAAGGACTGGTAATTCACTTTTACGCCTATAAGGTCCCTCTAAAATTAACCACATCCAAATTGACACCCAATTACACTTATTGATAATGAAACCCATTATCAATATAGTTTTGCCAAAGTAATGATATTTCTCCTAAAACCCATGTGCGACGCTGGTTTGAAGGTTTTAACTCTCGAAAATCTAACACTATAATTTTGGGGATCAGTTTTGTGTTTCGGGGATAGACACACCTGATAGTTTCAGCAGCATTGACACCAGAAAAGGCGTTGTTACCTCTTTAAAAACCCTGATCTGCTACTCGGAAAATATTAACGAAAAGATAAATATTTGAGTGGAAATCGGCGCGCCTCTGAATACAGAATGAGAAAAATTTCCTTAGAAACAGATACGGATTGTCCGAGTTAACTTAAACGAATACCCCTAAAATTAGGAGTTGCGTAAGTTCTGTTGTCGTATAAAAGCGGATATGAATAGGCAAAAAAATGGCGAGGTTCGGGAAACCTCGCCAGCAAATACGTGAAAGACCACTGTCTTAAGAGATTAAGAGAGATCGGGCAAACTACCGGTGCTATCGCCTATTTGTGCCAAATTCACATCCATACGGTTCAGCATTGATAGCCAGAGATTGTTCAGCGGTGTCTCTTTCGGATAACGGATATGGCGACCACTTTTAAGCGTGCCACAGCCGCCGCCTGCGAGCAGAATCGGGAGATCGTGGTGGCTGTGTCGGTTACCATCCGCGTTTCCGCTACCATATAGAACCATCGAATGATCCAGCAGCGAACCCTCCCCTTCAACCGTAGCCTCAAGTTTTTCCAAGAAATATGCCAACTGTTGTGAATGGAAAATATCGATCCGTTTGATCTTTGCCTTCTTCTCTTCATCACCACCGTGATGCGACAAATTGTGGTGTCCCTCAGTGACGTTGACAGCCGGATACGACTTATTACTGCCTTCGTTTGCTAATGTAAAAGTCACGACACGGGTCACATCTGTCTGGAACGCGAGGACAATCAGGTCCATCATCAGTCGGACGTGTTCTTGGAAATCTTTGGGTATCTCTTCCGGCGCGCTATAATCTGGGCTTTCGATGGGCGGAAACTTTTCGGCCGCGTCAATGCGCAGCTCAATGTCCCGAATGGCGGAGAAGTACTCATCAAGTTTACGCACATCGTTTCCGCTCACTTGACGGATCAAATCTTGTGAATCCTGCATGACAAAGTCGAGGATACTTTTTCGCTGTTGATCGCGCTCGACGCGTCGGGCATTTGGCATGGTAGAAAACAGGCGTTCAAAGGCGAGTTTCGGATTCACCTCTTTCGGAAGCGGCTGCGTCGCAGAACGCCACGACAACGTTGAGGAGTAGACACAGCTATAACCGGAGTCACAGTTGCCTGATCGGTAACCCGGATCAATGCCGAGTTCCAGTGACGGAAGACGGGTCTGGGTACCGATGTGCGCTGCTGCGGCTTGGTCAACAGAAACGCCTGCATGAATATCAGCACCGTCAGTTTTACGCGGTTGCGCACCTGTAAGGAAGGCGGCCATCGCTCGAGCATGATCACCACCGCCGTCGCCGTTGGCGCGTGCCTTATCCGCCGTTAAACCGCTGAGCACCAGGGTTTTATCCTTTACATGCTCTAACGGTTTCAGAATATCTGTAAGCGCGTAGTCTGCCCCAACCTGTTTCGGAGTCCAATCCTCCATGATCTTTCCGTTAGGCACATAGAGGAACGCCATCCGATTCGGTACCGTCTGTGTTGCCCCTGTGGACGCGGCAGCCCACGATGTAACAGGTCCCATCACTTCTAACCACGGTAGAGCAATGGTAACGCCTAAACCCTGTAGAAATGTTCGACGTGAAAGCTGTTTTGATGTGTTCATAACTTTTCCTTCGTGGTGTTGCCTATTACTTAAAAGCAGGGAACCTCAATTTTACGTATGCATAAATTATATTACATTTTTCGGTCAATGTCAAGTCTTTGTTTCGAGAAAACGCATAGTTCTCATTCGCTAAAATCCACCTACATTAGACATATCAGAATCTATAACGTAAAAAAGAAAATATAAAAAGGCGATTGCGATCCAACATCGCTGCTGGTCTCAACAACCGCCTTTATGCTTGAAGCATTTCTGTTTTCAAGATAAAACGCCTCCTAAGAAGTTAGTCTGCTAAACCCAATGTTTGCGCCGCGTTTGTCAGTTTGACGGTCACTTGTCTCACCAACTGGCTGACGCGCGACTCGGAAAGCTGCAAAATTTCGGCAATCTCACAATTCCGTTGATCCTCGCGAAGACACGCAAAAACGGCTTGTTCGCGGGGGGTCAACACCTTTAAAAGTGTAGGCAAAGCAGATGCAAAACTGATGTCTCGGACGAGTTCATCCTCAAAATCAGCATGCAGGTTTAGAGCCGTACCTAACCGCGCGACATACTGATTCGTTCCAGCATCAATGCCGTTGTCCAGATTCCAATTGAGAAGTTCACGATTGCTATGGCTAAGCTCCTTACCTTTGGCATCCATCAAAGCCCCACAAATCCGAGGGCGGATGAAAGTTCCGAAACTTGCACCGCTTTCATGAGATGGGTTGAACTTAGGTCCCTTTTCAACAAGCGTTAAAGAAGCAATTTGTAACATATCATCACGGAGATCGGGACGTTTCGGTGGCGCGGACGACATGCACGTCGCACAGCACTTCAAATCTGGCAAAAGTGATTTTACCGTTTTATTGTCCGGTTGGAAAATGCCCTGATGTTTGTACGCTGGACATTTTATACCACCCGATTGACATTTCAAAGCCATCTATTTACCCTCCATTTTCAATTGATGAGAGGTAATTCCGGGCTACACATATTTATTGTAAGACATTCAAAGTGAAAAATCAAGCTTATCTTAGCGTCACTTACCCCCATTTTTTTTGGGGTTTAGAATATGGTTGATGTTGTTAGGT
>VYCT01000056.1 GCA_009843785.1 Candidatus Poribacteria bacterium | reverse complement strand
GGGAAGCTAATAAACATCAGCACTCCAGCTATCCTATGGTCATTTGATACTATTTCTGTATTAGCATCTTGCGTGTAGCCGTGAAATCACCTGCGGTCAGCGTATAGAAGTATGCACCACTCGCCACAGGTTCACCGAACGCGTTTTTACCATCCCAATACGCCGCACGACTGCGGTTTTGGTACTTACCCGCAGCTTGATGCCCAAGCGTCAATGTCCTCACCAACGCACCGTTCATAGCATAGATATGCAGTGTAACATCCGCACTCTTCGCCAAGTGATACGGTATCCACGTTTCAGGATTGAACGGATTGGGGTAGTTTGGCAAAAGGGCAGTCTCTTTCGGTGTCAACGCTACGAGGAGTTGTTGTAAAAATCGGATACCGCGTGTGAATTCATATCCGTGAGATTCAGGTTTCAAGTGCTGAGCAGCGGATAGCCACTGTTTGACATCTGTAGCAGTGAGCATTTCTAAGGCTTGCAGATGTAGAGAAGGTGCGGAGGCACTTGTCCCCAATGCACCAGCGACCAAGACGAGATCAGCAATGTTAACCACACCATCAGTGTTCACATCTGCAACGTTTGATCCTGTCTGACCGAGATTTGAAGCAACCAATACCAAATCTGCAATGTTGACCTGTCCATCGCCGTTCACATCTCCTTTGAGTTTAGTGGGTTCAGTTATTTCAGCGTTTTCAATCTGAGGCGCGAACGTTTCACCTGTGCTGTTGGACAAAAGGACATCAGATAATGTCAAAGTAGATGCCTTCACTGCGATGACTTCAAAGGTGAGCGTAGCGAGGGGGCCGTTACCCTTGCTTTCGCCTGCAACAGATGCAGCGTTCAGTTTCACAAAATTCCCTTCCAAAATCGGAGAGACAAAGAATGCGCCATCGGGTAGATAATCACTGTTACTACTTTCCACATAACGGAGAGCGGTGTCGTCGAACCGCACGGTTGCTTGGTAACCTGCAACATTTTTACCGTTAGTAATTTTTATCGACAACTTGAGCAGTTGACCAATATTGGGAGACGGCACACTCGTAGGTAAAAGACTCACTGTATCTGATCGCTCTCTTGTATCGTTATCAGTGTTATCTTTTACAACAGTGTCATCGCCATTGACATCCTCAGGGAATCCTGAAGCTTCCATATCTGCCGATTGTGTCGTTTTTAAGAACGTTGCAACGCCTGTTTCCATTATTGAATTGATTTCATCTCTGTTCAATGCTCTGGAGAAGATAGCGTAATCATCTATTGAACCGACAAAGTTTTCTCCAGTGGTGAACCGACTCCCAATAAAGTAAAAAGCATTCCCGCCATCCGTTTCTTGAAAATCTGTCTCAGCGACCATCTCACCATCAAGATAGATCCTAAGTTTATCACCATCGTTTGTGACGGCTACATGGATCCAAGTATCGGCTTTAAAGAGACCGGGATCGGTCTCACAGAGATCTCCCCATGACCATTCGCCATCGATTCTCCCACGCCAAGAGATAATGCCTGCATCTTCAATAATGAATAAGGTATTACCAGCGTCTTGCATCGATAAACTCCGCCAAACGTGTCCGTAACCAGTTTCAGTTTTCGGATAAACCCAAAGCGAAAGTGTGAACGGGTCTCTTTTGAAAAAATCACCGTGTAATGAGTGAGAGGGGGGCACTTGAACATAGACCCCGCTATTCAATCCGATAGCATCTCCAAACTTACCTTCAACATATTCAACAGCACCTCTTTCCCCACCGTTGTTCCCATTCCCAGAGGCATCCTCTGGGTTCCCATCAAACGGATAGTATGCCACCAAATCTGGGAAAGCGTTGATATTTGAAACTTGAAAATCTTCTTGGACAGATAACCTACCACCATTATTGAGAAATGTAGCATCTTTTTCACTGAATCCAAAATCTTTTAGCGTCATTCTAACACCTGGTACGACATGTAGTGGAATATACATGACATCTACTCGATTTCCAATGAGACGCTGCTGAGGATGATCTAAACTGAAAGCATGTCCTATTTCATGTGCGAGTAATGGCAGCATAGTAAGTTTCCTATCTGCAGGCATTACAACTAAATTATTGCAATATATCAATTGCTCAGGTATATTTGCACATAACTGTTGCGATAGTGTAGGAATTCCGCCACCTGTCCCCCCCACAAAAACAACGTAAATCTGATTATCCAAACCACGCTCTATTAAATCAGATTCATTTACGATTGTCCAATGGGAACTATACTGACTTCGTTTTAACTTACCTTCTACGACCTCTATATTTTTGAATTTAAAAGTTTTCGGTCCAAAGCCGTGTCGCTCCATTTCCGAAGCAAAGAAAGATTGAACCTCTATCATTGCATCACGCAATGAATCCAATTCCTCTTGACTCGGCGTTTGGACATCCGATGCCTGCCAATAAATGACCTCAATCGGCGGTTCTGCGGACAGCTCACTCACAGCCGCAAAAACCAACAAGAACAGTAAACATAACAAAAGTTTTCTAAGATACATCTTTCCCCTCATCATAAAAATTGTAAACCTGCTCCCAGAAACCCGGCAGTACATTTTTCTCAATTTTTGCGTAAGTCCTGTCTAACATATTCCGCTTGTGGCGGTAGGTCAAGGAATCTTCCGTAGCACCGTATTGCTCAATAGAATTTCAATCCCCAACAGTAACATTGTGGGAATCAAGAGATATCCTACTAATTCTTTGCGAACGATAGCGTTGGCTACCTCAAATTTCGTCTTTTCAAACCTGTCGATTTCTGTATAGATCCGTTTCAGCGATTGTCCGTCTATCGCGCGGAAATAACTTCCACTTGTTGTACTGGCAATCAGTTTTAGGGTATTCTCGTCGAGATAGGTCAAAACCTCTCGGTACCGCTTACCGAAGGTCGTATCTGCGTACGGAATACGCGCCCCGCCTTCTTTCCCCATACCAATAGTGTAAACCTTAATACCGAAAGATTTTGCAAGGGATGCTGCTGTTTCCGGCGTAATACTTCCAGCGTTGTTTTCACCATCGGTGAGGAGGATAACAATCTTCGTTTTCGATTGCGAGACGCGTAACCGATGCGTGGCAGTCGCAAGGGCATCGCCGATAGCAGTGCCGTCCTCCAGTTGTCCAAGTTTTACATCGCTGAGCAGTTCTACCAGTACTGGGTAATCTAATGTGAGCGGGCAGAGCGTGAAACTTTCGCCAGCAAAAACAACTAAACCGATGCGATCGTTTTCGCGATGTGCCAAAAAATCGTTGATGACCAATTTGGCGGTTTGGATGCGATTCGCGCCCTCAAAATCCTCTGCCCGCATGCTCTCCGAAATATCGAGTACTAAAAGAATATCAATTCCCTTTGCTAATTTATGCTCACGGCTTTGAGAGAGTTGTGGGCGAGCAAGGGTAACGATGAGAAGCGCGAGGACAATGAATCTCAAAACCTTCAACATCGGCAGTGCTTTAACTGAGAAAGTCTGCCTCATCTTCTGAACGCTGGTTGCAAAGCCGTGGCTGAAGTCAGAAAAACGTACGACCGGGATGATTGGCCGTTTGTGCAGCCATCGGAAGGCAATAAACAACAGTGGGATTATGATAAGCAAAATTAGAAAAAAGGGCGATGCTAATTGCATGCAAGCTATATCCTTTCTGACCGCGGACTCCACTCGCTACCGGGGAGCAGGGATATATTTCTCCGCCGGTCTTGTGGCCTCATCATGTTGATACCACTCAGTAAGCAGATCCCAATACCAAGGGTGTTGACAACCAGAAACGTCACCCAATCAATATAGGGAAGTGCTGTTGCCATGAAGTAGAGGATATAACCAAAAATTACTGCAAGCGGTTTCAATCGACCGGAAAAGAGAGTGCCACCGAGTGTAAGGAAAATCGCTGCTTTACCACAGATGGCTAACGGCAGTAACACCGATAACCCCAACAACATGAACGGAACACCGATAATTGACAGCGTCAGCAGCGCAAAAATCAGCGGTATAACAACTAACATCAGCGCACTAAATAGTATACTCCCGACCGGTTGATATGTTAACATTTCACTGACTGCATTAATCGGTCTTGGAAATATTGTCACCACCAATAGATACATAAGGAGAAAAAGAACGAACTTAACGAGCATCAATCGGAGGTCCATCTCTTTGCGGATTTCCCAGAGGGTCCGCGGATGCATCACGAGTTCCACTGCCGCGGGGATCATCTGCCAGCGATTGCTTACCTGAAGATTCTCTACTTTTTCTATGTTTCCAGTAACCTCTCCGCCGATGAGGTGAAGTGTTCCGTTCACCTGTGCGCTCGGTGCGAGTTCAACGTCTCCACCAAGTACCAACACATTTCCGGTGATGCGCCCTTCTAACCTCGCGTTGCCAGCAATCATGACGAGGCTTGTTAATATTTCATCCGCTGCTAATTCATAGTCGTTGACAACTTTGAATATCCGCCGCGTTTGTTCCCACTGGGGCCCTCTCTCTGCACTCTGCTGATTTTCCGACGCTACAGACTGTCCAAACAAGGAC
>VYCT01000188.1 GCA_009843785.1 Candidatus Poribacteria bacterium | reverse complement strand
TCTAAAAAATCTTCGCTATCTAACGCATAATTGTATGCTTCTTTAAGTCGAGAAATAGCCTCGTCACCCTTTCCCATTTTACTTAAAATTAAAGCAGCATTAATAAGATTTAATACACTTGTTGGAGAAGATTCCAACATCGGTGTTAGTGTTTGCTCTGCCTCTTTAATACGTTCAGCAGCAATATAAATTTTAATGAGCAAACATTTTGCTTTGTCTTGAAGTTCTGGAGACAAATCTGTCTGCAAAAAATCGTTAAGTTTTGTTATTGCTTCATCTAATCGTTTATCCGCTAAGAGAAAATTAGCAAGTATCATTGGTGCTTCAGGGACTTCCAGTGCGGATTGGATTTTTTCCAAGAGTTCAACAGCTTTTGGTATATCTCCACACTCAAAAGCTAATAACGCACGATTTTTTATCAAAGTTGGATCTGATTTTCCAATTTCTAAGGCAGTATCAAGATCTTCTGTTGCTTGTGTCAACTCGCCGAGGTGAAAATGTGCAATTCCTCTGCTAATGATCCAATCTGCTCTATAATCCTTTAATTCTGTATTGGAAACGGTATTCCATGCCTCAGTAAGAAATTCTATTGCCCGTTGTAATTGTTCCTTTTGTGCCTTATAAAGTTGACTGGTACCCACTGCAAGATTATCTTCTAATACTTGTTTAATCAAGATAGTTGCAAAAACAGCCTTGAAGTCAGGAGCGTTTCCCTGGTCCTGTGACACCATGATTTCACCCCATCTTTTCGCTGCTTCATAATTCTCACGTCGCTTTGCTAACTCGCTGATAGCATAAGCAATTTGTGGAGAACCGTGCAAAGAGTCAGGAACTTTAGCAATTACTTCATCAAGTGGTTCTTCCTTAGCAGAGATTCCAACAAGAATTACGTAGGCATCAGTATTTGTATCATTCATCTTCAATGTCTGTTTTGCGTAATCAGCAGCTTTTTGGTTTTCTTCTTCTAAGAGATATGCTAAAGCACGGTTGGAAAGTGCTTTTTCGTTTTTAGAATCATACTTAAATGCTTCATGAAGCAACTCTGCGGTTTCTTGTTCGTTATTGAGAGTAAACTGAGCAGCTGCCATATTTGTTAGAATGCTAAACTTTAGATCATCCGAAGCATCTTTCCAGGTTCGTTTCTTTAGGGTTTCTAATAACTCAAGAGCAGTCGTAGGTTTGTGATTTTTGAGTAAGTTTCGAGCATTGTCTATTTCGGCATGATGTTCTTTTGCGACTTCAGTTTTTATTAAATCGGAGAAATTTACATCGAATAGAGATTTAACTTGACTAACTAAATCTAAAGTCGCCCTCGTCGTTCCCTTAATCTCCTTATTGTCATCCTTAATTTTTTCGGTGTCCTCTTTGATGGCTTGGATATCCTCGGAAAGACGTTGTGTTATTTCATTTCGCACAAAGTCAATTTTACTTGACAATTCAGTTAACATCGTGCCAGTATCATCTTGATCCTTTATGTTGTCTTGAAAATATTCAAGGACACTTTGATTGAATGCGCCCTGATTGAGTGGAAGTTGTGCATAAAAATCGATAATCACTCTTTCAATAATGGGGCGGATTCTATATTCAAAATCCATATTGGGCAATTGATGGTTGGGGACGATAATACAATTCCGAAAAAGTGTTGTGATTTTCGCGATTTTTTCACTTTCATTTAACCGTGTAAGTTGGACTATATCATCGTCTTTAAGTGAAGTAATAACTTTATCAAGTAAATTAGAATCAACTTCAATTGTTTTTGGGTCCGTTTGATCGGCGAAGTCCGATGCATATCGCTTGACTATCTTAACAAAAGACTTTTTGAAAAGTTCCTCTGCTGTAGTTTGGCAAAAATGTTTGATGGCGTGGTTGATACCACCAATAATAGAAAATCCAGTGCCTACAATATTATAGGCGTTGAGTACTAAATTAAGTATTGTCATGGATTTTCATCTCCTATCAGGTGTTTGCCAACATTATAGCATATTTATGCTGTTAAATCAAAATTTAGGAAACCGCGTGGGTGTGTAAATATTTTGTCAATTATTGTCTGAATGCAGGTCGTTTATGGGTGTGTACGCCGCCACGGATTTCTTGGATTTTGTGGATTCGGAAATACGTGCCACAGACTAACAGTCTATGCTACAGGGCCGCACTTTTATTTATCACGTATCAAAAACTTTACACACCCAAACCACACAACCAGCATGGCTTTTCTAATCCTGTTCATTCAATCCAAGCTGTGCCAACACATCTTCCAATGCCTTATCTGCTTTTTCGCGGGCGATGCGTGCTTCTGTTAAGTCTGATAGAATTTCGTTCACCGGACGGTATTCTACTTTGTCGCCTACGTCTACAAACTGGGAGGGGCTCAGGTTGTAGTCGGTTTTTTGGGCATCTTCTAACGTGATAACATTGCTCAACTTCTCACGAGACTCCCATGCCTGATAGACTTCTGTCGCAGCATCAATCGCATCATCGGTGAGGATGTTCTTCGGTTTTCCTTTCTCGAAGTGCTGAGAGAGGTTGATGAGTAGAATTTGGTTTTTGCGTTCTTCTGGTTTGTTGCGGTTTAGCAGTAAAATAATCCCCGGTGCGGTTGTGTTGTAAAACAGATTTTCGGGCAGAAGAACCACGCCTTCGATCAGGTCTTTCTCAACAAACTTTTTACGGATATCGCGCTCCCGATCGGTGTTCTTGCTTCCAGAACCACGAGAGACTGCACCGGTATCCAGCACAATCGCTGCGCGACCGTTGTCTTTTAGAGAGGCGAGGATGTGCTGCACCCATCCCCAATCTGCTGAGGAACTTGGCGCGATGCCATCCGAAAATTGGTTCCAGTTATCACTCTCGTAAAAAGCCTCGTCATACTCCTTCTGATTCCACATCGGATTCGCAACTACATAATCAAAACGTTTCAGCGATGAACTATTCTCCGTGAAACGCGGATTGCGGAAGGTGTCTCCGATCTGGATATCCGCACCGATAAAGTCGTGCAAGAAGGTGTTCATCTTTGCCATGGCGTAGGTTGTAGGAGTCAGTTCCTGTCCATAGATTTGCGGTGCTTGGCTTTTGTCGTCTGGGTGCGTCTGTGCGAATAGCAG
The DNA here is from genome assembly GCA_009843785.1 of Candidatus Poribacteria bacterium. GTDB lineage: Bacteria > Poribacteria > WGA-4E > WGA-4E > WGA-3G > WGA-3G. The sequence continues at coordinate 28,396 of VYCT01000188.1, read as the reverse complement.
GCGCGGCTTGATAAGCAGCCCGCCTGAGCCGCAGGCAGGATCGTAAATGGTAGTGTAGGGTTCGGGGTTGATGAGACGCGCCATCAACCAGCCGACCTCTTTTGGTGTGTAGAACTCGCCTGCACTCTGCCCCTGCCCTTCGGCGAATTTCCGTAATAGATATTCGTATGCACGTCCAAGGATGTCTGGCTCTGTGTCTTGTAGTCCGAGCTGATGTCGGCTTAGCACTTCAATCAGTGCCTCCAGTCGTTCCTCGTCGAGCGTTCGTTGTCCGCTTTGGCTTTCGTTGAAATCCTTGACATCAAGGACACCTTGCAAGAGTGGGTTAAGACGGGCTACCTCGCGCATTGCATTGGTGACAAACTCTCCCAGATGACCGTCGGCGGAGTGGTTGCGAAGTGCCTTCCAGTGATATTCCGGTGGAATGTAGAAGCGGACAATCGGGTTCCGTCCGGATTTGAGTGCGTCCTCGTGGTCTGCTTTAACAATTTCCCATGCTAATTCTTCACTGCCGAATTCTTTTATCTCTTTGGCAAATTCATCGTCAAACACATCGGAGAGTCGTTTGTAGAAGATGAGCGGTAGTATGAAATCCTTGAATTTTGGGGCATCGCTCGCGCCTCGAATCGTGTTTGCGGCATCTAATAGCCATGTTTCAAGGGTGGATATATCTAAGTGTTCTTCGTTCTCGGATGGAAAGAGTGTAGGTTGGGTTGTGTCCGTTTCAGTTTTCTTTTTAGGCAATGTTCAGTTTCCTTTGGAGGAATGGTTGTCAGTAGATGCGGTTGCAAACCGCACCTACCGAACTTGGGGATTAGCGTTTAAGGTCTGCCCATTGGGTTGCGAGTTTGCCTTTCGGTTCGACGGGCAAGAACGTCTCAACGCCTTCCATTATCAGACCGATTTCGTCCTCGTCCAGATCGCGGGTGAAGACTGCGTAATCGTCCATTAAACCTGCGAATGTCTCGCCGCCTGTGCCGCCGATGCGGTAAGTGACGTTTTCACCGCGGGTTTCTTGGAAGTCGGTTTCGGCGACATTTTCACCGTCGGCATAAATTTTGAATTTATCGCCATCGCCTGTGACGGCTACGTGCATCCACTTATCCTTTTCAACAATTCCTCCATCGCTCTGGCATAGGACTGTCCAACCACCGACTTGCCCGCGCCAAGAGAGGAGTCCTTGGTCTTTGTTGAGAAAGAAAGTATTGTGTCCAGAAGCACCCGGTAGACTCCGCCAAATATGTTCCCACGTGGTGCCTTCAAAGTTGGGATTAATCCATGCGGAAATTGTGAACGGGTCTGCCTTGAAGATGTCACCATGAAGAGAGTCTGAGACTTGTAGCTCGACATAAGCAGTAGCATCCAAATGGATTGCATCTCCGAATTTGCCTTTAACCCACTTTGATCCGCCTTCAATCTTGCCGTGGTTATCGTTTCCAGATGCGTCTTCCGAGTCACCTTCAAACGGAAAATAAGCCACTAAATCTGGGTCTTCACCGGTAATTCCTAAAGTGGCACTCACGAGTAAAAAAGTGGCTGCCAAAACTAACGTAAAGAGTTTCATGGGTATCGCTCCTTTTGAGTGGTTTGTTATTGAGGTTCAAGCGGTTTGTTCAAGTTGCTTAAATGTTAACATATATGATAAGAAAAATCAACTCGCGCGTCTATTATCGTAAAACCTATCAGTAATTGGGCATTCTCAAACCCAAACAGTCTGAATGCCCGTTGAGGACATTCAGACTGGCACAACCTAACAGGTTATGCTACAAAGATGTCTACTTACTTTTAGGATTCACTATAATCCCAGTGTAGAGCTTATAGAGTTTCTCGCCGATGCTTCGCCAGTCGTAGTCTTTTTCGACGCGGGCGCGTCCACTTTCGCCAATCCTTCGGCGGAGTGAAGGGTCTGTGAGCAGTCGGATAACTGCATCTGAAAAGTCAATCGGTTCGTCAGCAATGAAGATTTCCTCGCCGTCTTTGAGGTCTAACCCCTCCGCGCCGACCGTTGTAGAAACAATCGCTTTGCCCATCGCCAACGCTTCGAGGATTTTCAGGCGCGTGCCGCTCCCAATACGCAAGGGCACGACAAAAACCGTTGCTTCAGCGAAATAGGGTTTGATCTCCGGTACCCTTCCTGTGACAACAACGCCTTTTCTTTCCGCTAACCTTTCCACAAGTGCCGATGGGTTTCCACCGACAATCGAAAATTGGACATCGGGGACCTTTTCCTGAATCTGTGGCAACACCTCATCGGCAAAAAAGGCGACAGCATCTTCATTCGGATACCAATCCATACTCCCGATATAGATGAGGTGTGCAGGGGCTTCAGACATGAAGTCGGGTTGGTAATGCGTGACATCTACACCGTTCGGGATGATCTCTATGCTGTCTTCCGCACAGTGTTGTTGAAAAACGGCAGCATCAATGTCAGAGGTACAGGTGACGGCATCAAACTTTGGACTTAGCACGCGTTCATAGCGTTGGAATGCGAGTTGCTGTGTCCAATACGCGAGTTTGTAGAACGGATTGGTCGTTTCACCGCAGAGCCGCCGCCAGATGGCGGAATCGACGTTCTGCTGTGAAAGCACACCGGGGAGGTCGGTGTCCGTCTGAAATTGTGCCGTGTGGAACATCTCATAATGGACGAGATCGAAGGCTTCCGTCGCGACTAACGCCCGAAATTTTTGGCGATAGGCCGGCAGCGCATAGCGGGCGACAGTGATGGGTTGCCGTTTGACAAGAGCGGTGACGAGTGTGCCCAACGATACGCGTGGAAGTGTCGGTGCGTTGGGGACGAGGTGAACCTGAATACCTAACTGCTGCAACTGCGCGACCCCGTCCGCATCTGTCGGTTGTGTCTCCAAAGCGAGCAGTGTCACATCGCTTTTCGCTGAAATCTGTTTGAGGAGATTAAAAACCCGGATGCGTCCGCCATCGGTGAGTGGGAACGGGACGGTGGGCGATAAGAAAAGGATTTTCATTTTTGTACTGAGGGTATTGCTTAACTGACGAAATAGTATGTTGACTTCTTGGATAATGCTTCATAGTATCCGCCGGGTAGCAGCGTATTGGTTTTTGGTAAGGATACAGGTTTTAGATACATAAGTCAACAAAAAAATCAGGATGAAGATTCAAAACTCATATCGTCGGCACGTGCTTCAGGGTTTTTGGCAAGCCAATCTGCATCGCGTAAGGCGTGTGCTGTCTCAACAACCGTTACATCGAATTCTTCTTCAAATTGCCGTTTCCCTATCTCGTACCGGTCCGGGACAGTACCCGGACCTCCCCAAGACAGTGAGATCGCTGCGATCCGGCTACCGGGATGCAGTATCTTGGGTTTTATTTTCTTCATCTGAAATCCCAACTTTCTCTTTTACGGTCTCAATGAGTGCGATCAACCGTTTTTTCGCTAACTGCCGTGAACTCGGTATCGGTGGCGGCGGTTCAAAAATAGTACCACGCTCGCTTTGTACCCAACCCTTTATGTTGTCATCAGCCCTAATGTAGAGCCATCTGTTTTCAAGATCAAGGTAGGCCTTTAATCGATCTTCCTCGCTTCGGATGTTATATTTCATCGAAAGGTTAGTTACCTGCCAACTGACTCCCTCTTCGCTTGTTGATACTTCTGCGCGTCCTGCCAGCGGTATTCTCGCTGTTTTGAAGCCTTGGCTCAGTTCCTGAGACAATTTTCCTTCGGCGAGGGAAGCTTGCGCTGCTAAATCCACTTCAAACAGCAACGTCAGAATTTCATACTTGGACTGCTGGTAGACAATGAGCTTCTCGTCACCGTTCGTGATCCGATAAGTCTGCCCATATTTTTTATCCTTAATGAACCACTGTTTGTTTGCCCGTTGGGTGGAGACTTCCAGATCTGTTGAAAGTTCAGTTTTATTTGTGTTAAACGCGTCCTTTAGGTCAGGAAGATAGACATCAATCTGGTTACCTGTTCTAACAACTATATATCCGGCACCGGTAGCATTTTTGAGCATCCACTCTTCGCCATTTAGCAAAACTTCAAGGATGGGCGTACTTGGACCGAAGCGAATATTTTCTGTCATATTGGCGAACATTTTTTGCCAATCGGTTTCGGTTCTCAAAGCGTTGTCCAAAGCTGTGCCTCTGAGTTTCGCACGATGTGTCAATGCCGCGCTAAACAGAAGTTCACGTTCCAATTTCCCGTTATTCAGGTTGCTGATATATTGCCTATCCAAATTAAAGCGATATACATCTTTAGTGTAGGCAAGCGGTTTTGAAGTGACTACGGGTCTTCCACGGACTGCTGTCCGCGTGTGAATCTGTAATTTCGGAACTTTCGTCTGCTGAACGGGTGGTGCTTGAAGAATATAAACGCCAAAGCCGAAACCGACGAAAACGACCAAGATAATGATAAATGTCAGGCTTTTCAGAAGTGCTTTCATGTTTGCTCCTATTGCCGCCGTGTGTCCTATTTTTTTAGGGCTTACGCAAAATTCGGATGTCCCCCCATACAAAATTAACGAAGTTTGGTGACTCACGGATTCAGGTAAGCCCTATCGTTTATTCAATGTCTACTGCCTTGAATCGAGCGGCTCTGCTGACCAACTGCCTGAATTCATCGACTTGTTGATTGTGAATACGCGGTGCGATATCTCTAAGGCTTTGCGATACGGTTGCCAAATTTCCATCTTCTGCCCAAAAGCTCTCGCGCAGAATTTCTGCGAATTCCGCTACAGTCGCTGCGAGTTGAAATTCAGGGGATGCTGCTTGGAATGTCCTCTTCAACTGTGTTGTAAAAATGTCCTCGTTAATTTCGGAGGGACGATAGGTATCTGGATCCTCGTAACGTATAGAGACAGTCGCCAAATGTCCTCTCGCACCTTCCGCGAGTTTAATTTTATAAAGTGCTGTGACGCTGTGGTCTGCGCCGATTTCTCCGCCATCTGCGCTGTCATCGCGAAATTCCTCATGGTCGAGCCGACGGTTTTCATAGCCGAGCAGTCGAAAACGACTGACGACTTGCGGATTAAAGTCAACTTGGACCTTTGCGTCTTTAGCGATAAGTTGTAGTGTCGCTGTTAAGTTTTCAACAAACACCCGTTTGGCTTCATTGAGGGTATCCACATAAGCGTAACTCCCGTTGCCGTTATTAGCGAGTTGCTCGAGAAGGACATCGTTGAAATTCTCAATACCGACCCCGATTGTTGTTAATGTGATCCCCTCTGCGACATGTCCGCGAACTTTTCTGAGTATGACATTCGGGTCTGTTGCGTCAACATTAGCAACGCCGTCGGAACAGAGAATCACACGGTTGATGCCGCCAATCTTAGGATTGCGCAAGGCGAGGCTGTACCCGAGCCGGAGTCCTTCGTCAACATTGGTTGCCTGCTCTGGTACAAGCGAACGGATTGCCGCCAGTATCCCCTCACGTCCTTCAATACCGGTATGGGGAAGGACGATCCGCGCCCGGTTACTGTAAGCGACAATAGCCACCTGATCCGTTGGGCGAAGTTCCTCAACCAAAAAGGTTAGGGCATCTTTGACCAATTCCAAGCGGTTTTCGATAGCCATTGAACCGGAGACATCAATGACGAAAGTCAACATGGCGTCCTTTCGGTTTTCATCGGGAACCACGCGCCCTTGTATACCGATTCGGAGCAAGTGGAGTTGTTCATCACCTTGGGGAGCTGGGCGTCGTCTGCGATCTTGCGGCAATCCGAGGTGCCCGCCTTCACCAAATCGGGATGGCGCGCCTTCAACGTGCAAAGCAAACGCTTCACCCCATGGTGGTGGGTAATTGTAATCAAAAGCATTAACAAATTCCTCTACTCGCACGGCTTCCGGGGGCGGAAGGTATCCATCCCGAAGATAGTTTCGCGTGATGGAATAGGAGGCGGTATCGACATCCATACCAAATGTCGAAAGGTGATCATCTCTTGTATCAATAAATCGATTCGTGCCGTAATCCTTAAAGACGGTACCGTCCGGAGGGGTCAATCCAAAAGATGTGCCGCCTTGCGTAGCATACCCGTCTGTAGCATACGCACTCTCCGCTTTCTCAGCACTATCAGAACCACCGCAGCCCGTGTAGATAAAAAGTATCAGCCCGCACATCGCAAGGACAATACTTAATTGGTATACTGTTTTAAATTCAGTTTTCATCAGAAATAACTCCTCTTTATTTCCGCCGCTGAACCAGTCTCAACGATATTCGCGCCGCTTCGTTGTATATAATGCCTAACGAGTCTTGGCGGAAAAGGGTTGACATTAAGTTGGTAGCAGTCCACAATTACAGCAAAGTAGGTAATTATGTTGAACGTGTAATAGATTGCCCTACCCTGAAGGTGAAGTTTCATGAATTATGCTGTGATTTTGGACGTGCGACGCATTGCACGACTATAAATGCGGTGTGTCATACACCTGTTATCGATTTGTTAGATACTTAAACGTCATTAATTCTTCAAAAATTACATTTTCCGCGGCTTTGGGAACTATGCAAGACTTAAATCCGTTAGCAGCCGATTTAAACGAACAGATTCGCTCCGCCGCCCCAGCGGTTTTTGCACTTCTCTCCGAGTTAGGGAAACGCATCTACCTCCCGAAAGGTATCTTGAGCCAGACAGCCGAGGCGAGCACGAAAGCCCACCGGTTCAATGCGACGCGCGCGATCGCTTTAGATTTTTCCGAGGATGGGGGCACCCTGATGCACCTGCCGGTCTCGCGAGAACTGCTACCAGAACTCACCCTGGAGAGCATCTACGGCTACGCGCCCGTACTCGGTCAACAAGCGTTACGTGAGGCGTGGAAAACCCATCTTTTGCAAGAGAATCTGGCACTCGTGAAGAAAACATTCAGCCTTCCAATTGTGACAAGCGTCATGACACACGGCTTTAGTCTGCTCGCGGAACTTTTTGTGAATAACGGAGACACTCTTGTGCTTCCAGATAAGATCTGGGGAAATTACCGGCTCATCTTCCAAACCAAAGCCGGTGCAAATATCCAGAGTTATCCGTTCTTCAACGCTTTAAACGGCTTTAACACACACAGGTTTCGTGAGATTCTTACCAATGCCACTGCTGAAAAGTTGCTAATCCTCTTGAATTTTCCACACAATCCGACCGGTTATGCGGTTACCCGCGTAGAAGCACAGCAGATTGTAGACGCTATTACTGCACGGGCAGAGGCGGGATGCCACATTCTCGTTATAATTGACGATGCCTACGCCGGTTTGTGGTATGACGCGGAGGTCATGCACGAATCGCTTTTCGGGTTGTTGGTTGGATGCCACCCGAATGTGGTGCCAGTGAAGATAGATGGCACTACGAAAGAGGAATACGCCTGGGGGTTACGTGTGGCTTTTATGACCTTCGGACTCGGAGCGGCAGCGATGCAACCGCTCGAACAGAAGTTAAGTGGTTTGATCCGGGCGGATACCTCTGGCGCATCACAGGTCTCCCAAACGCTTATCCTTGCGGCGATGAAGGCACCGGGGTATGCTGAACAGAAACAACACAACTATGAAACGCTCAGGATACGTGCCTTGAAAGTGAAGGCGGTCGCGTCTGATGCGCGGTATGCGGAATTATGGGAAGTGTATCCGAGTCATGCTGGTTATTTTATATGTCTAAACCTTAAAGTCGGAAATGCTGAAACCGTTCGGCAGCGGCTTCTTGAGGCGCACGGCATCGGGACAATTGCTCTTGGTGAGACAGCGTTACGAATCGCCTATTCGTGTCTTGATGAATCAGATATTGAGACGGTCTTTGGGAAGATTGCGAGGGTTATTGAAGGGGTGTAGGGAACAGCGCGAAAGCTGTTCCCTATAGGCATTAAATTTATTGTGCTGCTTTCAAAGCACCCCACGTCGTGGTAGCTTTCCCACTCGGTTCAACAGGCGTGGTTGGTGGATCTCCGACGGTTTTTCGGAAATAGACATCATCTTCAACATCGTTCGGACCCGCCCAGACCCAGTATGCAGTTGAGTCAGGATCTTTCAGGGTTTCACGCATCGTGTCTGCGCCGAATCCCCAGATACCGGCACCGAATTGATCGAGTTGTGTTGCGTTATCCCAGCTGCTATCGTCAAAATCGGGTTGTTCCCAACCGTCATTACGATCGGCGAGTGGTGCACCGGCATCTGCCTTCCAAGTATCATCAGAAGGGATATAGGTACCGTCGTCAAGGATAACATCAAACAGTGCGCCGCCGCGCCCGGTATCACCGGGTTCCGCGTCGTGGACATAGACACCGATAACGGCGTAACCATCCGGCATATCAAATTCGGTGATAGTGGCTTGCTGCCAGTTATTGCCTTCGGCAACCTGTTCACCGTTGACAAAACCTACCCAAGCGTTATCGCCATTGATGCGGAGTGTCGCTGCCCAAGAGCCTGAAGCGATTAGGGCTAAGACCAAAACCAAAATTGTTGGAACGAAAAACTTTTTCATTTGATTCCCCTTTTCTTCTGCTATGACGATCGCGCGAGGCTACATAGCGTCGTTTTTAATACGCGCCCACGTGGTCGCGAGTTTGTCTTGCGGTTCAACGGGAAGTGTGCCGATCGTATATCGGAAATAGATATCATCTTCGGCATCGTTAGGACCGCACCAGACCCAGTTTGCCTCGCAATCAGGGTCTTTGAGAATTGCGCGCATCACTCCAGCACCAAATCCCCAGATACCTTCCCCGAATTTTTCGTAGATTTCGAGTTCGTCTTCCCATTTGCTGTCGTCGAAATCGACTTTTTCCCAACCGTCTTTCCGATCAGCAATAGGTTTACCGGTATCGCATCGCCAGCCATCTTCACCTGTTCCGATATAATCAGGCTTAGCATCAAGGATAATATCGGCAAGGAACCCGCCTCTACCAGCAGCACCGGGCTCCGCGTCGTGGACATAAACAGCGATCTGTGCGAAGCCATTCTTCAATGTAAACTCACTGACGGTCGGTGCTTGCCAGTTTCCACTTTGGGCAACCTCTTCACCGTCAATAAAGGCAGTCCAGGTATTATCACCGCTGACGCGCAATGTGCCTTTTTTCGGCACAGCATTTGCGGTTTGTATCAGAATCATGCTGCTTAGGAAAAACGTAAGTACTAAGCAGAGCATTAATCGGTTTTTCATGAAACCTCCATAGATGCACGGTTAAAACCGTACGGATTTTTTGTTACGGCACGCGGAGCGTGCCTACTACTTTGCATCTGATTCGAGTGCTAATTGTCCAGCGAGGTCCGCGACGAATTGATAGGCAACACGTCCAGACCGTCCGCTTGAGGCTGTCTCCCACTCCAACGCTGCGCGGTGTAGCGTCTCCGTTGGAACGGAAAGCCCCCGTTTTTGTGCGTAGTGGGACACAATCTGTAAATAAGTATCTTGCGAAATCCGATAGAAAGCGAGCCGTAACCCGAAACGATCACTCAATGAGACTTTTTCCTCCGTTGCTTCGCGCGGATACAACTCATCTTCATCGTTCTGGGGGAACTGGTTTTCTTTGACCTGTCGCGGCATCAAGTGCCGACGGTTTGAGGTGGCATAGATGCGTACATTGTCTGGACACGCAGAAATTCCGCCTTCGAGCATCGCTTTGAGTTCACGGTATTCCGGTTCATCTTCATTGAATGCGAGATCATCACAGAAAAGGATATAATATTCTGGACGTTCCCACAACATCTCGGCAACTTCTTGTAGATACACAAGCCCTTCTTTGCCGATGCCTACTAACCGAAGTCCTTTGTCGGCGTAGCGTTCCAACATCGCTTTAACGAGCGAGGATTTCCCTGTACCGCGATCACCCCACAGTAAGGCGTGGTTCGCGGGCAGCCCTTGCAGGAATTGCCGCGTGTTTCGATCTAACGCCGCACATTGTGAGTTTATGCCGATGAGATCCGTGCTATCGACAAGATGCGGGTGTTTAACAGGCATGAGATATCCTGTCCCATTCTGCGCTCGCCACTGAAAAGCGATGTAGTCGTTGAGACACTCACTTGATGTGTGCGTCGTACGCGCGTCCAAGCGGTTTAGCAAACTATCGGCTTTTTCGAGCAATTCCGTGAAAAGCGGCAAAATGCCTTCTATTTCTTGGTTCTTTTTAGACATAGTTCAATTGGATCGGTTTGAAACATCGGTGGTAGATTCGGCAGTATCGCTATAATTTGGTTTTTCAGAGGTGTTGAGAATCCGCTTCAAACATGATTCAAGTTCAGGATCTTTGGAAATTTCTTTTATCGTCCATGTCAAGCCCCATCTGATACCAACAGAGATCACAGCAACTGCTAAAAGTGCTGTTACTACGTACGTTGCTACGTGCCCGAGGATTAGCATTACAAGTTCTACTAAAGTCATTGCTAAACTCCTTGTATTGTTATGAGATTTCCTATTAATTGGCTATGCGCTATTGATCTGGTTTTTCAGAAGCGTTGAGAGCCCGTTTTAGCCATTTTTCAAATTCAGGGTCGTTATAAATTGCTTTCCATAACCACTTACTGCCCCATCTGAAACCCAATGCAATGCCAATTCCAATCATGACTGCCCCGAATATAGCTGCTAATGGATACAACACTATTAGGGCTATGAGTTCTGCCAAGCCTGGTCCCCCCATCATCAGTCCCCTCCTTGATGTAGTTGTAGGAATTTCCGTAATTATGGAACGAATTTCTTTAACTGTCCCCATGTTATCGTTAACTTACCTGTTGGATCAACGGCGAGGGGACCGCCGAACGTTAAAGTGCCAAGATTCGCGGAGTCGTCTGGGTTCAGGCCGTGCCAATCCATAAACACAAGCTCACCTTTTTTCTCCGGATCATCCGTGCCTTCCTCATATCCGGGTGTAAACCCGACTTCGGTTCCCTCCTTGACTTTTACCTTCGTGAGGGACGTAAACGGCATCGCCACCTCATAAATCATACCGCCTTTGCCCAATTCCGGTGTCGGTACGATCGCAATATCGGATTTCGGGAGATCCGGATTTTTGACCGCGCTGAAATCAGTGACGAGGGCTTTTTTGTTGATAAAAGCGAAATTGGGCTTGCAGGCAGGTGCTCCGACTCCGACTTGCTCCCAATCAATGTACAAGAAAATAGTATCGCCGACCCAAGGTTGTCCGGCGTTGGCTGCGGGTGCGAAGATATCGTCGCGTACCGCCGCTGCGAAATAAAAAGTTTTCGCGTCATACATGGTTGACCAAGTCATTGTGAGGTCATCTTTTCCGTCCCACACGCCTTTTCCGCGGAGGAGTTCCTTCTCTGAGTCAAACGCGACCCAGACAGCATACTTCCAATCATCAAGTTTTCCATCAATCTTGGGTGCGTTCGGAATAAAACCAGCGATGGATTCTGCATATTCCAATCCAAACGCGTCGCTGTTGTCCTCTGGCAGGAAATCTGCATTCACTGAAAAAACGAGCAGAAACCCGAAGAGGATAGATAAAATCATCGTTTTCATTGTGTGACTCGCTCCTTTGCTAATGCCCGGTTGTTGGTGCTGTTATAATTTTTTCACTGGTTCTAAACGTCGTACCTCATCACTTGCAGATTTAAACTTTCTTAGCCACCTGTTTTGCCAACTGCGTAAGTGCGGGCGAAATGTCCAATTTGTCAAGTTCCGCCTCAATCAAGACAAAATGTTGTGTTTCAGCAAGTGCTGCTTTCATGGCGGTATCAAATTCACCTTCCGTACGGGCAGCAAATGCGCGTCCTGCGCCAAAGAGTTTCGGTATATGGGTGTAGTTCCAATTTTCTATATCGTTAAAGGGGCCTTCAATAAAGGGACGGACGGTGCCGTATCCGTGGTTGTTTAAAATCAGAACAATCGGGTTGAGCCGATAGCGAATAGTCGTTGAGAGTTCGGTGCCGGTCATTTGAAATGCGCCATCGCCTACGATGACAAGTGGTCGGGCTGTGGGTTTGCCGAGTTGGGCACCGATTGCGGCGGGAACTGCAAACCCCATTGAGGTGTAGTAGGCAAGCGCAATAAAATCGGTACGTGCTGGAAGCCGTAAGTCTAAAGCCGCCCAGAGACTGTCACCGATGTCAGGGATAACTGTCATGTCTTCAGAGAGCAGTAGATTTAGGTGTTGGAACAGGCGTTGCATTGTAAGCGGCTGGTCGGGCATCATCTCGAAAGGTTCTGGCACTTCCATGACCCACTCCAAATCTATGTTCCCCCGTTCATGGAGTTTCGGAGAATACAAGCCATGAATAAAATCTTCAAAGGTGACATTTTCATAGGTAGAGTAGCCGACCGAAATTTTATCCGAGGTTGCGTATACCCGGCGACTGCGCTCCAAGTTTGCCGTGTAGATGCCGAGGTTGACATCGGTCATAAAAGCCCCGAGGGTGATAAGGCAATCGGAAGATTCAACGAGTACTGTGATTTCTTCCCTGCTCATTGCGCCGCCGTAAATACCCAAGTAGAGGGGATGAGCCTCTGGCATTACCGATTTGCCCAGCAGTGTCGTCACCACGGGAAACTGTTTTTCTTCGGCAAGCTGGAGTAATTTGTTTTCGTATCCGAATCTGTGGAGTTCCGCACCTGCCAAAATGACAGGATTTTCGCTCTGATTTATGAAGGCAATTGCATTTGCTAAAGCGGCCTCCAATGTCTCCGGGTCGCTCTGGCGGTCGCCCGTTGAAGGACGTGGGAAGGGTGTTCCGAGCATACCGACTCTATCCCGTGGCAGTTCAATGTAGCCAGGACGTTTGTGCCAATACACAGCGTCGAGTACTCTATCTATCTCGTTAAAGGCGGTAAAGGGTTCATCAAGGAGTGCGGATGCGACGGTTATCTCGTCATAAATACGTTGTTGTGTGTAGAAATCCTTACCTTTATGGTGCAAAAGCCCCTCTTCGTTACGCTCTTCTATCCCTGGACTTCCGCTAATCACAATGAGAGGTGATTTTTCAGCGTAGGCGGCGGTAACAGCGTTGATCATCGATAGCCCACCGACCCCATACGTCACACATGCGGCTCCGATGCCTTTTGTTCGGGCATAGGCATCTGCAGCAAATCCCGCAGTTTCTTCTCGTGTCGTGCCGATGTGTTGAATAGGGCTTTTCTCGATCATATCGAAAAACTGCACTACATAATCACCGGGAATGCCAAAAATGTGATCAATACCGTAATCTTGCAATTTTCTCAGAAGGTACTCACCGATAGTGATCTGTCCATTTTGCATTATTAGTGCCCCTTTTACTATAGATGACCCAGAGTTCGAGGGTTGGGAGACCCATCAATGCTGCGAAACAGAATGTCTTCGTGTTATACGGCGTTGCTATCTTCTCACCGACCCTAAATTTAGCAGCTCAGACACATCTTTAAGAACAGCATAAACGTCATAATCCTCGAAAGCTGCGCGTGGCGTGACACCCGACAGCACAGCGATAAAGTCTATATTAGCCTGCTGTGCGGTTTTGGCATCGGTCAGGCTATCTCCAACATAGAAGCAATTTTGGCGGACACACTCCAATTTTTCAACTGCTGTTAGCAAACCCGTTGGGTTCGGTTTCTGCTCAGACACATCTTCAAAACCGATGATGACTTCAAACGCGTCTGTCAGCTGCTCGCGTCTGAGAACCGATTCGATCCGGTACCGATACTTCAGTGTAACAATACCGAGTCGGATCCCTAATTTCTGCAACGCTGCGACTGTTTCTGGAACAATGTCAAAGAGTTCCGTCATGTCAGTCATCACTTCATCAGCACGTTCAACGAACAGTCGTGTAAACTCATCAGTGTGCTGGACGTATTCCTTCCCGACTAACATCACGAGGGCATCGGGTAGTGATAGACCGATTGTCTTCCGAATCTCGGCATCCGCAGCGAGTGGAAGACTAAGTCTATCAAGTGCGAAGTTAATACACTCAATGATCCCCTCTGAAGAGTCTGCCAGCGTATAGTCAAAGTCAAAGATGATAGCTTGAACGGGCGGTTTCAATTGTCTCAAAACTCAAGTTCGGGTATCCCGACCTCCGCTGCGGTTGCTTGAATCTGTCGCCACGTTTCGTCGTCGATAGGGATCCCCTCGCGTAAACGCAGCTCCGTTTGGCGTGCCTCAATCTCACCCGGTGTCAGGATTTCCTCGAATCCCGGTGCAGTCGGTGAGGCTTTGACGTGGTCAACGAGTCCGTCAACCTGGTCATAAAAATCGTCAAGTGACGTAAAACTGGCGATGTCCAGTACAATCATTAAGATGCCGTTCTGGAGCCGTGTGTTTCCTGATCCACTACAGCCCGCGCCAGACAACGCGCCCCCCAAAATGTCAATCATCAGGCCAAGAGCATATCCTTTATGTCCAACAATCCCTCCGAGCGGTAACAACGCACCGGGCGGAGATGCCATCAGGTCCTGTGGGTTTGATGTCGGTTCACCTTCGCTGTTCATGAGCCAACCGAGTGGCACGGACTCCCCGCGATTTAGGGCGACCCGAATCTTTCCCTGTGCGACAACGCTGCTTGTGATGTCAAGCAGGATGGGCTGGCCTTGGCGTGTCGGTGTGGCGATTGCGATGGGATTTGTTGCCAATCGTCCGTCTCGTCCACCGAATGGCGTAACGTACAGCGCAGTTCCGCCAGCGTTGACCATCGTGATGCCTACCATACCGGCTTCGGCTGCCATCATAGGATAACTCCCGATTCGCCCGATATGATTGCAGTTGTAGACACTGATTGCGCTAATCGTGCTTGACTTCGCCTTCTCAATCGCGAGCGACATCGCCTTCTTCGCTATAACATGTCCGAACCCCCAATTCCCATTGATGAGGGCATGTGAGGCGGATTCACGCTCGATTTCCATTGCAGCACCCGGCTGAATTAGACCGGATTCAATGAGACCTATATACTGCGGAATGCGGAGAACGCCGTGTGAATCATGCCCCGCGAGGTTTGAAGCGACGAGCAATTCGGCGATAATCGCTGCCTCGTCACTCGGAACACCTCCTGCTTGAAAAATATCGGCAGTGATCTTTTGTAACTGTTCTTGTGTGAAATTTGGCATATCTGGGTTCGTTTCTACCTCTGTTTCTACTATGCTGCGTCAAAGAGTGATGGGAAATGGCGATATGGGTCGGCGGGGTCACGGAAGAGGATTTTTTGACGCTCCGTTAATGCTATATCCTCCGGTGGTGCCACGCGCCGTGAAGTCCAAGCGATGTGTGAGACACAATATTTATAGAGTAAGGACCGGCGTTGGTGTTTCCCGTTCCACGCCGCGGTGCCGTGGGTTAATGCCTCAGTAAATAAAATTGCTGACCCTGCGGGTGCGTTCGGAATGACGACACAATGCGCATTTTCGGGTGAAGCAGCTATCTGTTGTGGCAGCTTATAATTGCTTTTGTGGCTGCCCGGAATGCAGCAAAACCCACCGTGTTCGGGTCCAGTATCCGCGAGATTCCATGTCACGACGACGAACCCGTTGTGGATCTCGTTGTCTCGGAATGAATAATATTGCCCCGGTTGTGCTTTTGCTGTTGGTGATGTCGCACCGTAGTCAGCGTGCAGCCCACCCCTCGGCATACCTTCCTCCATATACATACCGTAAATTCGGTCGAGCCGAAAGCAGTCACCTAACCGAAATTGAAGTATCGGCATAATCTTGGGATGATCAAGCAGATTGCAAAACGGTTTGCCCCACTGCAGAAAACCGGAACCATCTGGCGCGCTCCCAAATCTTTGGACTTTTCCGGGTGTGGGCAGTTGTTGCGCGTCAATTCGTTCATTGAGGGCTGCGAGTTCGTCTGGCTTCAAGACATTTTCGATGACGAGGTAGCCTTGTACATCAAAAAGGTACTGTTGTAACTGTAGATCGCTCATACGTTGACTCTCCTATTATCTACAGGTTCAAATTTAGCTGTGAGATAGTCTCAATAGTCGTTGACAGTCAATTTAGCATATTGGTCGGACTTTGTCAAACATATTATGCATTTGTGGCGTGTGAATGCCCTATACCGTGCAGCGTGAAAGTGGGATTGCCCATTTTTGTGCAGGTTCTCTGTTTTGAAGTTGGAAATAGTAGTATATTCAGCGGTTCAGGTGTTGGCATATAAATTGCTAAAGTCATAACAAGGGGCTATGACTTGAAAGGGGAACACCGACCTATGAAACAGAGAATTTTTTTTATTTTCATGTGGCTACTGATCTTACTTCTCTTTTCCTTGATCTTTTCCTTGAGCAGTTTCGCGCAGAATTACACACGGATCGGACTACCGGAGGGTGCGATTGCGCGCTTTGGAAAAGGGTATATAAATGATGTCAAGTATTCTCCAGATGGCACTCGACTTGCCGTAGCAACTTCTATAGGGGTGTGGCTCTACGATACGTCCACCGATACCGAACTGGACCTCCTTTCTGAAGAATCAGATTACGTTGAAACAATTGCCTTCTCTCCAGATAGTAGAACCTTAGCAAGCAGTGGTTATTGGCAAAACAGCATCATCCGATTATGGGATACAGATACTGGAAAACTTCGTGATACCCTCGCGGGCTACGAAGAGGAGATTTTAGTGCTCGCGTTTTCACCTGATGGGGCAATACTTGCCAGCAGTGGTGGAGGCCCCGACTTTCCGATTCGGTTATGGAGCGTAGCGGATCGGCAACTCCAAAATACGCTCTTCGGACACGAGGGTTGGATCTCTGCTCTCTCGTTCTCAGCGGACGGAGAGACACTTGCAAGCGGGAGTGACGATAACACGATTCGGTTGTGGGATGTTCACACAGGGAAAGTTAAAAATCTCCTTGAAGAACATCGAGATGATGTTAGTTCCGTCGCATTTTCGTCGGACGGTAAAACGTTCGCGAGCGGTAGCGATGACGGAACGATTCGGTTATGGGCTGCACATACTGGTGAGATGCTTACTATTCTTAAAGGAGATGCTAAATTTCCTGAAGGAATCAGGGCACTCTCGTTTTCACCAGATGGCACAACATTGGCAAGCGCGAAGGCCAAGAAGATATGGTTATGGAATACCCACACGAAGCAGCTTAGCGGAATTCTCGAAGGGCATGCACGGGATGTTTTCGCCATCGCATTTTCACCAGATGGAAAGACTATCGCCAGTGCAGGCTGGGACTGGACACTCCGGTTGTGGGATGCCCGTGCTGGAAAACCTCGCAAGATTTTTGGAGAGCATCCAAGTTCAGCCAATACTGTTGCGTTTTCACCGGATGGAAAGACCATCGCCAGTGCAAATGGGGGCTTAATCCGCATGTGGGATACACAAGGTGCCTCGCTTCGGCTGTGGTATGCTCGGACTGGAGAGCATCTGGCGCACTACACAGACCACATCGATCAGGTTTACAGGATTGTATTTTCACCGAATGGGAAATTGCTTGCAAGTAGTGGTTTTGACAGTCGCCTGCGATTGTGGGATGCTGGCACTGGACACCATATTGCTACTCTCAGGGGTGGTGGCTATGCTGCTGCGTTTTCTCCCAATGGAAAACTGCTGGCTAATGCGTATGGTGGAGATGGCATTACCGGAACCATAGGATTGTGGGATCCACACACAGGTGAGCTTCGCCATGTGCTCGGTCCGTTTCATGGCTTGCTGAATTGTGTCGCGTTTTCGCCTGATGGTAAAACGCTTGCGAGTGGTGGTCAAGATTCGGAAATTATATTGTGGGATATTCCTACTGCGCAACGTCGTCTCAGCCTTACGACACAACACACAGAATCTGTTTCTTCTGTTGCGTTTTCTCCCGATGGTGAAACACTTGCGAGCAGTAGTTATGATCAGACGCTCCGCTTATGGGACCCGCATACTGGAGAACATAAGGCAGTGTTGCAGTATCCAGATTATGTCACCTGTGTTGCGTTTTCTCCCGATGGTAGAACTCTTGCGGTCGGATGGAGTGGATGGCAGAACAATCGGATACAACTGTTAGATACGGAGACACTCCAACCTCTTGAGACATTCGTGGGACACATAGAAGACATTACAGATTTGGCATTCTCACCGGATGGTGGAATCCTTGCCAGTGCCAGTTGTGACGGTACGATTCTCCTATGGGGAACCCGGACTGAGACAGGACTCGTCGAAATATCCGAAGATGTCAACGGTGATGGTGTGGTAGACCTCCACGATGTCGTGTTCGTTGCCTCACATTTAGGGCAGACAGAGCAGCATGCAGCGGATGTTAATGGTGACGAAGTCGTTGATATTGTTGATCTGGTTCTGGTAGCAGGTATGATGAACGCAGTAATAGGTGCCCCCTCAGCCTTTAGGGGCGAGGCTCTCTCAGCAGCGGATGTCCGGGAATGGCTTAAGGAGGCGATAGACGCAACCGATAATTACAACATATCCGTAGCAACAGACCCGACCTTTCAAAGGGGTGTTCTGGTGCTTGAACAACTTCTTTCAGCCCTCACCTTCAATCTTTGGATTCCTACAGAAACAGTGCTGTTACCGAATTACCCGAATCCGTTCAACCCTGAGACATGGATACCTTACCACTTAGCGGAGTCTGGCTCGGTCACAATTACTATCTGTACCGCGAACGGAAACGTAGTGCGGACTTTAGCGTTGGGACATCAGCCCGCAGGACTCTATCAGCACCGAAGTCGTGCGGCGTATTGGGATGGCAGGAATGAGCTCGGTGAACTTGTAGCAAGTGGTATCTATTGCTACACACTAACAGTTGGGAATTTCACTTCCACTCGGAAAATGTTAATAAGGAAGTGACCGCATGAAAAAGACCCTGTTTTTAATCACCACTTTAATTTGGGGGGTTGTTCTATTTCTGGTCAATAGTTTCGCCCAAGATTGGACGCGAATAGGACTCCCTGAAGGTGCTAAAGCGCGTCTCGGAAAAGGACAGATAACCGATTTTGCGTTTTCTCCAGATGGTGCTTGGTTCGCCGTGGCAAGTTCAGTCGGCGTGTGGATTCACGCTGCACATACCTACCAAGAATTCACGCTGCTCACCGGACACACAAACTGCGTTAATACCGTTGCATTCTCGCCCGATGGTGCGACACTTGCGAGTGGAGGTTCAGACAATACTGTTCGGTTGTGGGATGTTCGCACAGGTAACATTCAACGAACGTTACTCGGACACACTCGGACTGTCACTGCTGTGGCGTTCTCGCCAGACGGGCGCACACTTGTGAGCGCGGGGGACGATGAGATAATTCGGTTGTGGAATCCACACACCGGACAACTTCGACGAATTATCACAAAGTACACATATAACATTGAGAAGATAGTATTTTCTCCAAGTGGCAATACTTTCGCTACGCGTGGTGAGAGTCGTAGCCAAACCATCCGGTTGTGGAATTTTCAGACTGGCGAACTGCGAGACACACTTAGCGGACGTGCCGTAGCATTTTGCCCAGATCAGAAAATGATCGCAAGTGCTGGCGATTGGAAGAGTGAGACAATTCGATTGTGGGATTTTCAGACTGGGGAACTTCGAGATACATTCGGTTCTGGTGGATCGGTACTTTCCATTGCGTTTTCTCCGGATGGAAATACACTTGTCACCGGAAATTCACAGACCATCCAACTCTGGGATACACAAACTGGAAACCTCCGTGAAACGCTCACCGGAAATGGTGATTTCGTCGCGTTTTCTCCGGATGGCAGGACGCTTGCAAGCGGAAATTGGCGCGGTGTTCAATTTTGGAATTCACACACTGGACAGCGCCTAAAGACACTCACTGGATTTACGGATAAGATGAGAACGGTATCCTTTTCTCCCGATGGTGTATTGCTCGCAAGTGGGGGTGATAATGACACGATCAGCTTGTGGGATCCAGAAACAGGCCAGCATCTAAATGTGCTTACTGGGCATACAGCAGGAATTAATTCTATTGCCTTTTCGCCTGATCGGAGTATGCTCGCGAGTGGGAGTAGTGATGATACAATCTGCCTATGGGATCTGAATACCGGAAAATGCGTAAATACACTTACAGATCATACGGATGCTGTCCTTGCTGTCGCATTTTCGCCAGATGGGAAAATGCTCGCCAGTGGTGGTAGTGATTATACGGTCCGTTTATGGGATGTACGCACTGGACAGTTACAGGAAACGTTTCGCAATAACGGACGTTGGACTTTTGACCTAGCGTTCTCACCGGACGGGAAAACGCTCGCCAGTGGCGGTTTAGGCGGCATCTGGTTAAGAGACGTACATAGCGGTGAACATCTACGGACACTCACATGGTATAGAGATTCCAGCAGAGCCCTCGCCTTTTCTCCTGATGGTAGCATCCTTATCAGTGGTGGTAGTACAACGCTTCGGTTGTGGGACGCACACACTGGAGAGCGCCTAAAACTCATCACCGGACATATCGGCGCGCTGGTAGTTAACACGCTTGCATTTTCACCCGATGGTCGTACTTTAGCAAGTGCAAGTCGGAATTGGGGTCTACGTTCTTCAATTTATTTATGGGATGTCCATACCGGCGAGAACCGAGACACGCGCAATGGACATACAGGGGATGTTAATGCGGTAGCATTCTCACCCGATGGCACAACGTTGGCGAGTGCAAGTTCAGACGGATCAATCCTTCTATGGCATGTCACACCGGATGCTGAGACCAAACCTCGTGTTCACATTACTCCGACGTTGGTGGAATCGTCGATAGTTGGTGAACAGTTCACCCTTAACGTTAACATTATGGGTGGTAAGGATGTCGTTGGTTATCAACTCACAATAGACTTCGATGCAACTGCTCTGCGGTTTGTTTCCAGTACTAATGGAGATTACTTGCCTGGTGATGCGTTTGTTGTTTCTCCGAGTGTAAATATGAATAGCGTGTCAGTTGTTGCGACTTCTCTCACAGGAGGTAATACAGGCGATGGCACCTTGACAACCTTCACCTATGAAGCCATCGACACTAAACCTTCTACTGTAGCGTTATCTGAGGTAAGCATCGTAAACAGTGATGGTGAACGTTTGGATTTTACCATTGAGGGGCCTTGCGTCATTAAACCCCTCAAAATACCGACAGATGTCAACGGTGATGGCAGCGTCAATATTGACGATTTAACGCTTGTTGCGGCTCGGCTTGGAGATATCGGAGAAGGAGATGCAGCGGATGTTAACGGTGATGGGGTTGTCAATATTCTGGATCTTGTTGCGGTTGCCGGAACTGTCGAATAAGGTAAGAGAAAAAAAGAGGCACGCTTGGAAAGCGCGCCTCTGAGAGGAAAAGTAAACAGCGAAGTCCTATTCGTTGATGTAATCTGAGCGTAACTCAAATGTATGCAGCACCCAGCTGCCTGCTTGGACATCAAGTTCAGCCTCAATCGCCATTATAGCTTCCAATTCTTCATAAGCCTCGACATCCGCTTGGTTGGCAAACTCTAACGTAACAAGCCGATGTGGAGATTCACCATTATAATTATCGTAAGAGGATACTGCTTTCACTTGAGGTGGTCCTACGAGTGCAGTGGAAACGGAAGCGACCCATTCCAGATATGCTGCTTTCCCACCAAGAGGATAGTCAACAAAAATAATACCTTTAATTGGCCAATCGTCTACCTCGGTTTTCGCGTAGTCAGACCGCTCAATAAACGTGTGTGCGCTCACTTGAGTTGCGTGATTGGGCAGGTCTTCAAAGACGGCAGCGATCTCTGGACGATTCATATATGTCATCGCATCAACAAAACTGTCAAATGCAAACTCAACAAACCGATGTGGCGTTGTCTCCTCAAGATTGTCGTAAGATCTTATCCGATTGACTTCTGCGGGGGCTTGCAGTGTCGGTGCAACGGACGCAATCCATTCAAGATACACATCCTTTGCCCCCTCTGGGTAATCAACTAACCAGACTAAAGTCACTGGAATCGCTTCTATGTCAGTCATAGTCTCATCCATGGTGGCATCAGCTGACGGCATGGTATCCATTGCCATATTTTGTGCTCTCTCACAGCCCGCGAATGCAACGAGTGTGATGAGAGTTATCATAAATAGATTTGCTAATCTCAAAAGCATTGTTTCATCTCCTTTAAAAATAAATGGATGAAGCGTAGGTATTTTCAATCCTCGCATATTATTTGATATAATACAACTCTTTTTTTTGAAGTTGGTTACGATTTCCAAATCGGTTCTGGTGCCTGTGCACGGCAGTTTACGGTCCGTGCCAGAACGAATAGGAGATCGGAAAGCCTGTTCAAACTCCGGATTATTTCTGGATTAACTTCCGTTTCGTTTGCGAGTTGAACGACCCGGCGTTCGCCTCGGCGGCAGACGACGCGCGCGACATGTAAAATAGCGCCGGCAGCGCATCCACCCGGTAGAATAAAGTTCGTCAGTGGCGGAAGCTCCTCTGAAAGTGTGTCTATCGCGGTTTCCATCGCTGTTGTGAAGTCCGCGGGTATGCGGAATTCAGCGGATTTCGTGTGTGTCGCAGGCGTTGCCAAATCTGCTCCGACCGCGAAGAGGTGATTTTGGATTTGCGCCATCAGATCGGAGAGGTCTGTATCATTAATGAATGTTTGCGCATAGCCGATGTAAGCGTTGAGTTCATCGACAGTACCGATTGCCTCAATACGCGGGGCATCTTTTCCGACTCTTGTCCCACCGTAAAGCGCAGTTTCCCCAGAATCACCAAATTTAGTGTAGATTTTCATGTCAATTCATTATATACTTTGGGAAAAAAGGAGTCAAGTATGAAAATATCGGGCAAAATTCAAAAGGTTAGCGTTGTCGATTTGCGGGTGCCTACATCGGATACGCTACTCGGTTCGGATCCGTTTCATAAGAAACCCAACTATTCCGCAGTGCTAACAACAATAGAAACAGATACTGGGCATCTCGGTATTTCAGTTGCCTTCACTGCTGGTGCTGGAAACGATTGGATCGCCTACGGTGTTGAAGACCTTGCGCAACTCGTGATTGGAATGGAGATGGACACTTTCGTTGATGATCCAGGGGCATTCCAGAAACTGCTCGTAGACCATCACCAGTTACGTTGGCTCGCAGACGGTGTGAATCGGATGGCGATCGGGAGCATTGTCAATGCGATGTGGGATGTCTGGGCAAAACTGGTGGATAAACCGCTCTGGAAGCTGCTGGTCGATTTGCCGCCAGAGAAAATTGTGCAGTCCATCGATTGGCGGTACCTGCGAGATGCGCTGACACCTGATGAAGCGTCGGAAATACTTAGCACACATTGGGATAGCCGCGAAACCCGTGAACAGAAACTCCGTCAACAGGGACCGAAAGCATATTCCACTGCAGGCTGGCTCGGCCTGACAGATGAACAGATTATTGAGACAGTGAACCAAGTGAAAGCAGCCGGACTCGATTGCTTCAAGATGAAAGTCGGACAGGATCTGGACTTTGATAAGAAACGGCTTGCCTTTATTCGAGAGGCAATCGGTTCAGAGGCACGTTTGATGTTAGATGCAAATCAGATCTGGGGTGTTGATGAAGCCATTGCTTATATGGAGGCGTTAGCAGCGTTCAAGCCGACCTGGATTGAAGAACCGACAGCGCGCGATGATGTGCTCGGCTTCGTAAAAATATCACGTGCTTTGGAAAAACACGGTATCGGTGTTGCGACAGGCGAACAGGTGCCATCGCCTGTTATTTTCAAGCAGTTAATTACGAGTGGCGCGATCCAGTATTGTCAGATTGATGCAACCCGGTTGGGAGGCGTTAACGATGTGTTGGGAGTCATCTTAATGGCGGCGAAATATGATATACCTGTCTGTCCGCACGGGGGTGGGATTGGTTTGTGCAATATGATTCAACACTACGCGATATGGGATCAAATCTGCGTCGCAGCGCGTTCCGATACGCAAGTGGTTGAATATCTCAATTTCCTGCAAGAGGATGCTTTCTTACACCCGATCCAAGTTCGTGATGGTGCCTATGTTACACCGACTGTGCCGGGTTGGGGACTTGAAATGTACTCGGACTTTGTTGAGAAGCACATCTACCCGACAGGTTCAGTTTGGCAAGGCAGAGAGACATCTGGCGGGGTGACTTTTTTGGCGTGATTGCCTCAACTCCGCTTCCAATATTGCGCGGTTCTTCAAAGCGCACACTTCACGCGCCCTAATTTCAAACCAGTTTATCCTTCATCTGACGAACTGCTCTGATTATCGTTATCTTGCTGATGTTTCAACAAATCTTTAATATCTGCCAATTTATCATTAACGGAAAATAGGATTATCAAGAACTCACAGTAGACACGTATAGCAATTGGACCCAGAAAAAGATAGCAAAATCCCATAAGTACCATTTCACCTCCATCAGCACCAAAGTTGTCCATAGCTCCCATAGTAATAAAGACAATTCCGACAATTATACAGATAATGGCACCGACCCAAAACAGTATTGGAATGATAATTGGTGTGATCATCTTTTTGAATTTCAGAAAGTCTTTCATGTGAGTCTCCCCTTTTTGATACGTTATGCTGCAAATTAGTTTTTCGCGCCTTCTGCGCGTTCTTTAAATGCTGTTGCACCGGACGTAATCCATCCGCCGACACCTGTCATTAGAAACCGGACGCCTGCCTTGACATATTTCTCAACAGTGGCATCGAGCGTTAAGGTACCGGCAACTCGTCCAGCTTCTTGGATACGCGCGAGGGCTGCATCTATTGTGTTTTGGACATCTGGATGCGTCAGGTTCCCGATATGCCCCATAGAAGTCGCTAAATCCGATGGTGCCACGAAAAATACATCAATATGGTCGACAGTGAGGATATCGTCTAAGTTGTTAACGGCAACAATGTCTTCAATCAAGACAATGACGAGCGTTTGCGAGTTAGCGACATCAAAATAGTTGTCCACACCATAGCCTTGGCGACTGGTGAACATCCCGCGGTGTCCGATCGGTGCGAATTTCGCGCCATCCACGACGTTTTGCGCTTCCGCTTTCGTGTTGACGTGCGGGACACAAATCCCCATCGAACCACAGTCAAGCGTGCGGTAGATAAGTGCCTGATCGTTGCGATTGACGCGTGTGATAGAGGTCATCCCCCAGAGATCGCACGCCCGTGTCAGATCGCCGATTCGCGACGCATCGACAGCACCGTGTTCGCCTTCGAGCCACACACCGTCGTATCCGTTCGGTCCGAAGATGTCTATGTCATCAGCGTTCGTTAACCCTGAGATGACATACGCGAGGTCACCAGCTGCTAATTTCTGTTTAACTCGGTTTGTTCGTATTTCCATAAAATTCTCCTATTATACCATCCAGACCCGGTAGGTGCGGTTTCCTAACCGCACCGGGCATAACTAAAAACAGTAGGCCTTTTAAGAAAAATCTTCAATCAGAATTGGTCTTAGGTTGTTGTCTTAGGCGTAAAGGGTATCAGGAATCTTGAAAATTGTCTATAAAAAAGTGAAGTGCGCACTTGGAAAGCACGCACTTCGTGTTCAGGTTGGTAATAGCCCATCCGTTGATAGATTGACCTCCTACGAACCTGGATGTCCATGCTGAGAATAGACGCCGTTGTCTACTCACTACTCGGACTGGCACGCAGCAGATGGATACCCATTGCGATATTCAACGGCGGGAGTATGGCATCAAAGAGGATCCATACTAAACTGCGGGTGTCCATACCGACAGCCGTAAAGTCTGACGCAGCACCCATGATGCCGAACCAGTTCCAGAAGAAGATTATACCTGTGAAAATGAACCCGTAGAATAACGTGTTCGCCGCTATAAACTCTTGGACGCTTGAGTTCTCACCGATGCCACGCATACGCATGTAGCCGAATATCAACCCCAAGACTATCGAAATGGCGGAGAGCGGGTTGATGTAGTCCCAAGCGGAGCTGTGCGGACTCTCATCGGTGGAGGTGTGGTAAATCGGCTCAAGTATTGTCTGGATGGCGACTATCGCCGCAATGACGATAAGTACAACCCCTATAAATCGCTTGAACGCTTCCATGAAAATTTCTCCTTGTTCCCTTATTGGGTCCAGTTAAATGCTGTCCGAAAACAGAATTCGGGATAGCATTGTTAGTGGATGAAGTTTGAGGTTTTTAGCCTCTCGTTAACGAAACAAGAAATTACCTTACACTTCTTAAAACGGAAAAATTTGTCACATTCTCCTGCATTATACATTTTGCAATATAAAAAGTCAATTTTTTTACAAAACAGTATACCGAGGGGTCTAAACAGCGGATTGGTGAGGTTATTAGGACTGAATGAACGCTTTAATCTTCGCAGCATATTTCTCAAAATCGCGATCGGCGAGGGATTTGAGGTTGTCTAACTGCGTAAGGGTGTCTATCTCCCAACGATCGATTTCTGGATTGATGCGTAAATAATTGCCCTTTAGCAACAGTTTCGCTGTATATGCGGATGCTTGGGCTTGCAATGTCATCACGTAGGAGGTTAGTTTCGCACCGCCCCATCCGGTGATGAACCCCCAGCCGCGTCTCTGCTGATACATGTTTGTTGAATGTCCTGTCCCGATGGAGAGCATCCGAATCTCTCTCGCCTCTTTTCTAAACACTGAGAGTGCCTCTGTGGCGGCAATTGCGGAAGGGTTGTTTGCCCATAAGCAGCCGTCTGCTAACAAGAGGTTGTCAACGGATTTTGGGGGAAAAAATGTGGGTGCAGCACAGGAGGCGAGGATAGCGTCTCGTAAACAGATCGCTTGATCTGTAGGGGCGATCTCCGCATCGCGACTTTCATAATTGGATCTAAAAATCTGGACTTCACTTTTGGTGAGCTCTGAGCTTGTTATCATCAAGGGTGTTGCTATTTCACCGAGAGGCGTTGCGGGAATATGCTTGGCGATCACCTCGGCGAGTTGTTCGCTTGGATATTTGCTGAGAAATAACGGAATGCGATACCATCTCCTTTTGAAGATGTGCGGTGTCTCGGTATCAAAAAGTTCAACGATATCCGCCATCGGGATGTCGGAGACAGCGGCACCGGCGATGATTGCCCCGGTACTCGTTCCGGCGATGAGATCGAAACAGGTTTTGATACGCGTTCCAAAAACCTCTTCAATTTTAGCGAGGAGTTGGGCGGTGTACATGCCGCGGGTGCCGCCGCCATCTAATGCGAGGATGTGAAAGGTGTCCGTGTTATCCATTGATTGTCTATTCATCATCCTCGTCTTCAGGAGGTTCCCAGCCATCAGCATTGAGTGCTTCTACGCGAGGTCGGAAGACTTTATCAAGCTTTTCAAGATTATCCGCGAGCCATTTATGCTGATTGGGCCAATCGCTTTCATCTGTTAGGTTGTCAAAACCCTGCTGCACCACTACGTTTGGAATTTTTTCCTGCCATATAAGTGACTCACCGAATCCACTTTCAATCTCCTCACGTTCTTCCAATACCTTCGCCAAAAATTGACGATTCTTCATCGTAGGATATGCTGTTAGCTTGTCCGTCTTTTGTAGGATATGCTGTTAGCTTGTCCCTCTTTTGTAAGATATGATGTGGGTTTTCTGGGCATACCCATAAAATCGGAGGAGGTGAGACTCCGTCTTTACAGAAATAAAAATAACTTCCACAAAACCCTAAAGTTATTTTTATTTCCTAAATCCTTGAACATCACGGACCAATGGGTTGTATTCAGGACATACCCATTCAACGCAAGTCCAGATAATTGGCGAAGGTATTGGTTCTTCCTTTAGCAGATAGAAGTGTGCTGACGCATTTTTTCCTGTCATATAGAGTTCAATGCAACAAAATCCGTCGCGCTGCTTCCTCCATGCTGCCATCGCGAAGCTTTGACGTCCTATGTCAAAAACTATATAGCGTGTTGACTTCCGCTCCCGAGGTTGAAGTTGACTGCCTCTCTGGCTTATATAGCTCCGAAATTGTGCCCAAAATTTTTTCCTTTGTGATCGCGCAGGAGAAAAGTTTTCTATTTCAGCGCGCTGTGCTTCCTGATTTATCTCGCGTCTCCAGTCGTTAGGACTCGAAACGATCTCAAATTGAGGCGCGCGGGCTGAATCTCCAATCTGCCAGACCTTAACCTCGACACCAAAGCATTTTAAACGTTCATCTGTAATCTCGTTTAGGTGATCAAGAGCAGCACGGTGTTCCTCTCGGAATTTTTTTGCAATCCAGATAACAGTGTGGGCATCTAAACCTGCCGAATATGTCAAAATTTGGCCAAGATGCTTATGGTTTGTCTCTCCCAATTGGTTTTCAATTAACACCCACGTTTCATGTTCTGGATTTTCTATATTCCTACACAGAATGTCAGCACGGAAGTTTCCGACATTTAACTCTTGCCCCTCAAGTTCAAGCTCCATGCCCAGCGTTTCGCCAAGAAGGGTGAGGTTTTCTTCCTCTGCCAGCCATGGTGTAAAGTCTGCAGCTTCCTTGGGCCAAATATCACGGAGTTCAACAGGTTGAAGACGGTCCAATTTAGGCATAAAATAGTTCTCCTTTGTATCAATATTGCAATCAAGATACCACATCTCTGTGTCAAAATCAACTGAATTTTGTCACTTACCCCCATTTTTTTCTGAAGGTTTGTGGTGAAAGGTTTTTAG
>VYCT01000186.1 GCA_009843785.1 Candidatus Poribacteria bacterium | reverse complement strand
CCTAACAATATCAACGACAGACTACCCTCAAAAAAAAATGGGGGTAAGTGACGATTCCTTTCTCTTGCACTCTTTTAGCACACATTGTATAATATTGTAAAATCCATAATCTCTTGGACATTTCAGCAACGAGGTTGCAGGCTTCGCCAGCAGCGATGTGCGCTTTATTCACTGACTACTTGGCCATTTATGTTCAGAAACTGCAAAGGAGAACACCGATGGAAACTCCCACAAACGTGCGCCCTCTTCCTTATGCACCAACAGAAACGACAGACCTCTACCCTGAATCGGATGGTAAACCCATGGCTGATACTGATCTCCACCTTTATTGGATAAAGCGTGTGCAGGATATGCTCGAAACCTATTTTTCGCAGCACTCAGAAGTCTATATCTCTGGAAATATCATGATGTATGACATAGAGGGACCGATGCGTACGGCTGTTTCTCCCGATATTCTTGTGGCTTTCGGGCTCGGACAGAAGTTCCGCCGCACCTATAAAGTATGGGAAGAAGGAAAACCCCCGGATTTCGTCATGGAGTTTTCCAGTAAAAGGACCTATCAGAATGATTTAGATGAGAAGATGGCACTCTACGCACGTATGAATATCCCAGACTATTTTCTCTACGATCCGGATAGAAGGTACCTCCCCGCGCCCTTGATGGGGTTTCGGCTTGTTGAGGGGACGTATGTTGAGATTGCCCCAGACGTTCATGGTCGGGTCCATTCAGAAACATTAAATTTGGATTTCGCTCTATTGGACGATGGACTTGCCATCTATGATCCGCAAGCGCAGCGGTGGCTACAAACCGCTGCAGAGAAGGCCGAAGAGCGTGCAAAACGGGCAGAAACAGAAATCGAGCGACTCCAAGCAGAAATTGCACGCTTGAAAGCACAGATGTAAACTAAAGAGAGAAAAATTTGGACCTCTGTCTTGACATCAGAGAAGGTCTCATCTATAATCCAGCCCACGACGATGAATGGATTGAAGACCAGCTCTAACATGTAAAGGAGAACACCCATGGAAACTCGCACAAATACGCATCGTCCACCTTATGCACCCACAGAAACGACAGACCTCTACCCCGAATCGGATGGTAAACCTATGGCTGATACAGACCTACACCTTTATTGGATAAAACGTATACAGGATATGATCGAAACCCATTTTTCGCAGAACCCAGAAGCCTATATCTCTGGGAATATTATGATGTATGATATAGAGGGACCGATGCGCACGGCTGTCTCGCCCGATATTCTTGTGGCTTTCGGGCTCGGACAGAAGTTCCGCCGCACCTATAAGGTGTGGGAAGAGGGAAAACCCCCGGACTTCGTCATGGAGTTTTCCAGCAAAAGGACCTACCGGAACGATTTAGATGAGAAGATGGCACACTACGCGCGTATGGAGATACCGGAGTATGTCCTCTACGATCCCGATAGAAGGTTCCTCCCCTCGCCCTTGATGGGGTTCCGGCTTGTTGAAGGGACGTATGTTGAGATTGCTCCAGACGCTGATGGCGGGATCCGTTCAGAGATATTGGGTCTGAATTTCCATCTAACGGAAGATGGCCTCGCGATTTACGATCCACGGGCACAGAAGTGGCTGCAAACTCGCGCAGAACAGGAAGCAGCACGCGCAGAACAGGAAGCAGCACGCGCAGAACAAGAAGCAGCAGCCCGACAGAAGGCTGAAGCAGAAGTCGAGCGACTCCAAGCAGAAATTGCACGCTTGAAAGCACAGATGTAATACCATACACCCAGGCCCGGTAGGTTCGGTTTCCTAACCGAACCGGGCATGACTCCGAACTTCAATAGCAGAGAGGATATTCAATGCCGAAAAAACCGATTGACCATTATGAACACCCAGACACACTTCCGAACAACCCGACCCAAGAATTAAGCGGATTCGCCGAAGATGAGGAAAACGCACCCACCCGCTACCCACGCGACGTAGCACTTGACCCGCAACTTGTCTGGAAAGGTAAAGATCAACAAAACGATACCGATCTTGAAGTCCATACCGTTCCTATCTACACGCAAGAACACATCCAACCGCAAGCGATTATTGAAACCTTCGCTCACAACAGCGGCGAGAATCAGATCAGATAGAGATGCTCTTTGAAGGATTCAATGACCTTGAATTTAGCCAGAAAATTGAATTCTACGAACACGAACAGAACTGGCGTAACCGCTTTATTTCAGGCGATTCGCTTGCAGTAATGAATTCCCTCGCCGAAAAGGAACATCTTAAGGGACAGGTGCAGATGATCTATTTAGATCCACCTTACGGAATTAAATTCAGCAGCAATTGGCAGGTCAGCACTCGAAGACGCGATGTCAGCGATACCAAAGCAGAAGATGTTACGCCGCAACCGGAACAGGTGAAAGCCTTCCGTGATACGTGGGAACTTGGTATCCATTCTTACCTTACCTACCTACGCGACCGTTTGACTGTTGCGCGTGAATTGCTCACAGAGAGCGGCAGCATTTTCGTCCAGATTAGCGATGAGAACGTTCACCGGGTGCGATGTTTGTTAGATGAGGTGTTCGGGGATGCTAATTTTGTCTCTACAATCGCATGGACTCGGGCAAATATGACTTCTTCAACAGAGTTAGCATCGGTATCTGACTATCTATTGTGGTATGCAAAAGATAAAAGACAGATAAAGTATAATCAACTCTATATGGAACGCGATGAACGGACAGCTGAACCGCTTTTAAGGCGTTATTATAACGTTGAGTTGGCGAATAGAACACGAAGGAGAATGACGAAAGAAGAAATGGAAAATCCTTCCCTTCTTCCTGAAGGAAGTCGGAGATTTGCAGATTATTCAGTCTCATCACAGACAGGCGGAAGTGCTAATTATGCGTATAAATTTGAAGGAAGAACCTATCTCCCGCCTGGTGATCGGGGCTGGGCTGCAAGTCAAGATGGGTTAAATCGTCTCACTAAACAAGGAAGACTTCTCCCATTAGGAAAGACGTTGTGTTATATCCGATATGCTGATGATTTCCCGGGACAGGCCATTACCAACTTATGGACCGATACCGCAGGATCTCGGTCAGGAAGAATGTACGTCGTGGAAACGAATCCTAAAGTTGTGCAACGGTGTGTACTGATGACAACTGATCCGGGGGACCTTGTCCTCGATCCTACGTGTGGTAGTGGTACAACCGCCTATGTAGCGGAACAGTGGGGTAGACGCTGGATAACAGTAGATACTTCTCGTGTTGCACTCGCTTTGTCCCGCACCCGCCTTATGTCTGCCAAATATTCTTGCTATCGCCTCGTAGATTCTAACGACATCAAGCACGGATTTGTCTATAAAACATTGCCATATATTAGTCTCTCAGACATAGCGAATAACACTGATATTGATGACATCCACGCTGAATATGCCAAAAAACTGGATCCGCTTCTTACCAAAATGAACCTTCTCGTTAGGCAAAACTGGGAGGAATGGGAGGTGCCAACTAAAATTAATCCTGAATGGGAGGTAGAATTCCAGAAACTGCATCGCGAGTGGCTATCTCTCAAACGCGATAGGCAAAGCGAGATGGATATATCTACAGCAAAATGTGGAACAAATGAAACGCTTTATGATCAACCATATGAGAACAAAAAACAAATTCGTGTTACAGGCCCATTTACTGTAGAAAGTTTATCCCCACACCTTGTTCTTGATCCCTCCCAATCGCAAGTAGAGGATGACTCCACGTCTGTTCCTGATAGTACTTCGCAAGATTACCATACCCATATCCTTGAACATCTCAAAACCGGCGGGGTGCAAAATCGCCTTCAGGATCAGCGTATCATTTTTGACTGGCTGCGAGAACTCCCCGGTGAGTGGTTGCATGCGGAGGCAGTGCATACAGATACTAATAACAATCCACAGAGTATCGCTATTAGCATTGGTCCGCAGTATGATACAGTGGGCCGTCAGTGGATAGAAGAAGCTGCCAAAGAAGCGATGCGTCGCATTCCTAAGTTTGACATGCTTATTGTTACCGGGTTTGCCTTTGAAGGCTACACCGCTGATGAGGAGACACACATGGGACCTCTTACGATTCTTCCAGTCAAGATGAGTCCAGAGCTCATGGTGCGTGAACTCAAAAACACGGGTGAAGGAAATCTATTCATGGTGTTCGGCGAACCAGATGTTGAGATTGTAGATCATCAAGATGGAACCTACTCCGTGAAACTTTTCGGTGTAGATGTGTACGATCCGAAGCAGGGATTAACCCGCTCCGACACTCCAGAAGACATCGCTTGCTGGTTCATTGACACCGCCTATAACGGTGAGGCGTTTTTCGTGCGATACGCCTATTTCACGGGTGCCGATGAACCGTACAAGCAGCTGCAACGTGCCCTCAATTCAGAGATTGACGCGGAAGCATGGGAGGCACTCTATCGGACAGAGAGCCTTCCGTTTCCGAAGCCTGAATCTGGCAAAATCGCTGTGAAGGTCATCAATCACTATGGCGATGAAGTAATGAAGGAATATAAGGTTTAAGGGTTAATTGTCTGAATCGCGGATTACACGGATGACGCGGATTATCGCGGATTTTAAGAGCGTTTTTGTAAACCTATGCCTCTCTGCTGCAGTTCAGAGCCATTCAATTGTCAGTTTCTGTTTTTTGAATGATTTTGAGTGCTTCTGT
>VYCT01000338.1:1476-4662 GCA_009843785.1 Candidatus Poribacteria bacterium | reverse complement strand
CATAATTGATTTGTCTGATATTTTAAACAAGCATCGTAATTTTACTCGGTTTTCTTCGGAAAATCTTGTATCCCTACGAATGGACGTTGGAGACGGATAACCAAGGTAGACCCTCTACCTCCCGTCTCCACCCAACTGGCAATTGTTGGGTAGGCACCTAAAAATATAACGTCCAAATACCCCTGAAAAAAGAAAAGGTGTGCACTTCGCAATTGCGCGAATAACTGATAAGCACTTCATCG
This sequence comes from Candidatus Poribacteria bacterium, assembly GCA_009843785.1. GTDB lineage: Bacteria > Poribacteria > WGA-4E > WGA-4E > WGA-3G > WGA-3G. Next base: position 4,420 of record VYCT01000338.1, on the reverse strand, counting down.
GCACCATAGGACTTGAACAACTCGACCGACAGCATGAGAAAGGCGAGCTCGGTTACTGGTTCGGAAAACCTTATTGGGGCCAGGGGTATGCCACCGAGGCGGCACGTGCTGTGGTTGCTTACGGTTTTGAGGTGCTGAAATTGAATCGCATCTATGCTTACTACTATACACGGAACCCTGCTTCGGCATGCGTCCTTGAGAAAATCGGGATGCACACTGAGGGGTGTCTCCGACAACATACTAAAAAAGATGGAAACTTTGAAGATGTCATCGCATGCGGGATGCTAAAATCGGATTTTGATTATAATGAAGGAGAAAGATCATGAGAAACGCTTATAGGTCAATACTCGGTTTCGGAATTATTGCTTTCACGTTGTTATCTCTACAGATAGCAAACACGAAGCAAACTACAGTTGGAAAGCCGCCTTTCACAGATAACATTCTACGGAGTAAGATGGCGTTTGCGGTGGTGGGTGAAGAAATTGCACGCGGTTTAAACCTGCACACACTTTCCGAATCGGACCATTGGAAACTACGAGGTCCTGTGCTGTTAGAACAGCAAACGGATATCCATTTCCTGCTCCGAGAACAGTACGGTAGGATTGTCAACACTGTTTACTTTGGAGCAGCGTTGGATGCAAGTTCGCCAAGCCAAAACCTGTCAATAAGCCCGGAAAATAGACCGGTACTCTATCAGAAAGCCGCGGAGATTATCCGTGATTTTATCGCGGAAAGGGACATCTCTGTTATCATCAGGTCTAACGCGCCTATCGGTATAGGTGAAATAGCGGCGATTCGCAGGCTGCGGGGCGAGGTACCTTATACGTATGAAATTATTAACAGTGCGGCCGTTTCCGTTCCCCTTAAAAACATCGCTGCTTTGATAAAACTGCCGTTCATCACGGAAATATGGCCAAATAGTAAAGGACGTTTAGCACTCGCTGACAGTATCCGAGAAATCGGAGCCGATAAAGTTCATAAACCGCCTCACAATGGACTCGGTGTTACGGGAAAGGGAGTCACTGTTGCTGTTGTTGACAACGGTATATCACAGAACACTCCGGCACTTTCAAAAGTTAGAATTACGAAGAATAAAGGAGGCTTTAACTCCGGAAGAACGGGCGCGCAGTTAAGACACGGCACTATAATGGCAGAAATTATTGGTGCAGCACAACACACACACAACAGTATCACAAGAACTGGGGTTGCTCCGGAGGTAGACTTTTTTGATGCTAGGATCACTGTTAACATCGGTGAAACTGAATATGGCGACCAAATGGATGCCCTTGAGTGGGCTGCTAATGAGGGTGCTGACGTTATCAATCTCAGTGCTAACCACGCACCTTGGAAATATAGCCGGAGGGGCGATGATCCAATGAGTCAATTAATTGATAAACTTGTAGTTGACCATCGGGTCGTCGTTGTAAATAGTGCTGGTAATCGGGCAAGCAAGCGTGAAAGTGGTAAGATACAGGGCAAAGGAGTTACTCATACGTATACATTTAATTCTGGCAACGTAAATGAAGTTGCGGTTCACCTGGTATGGGATAACAAATCTAACGATTTAGACTTAGCGATCTTTGATGATAGGGGTAAGGAAATCTGTTCATCGCATCAGGGTTTGGTTGACCAGATTTTTGACAAGGTGCTTCCTAACCGTTACGGGGAGTCAGTAAGATGCCCCGTGAATCCGGGGCAGGATTATACTGTTCGAGTAAAAACATATAATCAGTCAAGCTTCCAAGAGTATGAGGTCTGGCTGGACATCGACAACATATCTACTAACTTCGGACATCCTAATAGGGAAAAGACAGTTGGTGTCCCTGGTTACAGTGCGAAAGTTATCACGGTGGGTGCTGTGGATCGAAATAATTCTATAACTGATTATTCCAGCCAAGGACCCTCTGATACAGGATTAATTAAACCGGAAGTAGTAGCTCCAGGTGAAGTTTGGACGACAGCAGGCTCCGTATATTGGAACTCGACAGGTCCGGCTCTAGGCACGAGCGTTGCCGCCCCTCATGTTTCCGGTGTTGCAGCGTTAATTCTTGACGCTGTTGGGAAAAATAGTGCAGGTGAGTGGAATTTCAGCCCTGCCGAGGTTAAATCCGCAATAGTGCGTGGCGCAGAGAACTTTATGGGCAATCCACCTGATAATGAACACGGCGCAGGACTGGTCAGAGCGGATAAAATCATCTTCGGCGACGAGGTAAAGCCGCATGCCACAAAGCGTTTTAAAATTACGCCAGCCTTGCTCGGGTATAAGTTTCAGGCTGGTTACTTAAACGCTGAAAACAATTATTCACCGAATACCATACCTAACTATGTTGATTATGTAGCTGCAATTTCGTGGGAAGGTAACGATAGTTTAGAATTGAAACTCATCAACCAAATCCGCACCCTCCCTGAGCGTATTCTGGCGGATACCACTAACAGTAAAGATCCGAATGTTCAGCAGGGATCGAATTACCGAAAAATCGCTGGTTTCTCGCTCTCCACCAATCAAGGTGGTTTAAGTGGGACCCTTTACCTTGATGTTCATAACCAAGGAAACAAGGCTATCCGCTTTACGGGGGCTTCAACACAGCCAATCGCACCAGCTGTCGTCCCCATCCTGCCTAAAGTTGGCCCCACCAATCCAACCACAACCGCTCCGCCCCAAGGTACGTCCCGCTTAAATTTACCGGAGGATGCCAAAATGCGTCTCGGTAAGGGTGATATACATCACATCGCATATTCACCGGACGGCACATTGCTTGCAACAGCCGGGAGGGTCGGTGTTTGGCTCTATGATGCGGAGACCTATCAAGCAGTAGGCCTACTCAGGGGGCATACGCATGGTGTCAGTACCTTAGCATTCAGTCCGGATGGGAAAACAATCGCTACTGGTAATAGTTTGGTGGACACTTGGGCCAACACGGTGCGTTTGTGGGATGTTGACACA
>VYCT01000338.1:0-1376 GCA_009843785.1 Candidatus Poribacteria bacterium | reverse complement strand
GTAGCGTTTAGTCCGGATGGAAAAATACTCGCTATTGGGGGCAAGGGATATAATCGCGGCTCGTTCGGCACGGTGCATTTGTGGAATCTCGCCTTCGATGAAATCAAACACACACTCACAGCTCCTACGGACCCGCCCTGGCCCTCAATATATACACCCCCGGCGGTCAATAGCGTAGCGTTCAGCCCAGATGGAAAAACAATCGCTACTGGGAGTGGGGACAACACGGTGCATTTGTGGGATGTCAAAACAGGCGAAAGTAAGCACACACTCACAGGACATACGGCTCCTGTCCGGAGCGTAGCGTTCAATTTGGATGGCAGCACACTCGCAAGCGGGAGTGAGGACGGCACGGTGCTGCTTTGGGACGTTACACCTTATACAGTAGAGCCACCAGCACCTGAATACCCCGCCTGGGACGTAAATCGGGACGGTCAAGTTAACATAGTGGATGTGGTTTCTGTGTCACATTACCTCGGAGAACCGGCATCCGCATCTCCACGGGCGGATGTTAACGGTGATGGTAATATTGATATCCTCGATCTGCTCCTTGTCTCAAAACATATTGACGAGTCAACAGATGCTGCTGCCCCGGCTCGTATTGCGAAGTTAGAAGGTCTTGACCGGACAACCGTTGAAGGGTGGTTAGCACTTGCGCGAATCGAAGACGACGGTTCTTTGATGTTCCAACAAGGCATAGCGTACCTTGAACGTCTTTTGGAGGTGCTCACGCCGAAAGAGACGGCTTTGTTACCAAACTTCCCAAACCCGTTCAACCCAGAGACATGGATACCCTATCAGTTAGCAACCCCCGCGGATGTCACACTGACGATCCACGACATCCAAGGGCGCGTCGTCCGCGATTTGGATTTAGGGCATCAACGTGCAGGAATGTATCAGAGCAAAAGCCGTGCGGCGTATTGGGATGGCAGAAACGCTGTCGGTGAACCTGTCGCAAGCGGCGTCTATTTCTATACGTTGACTGCTGGCGAATTTTCTGCTACGCGGAAACTGCTCATACGGAAATAGTATCATAAGACCATAGGATTGGAAAATTTTTGTCTTAACGACAAAGGAGTTTTTTATGAAGATTTTGATGAGACCCTTGATTGCTTTGTTGATTGTTTTCTTTCTCACATCAACGATACATATAACACCAGACACCAGAAGTTTCGCTGCAGACGCACCGCAGTCGCACTTACCGGTCGGTGCGATTGCGCATCTGGGCGAAGAATCAATAAATGATATAGCGTATTCTCCGGATGGAGAGATTCCTGCGGCGGCAAGTGCCAACGGTATTTGGCTCTATGATACAGTAACGCATCAAGAGGTTGCGCGCCTCGTGCTCGTGGGAGACACCGATTCGGTCTATAGTA
>VYCT01000379.1 GCA_009843785.1 Candidatus Poribacteria bacterium | reverse complement strand
CCTCAGATTATATAAGGATAGTGAAAATTTTGTATATCCTTTAATAATTAAAGACCTAAATTTCGGTTGGAAAGGGTGCATAAAATGGAAGAATCGTAAAAATCTGAATTTTATAGTAATGCTCATAATCACCCATACATCAATAGAATAGCGAGGTTACATTCTGGCTCAATCGGGTTGAAAGCCCTCTCCTACAAGGGCGGGCACGGTTAATGTCAAAAACTTTACACACGCTCGTTTCAAATATAACTTGACAAAATGAAGTGCATGTGGTATTATTATTGTGTCTTGAATCGCAACTCAGCAGACACAGCAAAAAAAATCCGCCATATAGGACGATGTTTTTTTATGCCTTCTTCATCAAAGCGGCTAACCTCGCTTATTGAGTGAAGTGTTACTATAAATTAAGCGGAAAGGAGTTTTCCAACATGACGTATGTGATTTGCGAACCCTGCGTTGACGTTAAGGATAGTTCGTGCGTTGATGTGTGTCCTGTAGACTGCATTCACCCCCTACCGGATGCTGATGAGTTTGAGGAATTCAATCAGCTCTATATTGATCCGGAAGAGTGCATCGACTGTGGCGTATGTGAACCCGAATGTCCTGTCGAAGCGATCTTCATGGAAGAAGACGTTCCTGAAGAATGGGAAGAGTACATTGATATCAACGCGGAGTACTTTGAATAACGGATAGCAGGAGTAATCCTTAGATCCGCGACTCCCTGAACGGTTGTCGATTTGCGAGACTGCTTGCGGTCGCACAAATTGGCAACCGTTTTTTTTCAAGAGTTATTATGGAAAAATTTCAACCGACTCGCATTGAAAGAGGCGACACAAGTTTGGCAATTCAATGGAAAGATGCGTACAGTAGCGAACTCTCCTACCGTTTCCTGCGCGAAAAATGCCCGTGCGCCCATTGCGATGCGGTACGTTTAGGAAAAGACCCCTTCCATATTTTGCCGTCTGATGACTTTTTTGAAAATTTACGCCTTGTGGATATTCAACGAGTCGGACGCTATGCGGTGCGCTTAGCGTGGAGCGATGGACACCGTACTGGGATTTATACCTTTGAGTTTTTACGCGAATTGAGCGAAAGCACGCCTAAAACACCTGATGTGTGCTAATTATCGTCCCAATCTATATCATAGAATGAGATGCCTTCTGCTCTCGCCTCTCGGAATTTTTCGAGGGTGCGTAGCGGGCCCTCCGCTACAATAGGCCAGAGCTGGTCCACTGCTTCAAACATAGCATAGTATTCGTATTCATAAGTTGAGCGGATCTTAAAGGCTGTATAGAACGCATTGTATGCCGTAAGATAGGAACGGCATTCGTTGTCTGCTCTTGGTAAATTGAGTTCCAATTTTCTCAAAAATTCGATAATCGTGTTAGCTTCCGGCGTGTCGCCATGTTTTTGAATAAAAAAGGCGCGCATGCTTTTTACCCAAGCTTCAGGGTCTTCTATTCTGAGCTGCTCTAAAAGGCGAAGTTCTTCTTTTTCGAGACTGCGTTTTCCTTGTTCTATTATAGACTGTAGAAGGTTTCTCATTTTTTCAAATGACTGTTGATTGTCAGCACCCGGAAAGAGAAAATACATTGCTGCCATGTCCGCAACGAGTTGCTTAGCGCGCTCAAGTGTTACAATTCCGCCTCCCCACGTTCGATCAAACTCTACCATGTAACGAAGCTGTGGGATGTTTCCGAACTGTTGGAAGAGTTTAGCTTCGCGATGTTTTTTGCGTAACGCTTCGTCTGCCTCCTCAAAGCCCCAGCCTGGCGGAACCTTGAGGTTCATGAGTGCTTTAACTTCCGCGTCTGTTAACCTGACCCAATCTTCACCTTTCAACTTTTCCCAATCTTCGTCTTTTAAATTTGTCCAATCTTTGAGCGTTAAGTGTAGCCATTGTTCAGCCTCTTTCAACTCTATGTCTGTCAACCGTGCTGTCAGCTGTAGCGGTTGATCATCAGCTTGTAGGGATTGGTCATCAGGTGCGTCGAGGAACGTATGATAGGCCGGGTTGATGACATCTTGCTCGTCTTCTGTGTCTCCACAACCGAAGCAGAACAGGAGACTCAGGATAGATGTGAGGTAAAAAAAATGGGAAAGGATGAATCTATTTTTCACCAAAATCTTCAGGCAGGAAACCCCTGACTTTAGTCGAGGGGGGAATGCCCGCTCCTATAGTTGAAATTGAGTCGTCTTAGCAACTTAAACGCGTTTCGTTTCGCGTTTGTTGTCAACTGTATGCCGTCTGAAGTGTAAACGGAATACCTACCTTTTGCGTTGACACCGGCAAGTCGTGTGAGTCCGAATTTGACGTGCTCTATTCTCGCGCTATAGTGGCGGTTCGTTAGTCTGAGGGACGTTCTTGTATCACGGGAATCACGTAACTCCGAATCGTAGAGCCGTCTAATGTCTCTGTCTCTACGCGAGGTTCTGGATTTTTACGGTGATCAAACACGACGTAGTAGCCTGCCGCAGCCGCTTCGAGTTTCACGTACGCAGCGAGTTGTGCTTTGCCGGTCTCATAGCGCATACCGCCGCCCCATATCTTGGTCTCAACGATATACTTTTTCTGATCGTAGAGAATGAGGATGTCCATCCTGCCGCGTCCGGTTTGTACTTCCAAATACATCGTCCCGCCCGCGATCCGGACAAACTGCTCAAGGTAAGCGAAAAGGAGATGTTGACCGACGTATTCTTGCGGTGTTTCTGGTACTTGTAGGATCCTGAAGCCTGCGCGTGCGATAAAGTCACGGAAGTTATCAAGGAGTGCCTCCATCTGAACCTGTCCGTCGGGGGTGAGATAATCCTGAAATCCGGCACGCGTGTCTTCGGGTAAATAGTCTTGCTCCAAGCCATTGACAGCGGGTTTAAATGCTTGCATAACACGGTACTGATAAATCGGATTGACGATTTCACACAGCCTGTCAGCACCTTCACCGATAACGCCGTACGTCGCGAGTTCATTAATGATTTCATTGTCCAGGTTGAATTTTACACCATCATCATAAGAAGCGATTTTCATCAGGAGTGCCTCAAATCGGCGATCCCGACGGATATTGGTTACCAAATGCTCAGTATGCGTGTTCCGTTCGTCAACTACCCAAGCCTAAAGACTTGGGCTTGTAACAGGGTCAAACAACAGAAGTTGCTCGGCGTGTTTCCAGCCCGAAATCTTTTTTGCTTCGTTCTTGTTTCTCGCTTCATAGAGGGTGGCAACCCACCGCTCTCCACGAAAGGCTGCAGCAGCCTTTAAAAGTATGTTTATCGCAGCGTTGTGGTCTCGGTCTAAAGATGTGCCACAAGCCTGACAGTTAAAAGCGCGTATCGCCAACGATAGTTTTTTTGGCGACTTCTTACCGCAACTTGAGCAGATTTGCGAGGTGTTCTTCGGGTCAACTTGATGGAAGTGGAAACCGTCTCTTTCGGCTATGTTTCCAGCCCACTTGGCTATGTTTCCAGCCCACTTAAAGAATGTTCCCCAAGACGCATCGGAAATGCTCTTGCTGAGGTGTTTGTTCTTGACCATATTGGAGATACTCAAATCCTCTGCCACTAAGACATTGTTTTCCAAGTGGTGGTAGAGGTTGTAGACGAGTTTGCCTATAAAGTCTTTGCGTTTGTTTGTCGTCCGTTCCTGATGCAGCGCAGACGCATGAACGGCTTTATACCAGCGGTGGCTGCCTTTTTTACGGCGTGCCATCGTCTGATTGTGCTTATGCAGCAAACCTTCTGCTTGACGATACCAACGCGGGTTGTCTTCTTTTTCGCCTTCAGAAGTCGTCAGGTAATGCGTTGTTCCCATATCAACAGCGATTGCGTGTGTCGGTTCAACTTTCGGTGTATCGGGAAGTTCACAGGTAATATGAGCATACCAGCCACTCGCTTTTTTCACCAGCGTAACGCCTGTGGGATCACCTTGTAAAGGACGATACATGTATATCTTAACTTCGCCGAGTTTCGGCACTTTCAAACGGTCATGTTTCCATGCTGTTTCTCGGATAGGGTTTTGACGGACACGTTCACCACTCTTAAGCGTGTGTTTACGGAGTTTCCACGACATAGACTTAATCTGTTTTCTGTGTCTTGGATACCCCTTCTTCGCAGCACCTGCTTCGCAGCGTCTATAAAAACCGTCAAATGCTTTATCTGTACGTTCTAAAGCACACACTTGCATATCTTGTGGCACTTCGCGAAAATCGTCATATTTTTCACGAGCAACTTTCAACTTCTGTTGTTGGTCATTGCAAGAAACGCGTTCACCTTCAGTCTCCCAAGCAACCTTGCGGTCATGGCGCGCAGAGTTCTGAAGGTCGCAAAGGTGGTCAAGCCACTGAAACAATGTTGTTTCCTGCGTTTTCGTAGGATACACAGGGTATCTAAAGGTGAGTTTCATGGTATATCAGGTATCAGGCGTTTATCCCCTACAACGTGGGAGGCAAGCACGTAGCCGAGAGACTACGCGTTGTATGCTTGCCAACCTGATACTGTAATTATACTACATTTTCAACCGAATTTCAAATCTTTTTTCAACTTTAGACGTTTGGTCCAATTCACAAATGCGGGCATTCCTCCCAAACCTAAAGGATTGGGCTTCCTGCCCGTAAACATGGTGAAAGCAGTTCACGGACCTGTTCAAGCGTGAAGTTCGGCAACTTGAACTCGTCTTGGATATTAAAAGGTGAAATAGAACGGTCGTAGTTGAGTTGCGTAATGCTCTTGACACCAACGATGCCGACGCTGTGGGGGCAGCGATCTCGACCCGAGAGATAGATGTGGCGGAGTGAATACAGAAAATCGCTGAGAACGGCGCGTGGGATACCGTCAAATTCGTCAATGATAAGCACAATTTTTTGTCTATTATGATGATGTTCAAGAAAGTTTGAGAACCGTCGAAAGAATCTTCTCATGGAGAGATGATTCGTAATTTGGGTGTTATCCAGGAATCCTGTGAGCGCCGGAGAAGATGCGCTGCTACGTTTTTGGAAAACTGCCTCTATTTCCTCACAAATATCTTCGTAGAGACCTTGGTAAAACACAGCGGGTTCAAGGTTGTTGGATGCTTGGAAATCGATTCGGATTGGGAAATATACGTCGGTGGAGAGTATCTCTAAAGCGCGATGGAAGAACGTGGTTTTGCCGGTCTGTCGCGGTGCGAACAGGACGACGTACCTGCCCTTTTCGAGTCGATTGATGAAATCCGAAAGTTCATCTGTCCGGGCAACGACGTAGTTATCTTCAGGATAGACAGGGCCGCGGGTCTCAAAACTTCGCATTTACTCATTTTCCTTTCAGCGTTTTAACCACTGAGGCACCGCATCTTCGACTACGGATAATTGCTCAGACTGGAGGTTCCCCAATTTTCTGATATGTGCTAATCATCGCCCCATTTTATGTTATAGAAGGATAGACCTGCTGCGCGTGCCGCTCGGTATTTCTCAAGATGGTTTGTCTGTTTCGGGGGATCCCCGATGATATGTCTCAGCTGGTCTGAAGCTTCAAGCCAAGCATAAGATTCGTAAATTAAAGCAGTATGAGAACCAAAAAGATAGAGTGCACTATATACTCTAAGATAGGCGAAACATTCCTCGTCTGTTCTTGGTAGATTGAGTTCCAATTTCCGTAAAAAATTAACAATGGTGTCAACTTCAGGAATATCGCCATGTTTGTCAATGAGGAAGGTCCGCATGTCTTTTATCCAAGCCTCGGGATCTTCTATCCTGAGCTGCTCCATAAAACGCCGTTTTTCTTGTGCTACTATAGATTTTAACTGCTTTATGTCATCTTCAAGCAACTGCCTATGGGCTTCAGTTGGAACCAGAAAATAGGTTGCTGCGGAATCCCCAACGCGGTACTTAGCAAACTCAGGTGTTACGGTTACAAACCCATCTTTCGCCTCCTGTTTCCACTTTCGTCTAAACTCTACTTCATAGCGAAGTTGTGGGATGTTTCCGAGTTTTTGGAAGCGAGCTGCGATGCTAAATTTTTCACGTAACGCCTCGTCTTTCGTCTCAGCGACCCAGCGTCTTGGAATCTCAAGGTTCATGAATTCTCTAATTTCTCTGTTCGTTAACCTAATCCAATCTTTGCCTTTCAACTTTTCCCAATCTCTCTCTTTTAAATTTACCCAGTCTTCGACTGTCAGGTGTAGCCATTGTTCAGCGTCTTTCAATTTTTTCCAGTCTGCGTCTGTCAACCATCGTTGTTGTTCAGCGAGTTGTAGCGATTGTTCATTAGGTTCGTCAAGGAGCGTATTGTTGGTAGGGGGCGGTGCCTCTTGGTCGTCCTCGGTGTCTCCGCAACCGAAGCAGAGCAGGAGACTTAGGATAGATGTAAGATAAAAAAATGAGGAGAAGGTAAGTTTACTTTTCATGGTGCTTCCATCGGTCCAAAAATGGTGTGTCAGGCTTTTGACTCCGATAGTAGCCGAGAAACAAGATAACAGTTCGGCGTTTTTTGGGTGGCACCCAATTCGGTACTAAGGGTTTGACAGGTCTTCCAATAGTGGTTGTAATTGAGGGGACGGTAGCGGTCGCGCTTGCCGAGGAAAGTTTTGTGGCAGCAGGCTAAATCATTGCCGTTATGAATTGGATAGCCCCAGACGCGGCAGATGACCGGACGATGTTCGTAAACAGAACAGACCCCACCGATGAGCATAGGACATTCACCTTCTAACTTACCGCGTACCACGCTAACGGCTTCCATACTGGCATCCGGCATGATGCTTTCGATAGTGTGTCCATGTGCTTCCAATGTTTTGATACTGCGCTCCGCTTTACTACGGATGTACGTGCGGAGCTCCGCTGGCAGTGCCTCCAAACCGATTTTTAGGTCCCGAGCTTCAACCTCACTGATCGCCATTGTCGCCGTGTTATGGCAGCAGGCGAAGCAGGTAGATGGACACGGCACACCTCCCGATGCTTCGCGTAAGCGTTTCACATCACGCTCAATCTCACCAAGAAGTTCATAATATGCCTGCATAGGAAGCACCTAATCTACGGAAAGGTTGTAGACAGCGGGTCGGAAGATAACGACCTTCGCGCCATTCTCTAAAATGAGTTTAATTTCATAAGGACTCACCCAGTCTACGGTACCGCGGAAGATTTCTCCTTCTCGGAGCGTAATCTCAATGGGGGCTCCATTCTTTCGAGCATGCCGCACGGCTTCCGTATCGACTTCACACGGCTGTGTGTCGGGCGGCAATTGCGTCAATGCTTGCGCTTTAACATCTTCGTCAATTTCAATCGCTGCCTGAACTTTCTCGGCATCAAAGTCTTTGTAGCAATATTTAACATCTGTTTTAGCGATCTGCTGTTCTTTCCCATTGCTATTGAGTGTCAAACTGGAAAGTGTCATCTCAAGGACAGTTGCAGGGAGTTGTATGGCGTTGTACAACGCGAAAAACATTGATGTTTCAAAGTTAATCTGCTTGAGGATATAGAGGTCCCCGAAGCTGAGTTGCTTTGAGGATTGCTCTTGCTTGTCTTGGGTGGATTCATCTGTATCGCTCAGATCTTTTGTTGCAGCGGGTTGATTGCGTGGTTTCGATGTAGGTCTTGAGGGCGGTACGGCGACATCACGGTCGCTGCGCTCGCTAATCGGTTCTGATTTATGCGTTTTGTAACCAGTGCCAGATGCTGCCTCGTCAGCAACAAATTGGCCTTGGTTCTGACCTGGGAACCCAGCGTACCCGCGTGGGATAATCGCTTTGCCTTGCCGCAGCCAGCGGCGTTCCGTTGGTGTCAATAAGACTTCAACATTTTGGGCAACGAGGCCCTTCTCACCTTCAACGACGTTATACTTGACCCGCTGTCCGACGCGGAGTTCTTCATATTCGGGCTGCTTAATCGCAGAGCTGTGCAAGAAAACATCCGCATCACTGCTATCTTGCGCAATAAATCCGAAACCTTTATCGAAATTGTAATACTTAATCCGTCCTGTAGGCATTATACGCTCCTGTGGTCTGATCCCTCATCAAGAAGGCGACTATAACCCTTCGCGTTCCTGCGCGAGCATTTCTCATTCATAGGGAGCTTACACCTGAGCCTCCCCGAATTGGTCAGAGTCATTCAACCTTACCATAAGCACGCTGAGTGATGTACGAGCCATCGTTGGATCGCAACCCCTCATTTAAGACGGAAAGTTGAAAACAAATAACTCTGCCGAACGTACGGTTTTTCGTCAACTACCCAAGCCTAAAGACTTGGACTTGCTGTCGCGTCAAACAACATGAGTTGTGTTGCGTTCTGCAAGCCTTTGTCTCGTGCTTCGTTCTTGTTTCTCGCTTCATAGAGGGTGGCAACCCACCGCTCTCCACGAAGGGCCGCAGCAGCCCTAAAAAGTATGTTTAATGCAGCGTTGTGGTCGCGGTCTAAAACCCTGCCACAAAACTGACACCTAAAAGTTCGGATCGCCAGCGAAAGTTTCTTTACCGACTTCTGACCACAACTTGAGCAAGTTTGCGAGGTGTTCTTGGGGTCAACTTGGTGGAAATGGAAACCGTCTCTTTCGGCTATGTTCCCACACCACTTAAAGAAGGTTGCCCAAGACGCATCGCTGATACTCTTGCTGAGGTGTTTATTCTTCACCATGTTTGAGGTGCTGAGATTTTCGGCGACTAACACATTATTTTTCTCGTGGTGGTAGAGTTTATAGACGAGTTTACCGATGAAATCTTTACGTCTGTTTGTTGTCCGCTCATGGTGTAAAGCGAGTTTGTGTTGTTGTTTCTTTCTACGGTTAGAGCCTAACTTTTTACGAGAGAGGTCTTTGGAATGTTTACGTGTCAGACCTTCTGCTTGACGATACCAGCGCGGGTTGCCCTCTTTCTCTCCTTCGGAAGTCGTCAGGTAATGCATTGTTCCCATATCAACGGCAATCGCTGCTGTCGCTTCAACTTTCGGCGTATCGGGAAGTTCACAGGAGATATGGGCATACCAACCCGACGCTTTTTTCACGAGCGTAACTTCTTTCGGGTCACCTTGTAAACGACGGTGCACGTATATCTTAACTTCGCCTAACTCCGGCACTTTGAGTCGGTCATGTTTCCAACCGGTTTCTCGGATCGGATTTTGGCGAACACGTATCGTCTGTTTATCTGTATCTTCGGTTTTTTTAGCGACAACCTTGCTATATTTGCGGAGACTCCATGTCAGAGAACGCACACGCTTTTTGTAGCGAGGATAACCTTTTTTTGCCGCTCCGTTCTTACAACGCCGACGGAAGTTCGCGAAAGCCTTATCGTTTCTCCGTAGGGCGTGGTTTTGAAAATCTTGTGGCACTTCTCGGAAATCGTCATATTTTTCACGCGCTGCCGTTAGGAGTTGCTGCTGATCCGTCAGAGATACAAAAGCACCTTCAGTCTCATGTGCCACAAGTTTATCATGCCGCGCAGAATTCTGAAGGTCGCACAGGTGGTCTAACCACTTCAATAATGTTGTTTGTTGTGTTTTTGTAGGATACACGGGGTATCTAAAAGTCAGTTTCATGGTATCTCGTGTATCGTGTGTTTATCCCCTACAACGTGGGCGGAAACCAGCACGTGGTTTCCGAGAGACTACGCGTTGTATGTTGGTTTCCAACACGATACAATATTTTAGACTAAATGTCAAATCTTTTCTGAAAGGTTTGGTCTAATTAACGAGTGCGGTTTTTCCTTCCAAACCTACGAGGATTGGGATTCCAAAACCGATTATTCTCTTGACACAAACCCCTGACTCTCTTATAATAGGACGAATTTTGTTTTTTCTTGTTTAAGATTTCGCGCTATAACACTGCTAAGAGAGGCAATTGTCTGTCAAGACCTTATATCTTTATTAAATCATAACTTAACACATTTGTCAAGTACGAGACGCTAAAGACTTAGTTTCAATTTTTACAGGAGATCCAGCATGGCAACCACCGATTTAACACATCACATTCAATCTATTCGCCTTGTGGATACGCACGAACACATGAGGCGCGAAACGGAATGGGTGGAAAATGGACCCGATATTCTCCAAGATCTGTTCGGGAACTATGTACCTGCCGACTTGGTAACAGCCGGGGCCTCCCCCGAAGCGATGCACAACCTAATGGACGCTTCTCAAGACACCGCATCACGGTTTGAAGGTATCCAAGACGCGTGGGAAGCGACGCAGTTTACTGGCTATGGCGAGGCGGTCAGTCTCATCGCGAAACACATCTATGGACTCGACGAACTCACAGCCGAGGGACTCGCGAGTGCCGATAACCTAAAGACACTGCGTACGCCCGGCAAACGTTATCACATTTTACACGATCTCGCGAATCTTGATCATATTCAAACCGACGATTTCAGTTGGCAGTGCACACCGGACACCTCCGGGCCCGATTTCTTTCTCTACGATCTTTCGTGGGCAACCTTCTGTAACGGACAGGTGGATCCGAGTGCTATCCATGCCGAAACGGGCGTTGAAGTCAAGGACCTCGCTTCTCTTAAACACAGCATGGATGCACTTTTCGCGAAACATGCCCCGTGCGCTATCGCCGTGAAATCACAACATGCTTACAACCGCACCCTCAACTGGATCAAAAGGAGCGATGCGGATGCCGCCGCCGCGCTGAAGGCTGTGTTGACCCAACCCGCGGCAGACCTTGATGAAGCGACACGGCTGTGTCTCGGCGATTGGTGCTGGGCACGCGGCGTTGAACTCACGATTGAACACAACCTCCCCTTCAAAATCCACACCGGTTACTATGCAGGTAACAACCGGATGCCGGTGCGACGTATCCCTGCTGGGAATATGTGTGCCTTGTTCTCGGAGTATCTTGACGCGAAGTTTGTGTTGATGCACATCGCTTACCCTTACAATGATGAACTCGTCGCGCTTGCGAAACATTATCGCAACATCTGGGTCGACTTCTGCTGGGCATGGAGTATTGATCCGTATAGCTCGCGCGATTTCCTGCGCCGGTGCATTCACGCTGTTCCTTCAAATAAGTTGTTCGCCTTCGGGGGCGATACAGGATGGCCCACCAGCGCGATGGCATACGCGATCCAAGCGAGGAACGAAATTCGACGCGCCCTTGAAGCCGAAATCTCCGACGGCTATCTCACCGAAAAACAGGCGATGGCATTTGCGACTCGGATCATGAACACGAACCAGTACGACTGCTTTGATATCCAGGGCACCCGCGCGAATATAGCGAAAGCGGCATAACACAGTTTATGCGTCGCGTAAAGCCGCCAGATTCTCTGTATAAGGGGCGCGTGCTACGCCTTTTTCGGTAATAATTGCTGTAACTAATGCCGCAGGTGTGACATCAAATGCGGGGCTATAGACCTTTACACCTTCAGGCGCGGTTAGCCTGCCAAAGCCCTCTGTTACCTCTTCCGCTGCCCGTTGCTCAATCGGAATTTCTGCCCCGGTTTCAAGGGCGAAGTCCAGCGTCGAAGTTGGCGCGGCAACATAAAACGGGATGCCGTGTGCCTCTGCGAGGATCGCAACGTTATAAGTGCCGATTTTGTTAGCGGTGTCGCCATTCGCGGCAATCCGATCCGCACCGACAATCACGCATTGGATTTTGCCCTCTTTCATGACCTGTGCTGCCATGTTATCACAAATAAGGGTTACATCAATACCCGCTTGCATGAGTTCCCAAGTCGTGAGGCGTGCGCCTTGTAACAGAGGGCGCGTCTCGTCGGCATAAACTTGGATCTGCTTACCCGCTTCGTGTGCGCTAAACATCACAGCCAACGCCGTACCATAGTCCGATGTGGCTAAGCCACCAGCGTTACAGTGCGTCAGAATGGTGTCATTTTCCTGCAGCAATGCCATGCCGTGTTGCCCGATAGCCCGACACATCGCCTTGTCTTCATTGATAATCTCGAGAGCCTCGGCAAGCAGCACCTCTTTGAGTTCAGGGATTTGGAGGTGCTTGTTTTCTTTCGCAGTACGGGTGATTCTATCAAGTGCCCAAAACAGATTAACGGCTGTCGGTCGCGATGTTGCGAGATAATCGGTCGCGGATTTGAGTTCGGCAGCAAACGCGTCGTAAGTTTTCGCGGTAGAATTCCAAATTCCGAGTACTGCACCCAAGGCACCAGCGATGCCGATAGCGGGCGCGCCACGGACGCGCAAAGATTTAATTGCCTCCCACGTTGCGGGAAGGTCATCGCAATAAATGTGTTTGAATTCGTTGGGCAACAGCGTCTGGTCAATCATCCGAATTCTGCCATCTGCCCACTCAATTGTTGAAACTGCCATTTTTAGGTGTAACATCCTCCTTTAGAAAAAACGAAGCATATCCGAAAGCAAATAAACTAAAACCACGATTAGCGTCTGAAAGCGAAAAATATAAAATCAGCAATCATTATGGTTCGCGAGCCCAGCTCGCTCCTACAGAAAGAGGTCTCTGAAGATCGCGAGCCCAGCTCGCTCCTACAGAAAGCGTTAAATCGGACACGTCAACTGCCCAAGTTCATCCGTCAAGCGTAAGTTTTCTGCGTAGTTGACGGGGCAGTCGATGACCGAGGGGACCTTCTGACTGAACGCGTCATTGAGTATGGGAACCAGTTCGTCACTCGCTTCAACTCTATAACCTTTGGCACCGAAGGCTTCTGCGTATTTGACGAAATCGGGGTTAGTGAAATCAATATGTGCGGGTCTGCCAAAGCCGTTCATCTGCTTCCACTCAATAAGCCCGTACGCTTCATCATTAAAGATAAGGGTCACAAAAGGCACACCGGTCCGGACAGCGGTTTCGAGTTCCTGTGAGTTCATCATAAACCCGCCATCGCCACAGATTGCCAAACATTTACGCTCCGGATAGATCAGTTTAGCGACGAAAGCCCCCGGGAGCGCGATGCCCATGGCAGCGAACCCATTGGAGATGATGCATGTATTGGGTTGGTAGCACGGATACATGCGTGCAATCCACATTTTGTGTGCACCTACATCAGAAATGACGATGTCATCCGCAGCGAGGACAGAACGGACATCGCTCAAAATTTTTTGGGGTTTCATCGGAAAATCCGCGTCGTCTCGATGTTCGCTAAGTTGGTCGAGGATGATTTTCCGCAACGTGTTTGAGGCATATTCTGCGTCTTTTGGGTAGATTTCTTCTGCCATGAGGTGCCTGAGGCTCTGTCGAATATTACCGACCATCTCAACATCAGTAATGTACGAGGCATCGGTTTCACTCGGTTGTGTATCAATATGGATGAGTTTTTTGTCGCGGTTCGGGTTCCAGAGGCGTGGATGGTATTCGACGATATCGTAACCGACAGCGATAACGAGGTCTGCCCGGTCAAACCCGCAGGAGACGAAATCGTTTGCTTGTAACCCGACACTCAGGAGCGAGAGTCGATGCGTCCAAGGGATGCTGCCTTTACCCATAAAAGTATGTGCAACAGGGATATTCGTCATTTCAGCGAATTGGGTGAGCATTCGAGCGGCATTTTGGCGGACAACGCCATTTCCGGCGAGAATAATAGGCTGTTTTGCGTCGTTAATGAGCTGCGCAGCGCGTTGCAAACAGGAGACAACGGGTTCCGCCTCGCTTTGGAAATCGTGTGAGATCGGTTCGCCATCAATTTGCATACTCGCAACATCTTCTGGAAAGTCGATATGCGTAGCACCCGGCTTTTCGCCTGTCGCTATTTTGAACGCTTTGCTTATGGATTCAGGAATGATTTCAGGCAGGTGGAGCAGTGTATTCCATTTTGTCATCGGTTTGAAGACAGAAACGACATCCATGTATTGGTGCGATTCCTTGTGCATCCTGTCCAAACTCGCTTGTCCGGTGATGGCGACGAGGGGTGCTCTATCCATATTGGCATCAGCAACGCCTGTGACAAGGTTCATGGCACCAGGACCAAGGGTCGCGAGACACACTCCCGCGCGTCCTGTGAGACGACCGTAGACATCTGCCATGAAGGCGGCACCTCGCTCATCACGCGTCTGAATAAATTCAATATCGGATTCTAATAAGGCATCCATGAGATCCAGGTTTTCTTCGCCGGGTATTCCGAAAATATAGTCAACGTTTTCGTTTTCCAAACATTTTACGGTGAGTTCTGATGCTTTCATGCGTGTATTCCTTATATTTTACTGTGGACAAAAAATTTGTTTTTTCCGCGTGAATTCCGTACGATAATAATATAGCAGATTGATGTTAGAATTGCAATTTTAAATGCAAAATAGCCAATTGTCAGCAGTCAACAGGAGAAAGCACCAGCGCGCGAGAACCGAAATTATGGGAGAACTGAATGGCGCTGACAAAATAGTAGACGCAGCGGCGCAGCATTGAAAAAACGGAGGTCTCTTCGCAGCGAAACACACAAAAAATTATGACAAAGAAATCTATCTATATCTACATTCTCGTGTTGGTTATAAATGCCCAATGCGTCTTTGCGCAGAGCAACTCGGACAGTTTTTCCCAAATCACTCACACGCCCGGTGAACTGATTGTACGCTTGCGTCCAGACGCTTCTCCTAAGGAACTCGACGCATTGAGTAGAAAACTCGGTGCGGTGTCCGTTTCGCCCGTGTTCTTACCGATGACACCCGCCGGACAACATCCACGTCTCCGTCGTAACTATCTCATTCGGTTTCCAGCGGAATGGGCATTAGAACCGTTGCAGCGGCGGTATGCGAGGCATTCATCCGTTGAAGCAGTTGAGATGAACCGTCTCAATCGTCCCTGCGCCGAAATAGTACCGAACGACCCCAGCTATGGCGAACAGTGGAATTTAGCTTTAATGAATATGCCACAAGCCTGGGATATTGAACAGGGAAACCCAGAAGTAACAGTGGCTGTTGTAGATGGCGGTGTCGATATGCAGCATCCCGAATTTCGTTCGCAGCTTTGGCGAAACGTTGGTGAAGTTCCGCGGAACGGTGTTGATGATGATGGCAACGGCTATGTTGACGACCTTAACGGCTGGGATTTCAGCGATGCGCCGACGCTACCAGGCAACGGTGATTGGAAAGGGCGCGATAACGAACCTGAAGATGAAATAGGACACGGCACCCATGTTTCCGGTATCATTGCTGCGGAAGCGAACAACCGAATTGGGATTTCTGGCATTGCGTGGCGGTCCCGTCTGATGCCCTTGAGAGCCGGGTTCAAATATGGGGGCGGTGGGTATCTCCAGAATGATGATGTCGCTGCAGCGATCGTTTACGCTGCTGATAACGGGGCACAGGTGATTAACATGAGTTGGGGGGATACCGTAAACGCCTTCATCGTAGAAGACGCTGTAGCATACGCTTACGCTCGTGGGTGTGTGATGGTTGCGGCTGCAGGAAACGACGGAGCCGCCGGATCACTGTACCCTGCCGGGCTTAACACCGTCATCTCGGTTGCAGGGCTTAACATAGAGCGGCAGCTATACAGCGACTCCAACTTTGGTGCGACAATTGACATTGCCGCACCTGGTGAGGAAATTCTCAGCACAGCCCTGAACGGTGGATATCTAAACGATTCTGGCACATCTATGGCGGCTGCGCATGTCTCTGGTGTTGCGGCTTTAGTTAGGTCCGAGAATCCAGATTATACCAATGCAGAGGTTCGGGAGGCTTTGATTAGAACCGCAGACCCACTTTTTATAAGCAACCTCGTTGGTGCCGGTTCGCTTAATGCATACACCGCACTCACCGCTCCAACGGCACTCATTGTGCAAATTAACACCGCCCGAATGTTCTCACAAGATGCCGAACCCAATAATATTGAAAAAATTGAGATTTTTGGCAGTGCTGGAGGGGGCGAATTCACGGAGTACTGGTTAGAATATGGCATCGGCGAAGTACCGAATTTATGGTTGCCCTTAGGCACTCTGAAAACGAAACCGAAATTTAATGTTTGCCTGTACAAATGGGACACTTCCACCTTAACGGAAGGGAAATACACAGTACGGCTCAGCGTCAAATCGAAAACCGGTGAAATCAAAAGAGACAGAACTGTTGTTGAAGTGAATCACACGGCACCGCTCATTTCTGCGTATGAATCACAGGCATGGTTTGTTGGAAACAGCGTTACATCAGTGGTGCTGTGGCAAACGGATGAGATTTCTATCGGAGAAATAGAGATTTTTCAGGCAAACGGGGATAGCGTTAGGGCTGTCCGCTCGGATTCAGAGAATCTTCTCCATATCGTGAACTTGTCCGATTTAGGTATATCCCCCGGTGCGTATAAGTATCGCTTATTCGCAAAAAATCGTGCAGGCGGACTGCGAATTGATGACAATAACGGCAGCTTGTATGCGGTTAACGTACAAGACGTGCCGATGAATCCACTGCACCTTTTGCAAGGCACATCAACGCAACGCGCGTTGCATGCTGTCGGCACACCGGTAGACCTAAACAAAAATGGAAGATTAGAACTTATCACTGCAGAAATCGGTACGAACTCGGCACAAATTTTTGAGATTGAGGATAACCGCAGCTTCAAGCGAATTTTCTCATTTGCTGAACGGTTCTTGCCACGAGCCATCATGGACACGGATAACGATGGTCTCATGGAAATATTGTGTAACCCACCAGATGTGACGTTCTTGCTCGAACAATCCGCACAAGGCGAATTTCCAACGGAACGCATCTGGGAAGCACCGGGGAAATGGGGTATAACTATTGCGGATGCGGATACAGATGGTACACCCGAAATTTTCACTCGCGATAACACCACCAATTCTATCTCAGTGGACGAAGCAGATGGAGATAACAACTATCACAATACCGCTACGCTCGAAAACCCGACGTTAGGCGAGAACAGAATTAGCGCGAATTTCGCTATCGGCGATTTTGATGGCGATGGACAGACGGATATTTTAATTGGGGATAGCGACGGCGATATATTTATATACGAGGCAATTGGAAACAACCAGTATAGACATACATGGACAACTACACTGCCGGAAGGCAGTCCAGAACTCTTTGCCGCTGGAGACATGGACGGTGATGGCAAAGCGGAATTCGCTGTCTGTGCGAGGGCAGGGACCAAGGTCGGTGCTATAGAATTGGATAATCGGTACCATCACTGGCTTTTAACTGTTTTTAAATCCGATGGAAACGACACTTATCGACCCGTATGGACGCAACGCATTCGTGATGTACGCGATGGCGGGAATGGAATGGCTATTGCAGATGCGAACAACGATGGACGCAATGAATTGTGCATTGCCGTCGCGCCGAATTTCTACCTTGTGCAATATGATGGCGTAGATTACCGTCCGATCTGGCACCATTCGGCGACAAACACTTTCAATCCGATTGTGGTAGATATCAATGGAGCGGGTACGAACGTTTTATTGTTTAATAGCAATAACACTTTAACCGTCTTTGATCGGGATAGCAACAGTGAACTTTCAGGACGCTCCACGCCTGTATCTGTAGTCGCAACCCAACGACCGCGATTACGAGATGCGATGTATTCGCCGCCGAATCAAATCTCGTTGAATTTTGACAAACCGATGGGCATCTCGGCAACGTCTGCTGGACGCTACCGTTTGCACAAGTACGGAAGTATGGACAGCGAACCGGAGGTTTATACACCGCGTTCAGCGATGCTTGATAAGACTCGGCAGCGGGTCGTACTTACATTTCCTCTCGAAGTCTTCCAGACAGGCAACCGCTATCAGATTGAGGCATTACAACTTTCGGATATAGACGGTGCCGCCCTCGAAGATGACGCAAGAATGTTGACGATAACGCTGCCAGCACCCAAACTTGCTGAGACAATCGTCTATCCGAATCCAGCAACATGCGATCAGGTTACATTTGATAATCTGCCGGCGGGAACGAATATTTATATCTACGATGTCAGTGGCAACTGTATTGCGTCGCTCGCTAAGACGGACCGTGAACGTGAGAAAAAAGTTTGGGACCTCTCCAACATCAGCAGCGGCATTTATATATACGTCCTTTCGTCTGACACAGATCGGCACGTTGGCAAACTCTCCATCATCCGATAATAGAAAAGGTGCCAAGCGAATAATAAATGCACTAAAGACTTGAATATCCTGTAGAATCACAGATATTTTACCACTTCAAACCGCTTAATCAGAGGTAGGTGTTGATGAAGCACAATCTTAATATTTTCGCAGAAACGATCGAATACACGATTGAATACGGTATTATCTCATATCCGACTGTAGAAGAGCCTGTACACATTTACCAAGTCAAAACGACTTTTAAAAGTGTAAGCCTGGAAGCCGCAAAGAGTAGGGCTACTGAACGGGTGGAAACAGACCCGCGGACCAAACATTACCTCAAGCCAAAGTTCTTCACTCACAAAAAATGCTGGTGGAAACCATGGAACGACATCGAGGTTACCGGTTCTTTAAAACATAATACTTGCTACCGCGAAACTTCACGCTCAAAATACGAAAATGAGCCAATACGGAGTAGGTGCTATGTTCAATTAACTTGGGAGCGAAACACCAATTTAGATGTGAATTAATTTGGGGACTTTACTATAAAATGCAGTACCACTGCTACTTGACCGTGTTGAGAGGCACAAAAGAAGGCTTGAGTTTGAACACGTTACGGATCGCTTTTGCTGCTTTTTGGCGTTCGTTGGCTGCCAGTGCAACTTGTGCGAGATGGTAGTGTGGTTCAATCGCATCTTTCTGAAGATTAATAGCACGTTCTAAGGTTTTCATCGCCTTATTCACCTGCCCGCGTTTCGACAAAATCCAACCCAAGGTATCATGATACGCGGCTACATCTGGATTCAGCGTAACGGCTGTATATGCCAACGCCTCAGCAAGTCTTAGTTTTGGAGAAATTTCCGGATTTCCAAGACCGGCTGTTAAGGGGTGCGGGGCGTTGTTCGCGTAGAGACGGGCGAGGTTATTATAGGCTTCGCCATATTTGGGCGCGAGGCGTATCGCTTGCTCATAAGCACGTTGCGCGTCTAACACACGTCCAAGTTCGGCATACGCCGTGCCGAGGATATTGTAGGTCTCATAGTCGCGCGTAGCACCTTCTCCCACTGAAGTGAGTGTGTATACACCCATAAGCGATGCTTCCGCGGCAAATACATCGGGTGTCTCGTCATCTCGCATCTCTAAAAACAACTCAAACGCTTCAACGGCGAGTGCGTACTGCCCTTCCTTGAAGTATGCGAAGCCGAGTTTTCTGTAGAAATTAATAGGGAGCGCCCCGATATCTCGACTCAGTTCATAAGCACTAATGGCTTTTCTATAATACCCCTCTTGAATATGAAAATCACCTTCGGCTAAGGAGCGTTTTGCCAATTCTGGCAGTTCATCGGCGGAGAGCCCAATGCGGGACAGCGAGTTTGATTCCGCTCTGAAGTGCTTCTGATGTTGGATGAATCCGATGACACCCGCAATCAGGACAGCCCACAATATTAGATAGGCGCGTGTTCTGGACATCCACTGCTTAGAAAAATACCGGTTTGGATGCAGTAGGGTCAGGAAAAAATTGGCAGGGGTCGGTTCAAGGGCTGTTCCCTTCGGATCGTACGGCACAGTGGCAGCACTCGGTGCTAAGATGGGGAGGTTAACGGATGAACCTGCAAGCCGAGGGGATCCCGAGATTGTATCTGATAAATCCTTTATATCTGTATCATCTTCGCGTTGTGCCGGTGCCGGATCGGAGGCAACCGATGCTGCCCCTTCCGTTTCATCCGTGGTTTCGACCGCTTCCTCAGCAAATTGTGTGTCATCTGTATTTTCCGGATCCGTTAGCGTCTTTTCATCAAGGTTATTAGGCAGACTTGTGGATGTTTCTGCTGCTGCTGTCGGTCCGGTTTCATCTATAATTTCAGCAGATTTGTCAACGGGCTGTGCGCGATCCGCTGTATCAGTTGTCTCGTCAAGTTCTGCTAAAGTCGGTTCAATTGGATGAACGGGTGCGGGCTCCGGGTCCCTAAAACTGACTGTCGGTGACGGTGCTTCTATTTCTATCCGTTCCTGACTCGGTTCAGGCTTGGAGGCTTCAGGAGATGTGACCGCAGCTGCGTCGGGGTAGCGGTCCTGGAGGCGGGAGATACTTTTCTTAACCTCTATCCGCGTGAGCATAGAGTCGACAGTGAGCAGCGATTCGAGCGTAGGAAGTACACTGAGGGTTCCCAATTCGCTGAGTGCTTCAAGCAGTGCCCAAAGTGTTAAATCATTCGACTCCGTTTGCAACGCGCGAAGCAGTGGCTCGGTTGCACTTGTGGCATCCAAGTCCTGAAGTGCCTTTGCCGCTTCGCGCCGTATCATTGCATTTGAGTCCGCGAGTGCCTCAGTTAGAAACTTTACACTCCGTGAACTGTCATGCGTGACAAGACCCACGATAGCACTGCTACGCACAATGCTCGGCTGCGTTGTATCCTTTAGATTCTGGATGAGTTGCTCAAAAGATAGCATATTATTTCAAGACGCTTTATTGATAGCGTGAGGTTTGTGTCCTAATAACGCCATAGAACACACCGAAGAACTGTATCAAGTACCTTCGGCACCTCGTCACTTTCAGTTGAGACATTACCCCCTTTAATAAAACGACTTTTACGCAAATCCGGTTTCAAATCGCGTCAGCACAGCGGGGCTATTTGGTTCTGAGAGCGTAAAAAGACCGCTTGACATTTCGCAGAAAAGTCTGTATCATAAAGCATATATCTTTTTAATACACATCGGAGCAATTTATGCAAAACAACTTTTTCACACGGGTTTTCTTACTGATTGTCCTGATACTGCCGGTAGCCATGCTTTCGCCTGCGTCCGCTGATTCGCATCAGCAGCCGGGCGGCACCCTCATATTTGGACGCGGCGGCGACTCTGTGGGGTTAGACCCAGCACTTGAGGAAGATGGAGAATCTTTTAAAGTTTGCGACAATATCTACGATACACTCGTTGAATACAAAGATGGCAGCACTGAGATTGAACCGGGGCTCGCGACACGTTGGGAGAGTTCAGAAGACGGTTTGACCTGGACTTTTCACTTGCGGCAAGGCGTAACCTTCCATGACGGCACCCCTTTCAACGCCGAGGCGGTACTTTTTTCGCTGAACCGACAGCACGATGATACACACCCCTTCCATAAGGTCGGCGGTAGTTATATCTATTGGATAGCCACCGGCTTGGCAGAGATCGTCGATACGATTACTGCCGTTGATGAATTTACTGTCCAAATTCGCCTTAAAACGGCTTACGCGCCCTTTATCTATACGATTGCCATAACCCCGTTCTCTATTGTCAGTCCAACAGCCGTTCAAAAATGGGGGGATGAGTTTTCTAACAACCCTGTTGGCACCGGGCCGTTCAAGTTTGTGCAGTGGGATAGAGGCGATAAAATCGTGCTTGCAGCAAACGACGCTTACTGGGGTGGGCGTCCCATGTTGGATAGGGTCATTTTCCGCTCTATTCCTGACAATTCGGTGCGGCTCATTGAACTTCAGCAGGGCAGCCTTCACGCCATGGAGTTCCCAAATCCAGACGATTTACAACAGATTCAGGATGATGCGTCGCTTGAATTACTATCGCAACCCGGGATGAGCATCGGCTATTTGGCGATGAACATGGACAAACCACCGTTCGACAACCACAAAGTCCGGCTCGCTATCAACCACGCCATTAACAAACCCGTGATTATTGAACATCTATATCAAGGTTTGGGAATCCCTGCGAAGAACCCCATTCCACCGACACTCTGGGGGTATGACGATTCGATTGAGCCTTATGCCTACGATCCGGCACTCGCCAAGCAACTTCTTGCTGAAGCCGGATACCCTGAGGGATTCGAGACGACACTCTGGGCACTACCCGTGCCGCGTCCGTATATTCCTGATGGACGCGCCCTAGCTGAAGTGCTGCAATCGGAACTCCGAAACATCGGTATTCAGGCAAAAATAGTGACCTTCGACTGGGGCACCTATCTTGAGAAGACGAAAAATGGGGAGCATGATATAGCCATGTTAGGATGGAGTGCCGACCTCGGTGACCCAGACAATTTCCTTTACTTTCTTTTAAGTAAATCGTCAGCGGAGAAGCCCGCTGGAAACATCGCATTTTACCGAAGTGATGAGATGCAAGATGTGCTGGAACGGGCGCGGGCAATCAATGATCGAGACAAACGGGTCGCGCTCTACCAAGAAGCACAGCAGATTTTCCACAAAGATGTACCGTGGGTACCGTTGGCACACGCAAAACAGATTTTAGTGATTAACAAAAAGGTTAAGGATCTCAAACTGCATCCGTTGAAATGGCGGTACTTCCGTCACATTTGGCTCGAAAAATAGGAATAACAATGAATACATCCGTATTTCGTGTAGGGATTACACGTGACTTCGTGGGGCCCGATGGCACTTCTGATTTAGATGACATTGCCGGTCCACTTTTTGACCAAGCTGGTCTGCACTGGGAATATATTGCAGAAAACACACCGGTCTTAAAAGCAACACAGGTACAGGATTATGACGCGCTCTTAGTGTTGGGCGCAGGTATCACGGCAGAGACGTTCACAGATGCTGACAGATTAGCGATTATCGCTCGGTTCGGTGTCGGATATGATAAGGTAGATGTCGAAGCGTGTACCGAAAATGGGGTCCTGCTCACAATTGCCCCCGATGGGGTGCGCCGCCCGGTTGCCACCTCTATTATGACTTTTGTGTTCTCGCTGAGTCATCAATTGTTAATAAAGGATCGACTCACCCGTGCTGGTGGATGGAGAGACACGAAAAATTACATGGGAATGGGGTTAGTCGGCAGGACGCTGGGACTCGTCGGTATGGGCAATATCGGAAAAGAGGCGTTCAAACTCGCGAAACCGTTCGGGATGCGCCACATCACCTGCGATCCCTACGTCACACCTGCTGAAGCAGAGGAGGTCGGGGTAGAACTCGTCGATTTGGATACTTTGATGCAAACTGCTGATTTTGTCTGCGTCTGCTGTCCGTTGAACGGAGAGACGCGCGGACTCGTCGATGCAAGGCGTATCGGGCTGATGAAGCCGACG
Organism: Candidatus Poribacteria bacterium; assembly: GCA_009843785.1. Lineage (GTDB taxonomy): Bacteria > Poribacteria > WGA-4E > WGA-4E > WGA-3G > WGA-3G. The sequence goes on along the minus strand of VYCT01000379.1, from coordinate 8,994 downwards.
GCTTATCTGATTAACACCGCCCGTGGTCCAATCGTTGACCAGCAGGCACTCACAGAGGCACTCCAGAATCGACGGATTCAAGGCGCAGGGCTTGATGTCTTTGAGCAGGAACCTATTAGTGATGATGACCCGCTTTTAAGTTTGGATAACGTTATTGTCACCCCACATAGTATATGCTGGACGGATGAGTGCTTTGAAGGCAATGGCAAAAGTGCGTGTGAAAGTATTATCAGCGTAGCCTCTGGACAAATCCCATCGTGGATTGTGAATCGCGACGTTGTAGATACCCCAAAACTAAAACAGAAGTTGGCACAACGCAAAAAACAATAATCTTGATATGTAACGCCATAACGTTCGGAGGAACATTATGCTCACAGAACAGCAAATCAAGCATTTTCACACCTTGGGATTCCTCATTTTTCGGCAATTATTTAACCCAGACGAGCTGGACACCATACACAAGGAGTTTGAAGCCGCAATGGCTTCAGCATATCGGCATGCACCCTTCGATGGCACGCGCCGACATTGGCTGCCGATGATGGGACCCGAGACACCATTCTTCACGAGTATACCGGAAGATTCACGCTTCTCTGAAGTCGCAGAGCAACTGTACGGCGATGATGTATTCTTCATCGTCTCGGATGCGAACCGTTATGTCGGCAATACCAGTTGGCATCCCGATCATAACGCCGATCCAACCCAAGACTGCTATGGGGTGAAATTTGCATATTATTTGGAACCGGTTGATGCCGGAAGCGGCGCGTTGCGACTCATCCCTGGCTCTCACAAGAATCCCCTGCACAATGATCTACGGGAAAATCTCAATGAACTCGGACTCGAGATTTGTGATGTGCCGGGTTATGTTTGCAAATCGGAACCGGGGGACGTGGTTGCTTTTGATATGCGGTGCTGGCATGCAAGTTGGGGTGGCAGCGAAGACCGTCGGATGTGTACCGTGGTTTACTACAACAATCCGAAGACACCTCAAGAAGATGCCGCAACACGGAATCGGGCACGCAGCAACGCGAGAACGCCCGAACAATTTAACCGCCCAGGCGACCCGCTCTACCATCCAGACTGGATCGCAAATGCGTCGGGCAGTGAAAAGCGACAGCGTTGGATTGATCGGTTGCGTGAATTGGGGTTTTTGGATACCGTTTAAATTTGCTAAATTTTATAGGAGCGAGTTTTCCTTCTAAGTCCAAAGGCTTCGGAGAAAAGTTCAAAAATTAATGAGAAAGAAAAAACAGACGACGATTGACAAACGGATACTAAGAGCGGAGTGTATGCGAATTACACCTGACCACTGCGCATTACATTTTCAGGAGGAGCTGCACAAAAACTTTGAATTTCGCATAGGATTTATCCACCAAGGTGTTGTTGCGCATGTCGAAGAAATTGGTATACCGGAAGATCTCGGTGCACACGACGCAGCGAAAGATATTGCTATACCGCGCCTGTCATGTTTTATTGTGCTTGTAACACAGGTGGTCCTCCACCACATCAATCGCCTACCCACCCTGTTCAGGCACGCGGTATGGGAAACTATTGACGATATTATCGATGAGAATGCCGAAATTCCAGAGGTGCTTTTAGTTATTGTTGACAATTGCATAGAGAAGGCGACCAGAGAAATCAACTACAACCAGTTGAAGAGTGAAAGCGTTTTAAATCGGTTATGGAATAGTATCAAATCCGCTTATGGGGAGAAATACGCGCCCAGTGATATTGAGATTTTCGACAGTTTTTACGAATCTGAGGAGGAGCACGAGGACACAGAATAGCAACATAGCGATCCCTTCCCAATTTTTTCAAATTGATACCCCTTTCCAAAAAACACGCCGAACCATCAACTTGCAGAATTATGCAACCTTTCCTGCTCAATTCGCGTCACTAAGTCAAAAGCCGGACAAACACTAAGAATTGAGAGTCAAACGTAACCGTAATCGCAGGAGTTCGTGATGGAAAACAATGATGTCGCTTTGGTTCACCGTGTCCTCGCAGGTGACGATACAGCCTTCACAACATTAATGGAAAAGTACCAAAAACAGGTGCATGCGACTGTGTGGCGAACAATTAAGGATTTCCACATTGCTGAAGACATCGTTCAAGAGACCTTCCTAAAAGCCCACCAAAAACTTGGCACCCTTAACGATCCGCATCGATTTTCTGCGTGGCTCAATGCCATTGCCACGCGATGTTGTCTCGCGTGGTTTCGTGAGAAACGCCTGAATTCCGAACTTTCTGAGAATATAAACATCGCCATGAGACACAACGATCCGTATTCTGGGTATCTTGCAGGAGAGCAAGCGAAAGAAGCGGGGCAAGAACTGCGCGAAATCGTTAAAAAGTGGCTTGCGAAATTGCCAGAAAGTGAACGCACTGTTGTTACCCTCCACTATTTCGATGGCATGTCCTGTGAAGAAATCGCCGGTTTTTTGGATGTAACCAAAAACACAATAAAAAGTCGGCTCAATCGTGCGCGAAATCGGCTAAAAAAGAACGAACCTCTGATTCAATCAACGCTCGACGATTTCCAATCTTTCGCGACGTTTAAGGAGATGGCTAAAATGGAACGTAAAATTAGAGTGCGCATTAACGCCACCACCGAGAATGGCAAGCAATTTAGAGAGGGAGGTGCCTCTCTCATAAAAACCGATGGATTTTTGAGGCTTGCCAGTTTCGGTTGTCAAGAATGTGATAAGGGAGAACCTGTCACAATGCCTTTTTTGGGAACTGCTATTACACCTTCCCTTCTTAGGTTTCCCTTGGTTATAGGTGATACTTGGATCCAAGAAGGGTTCTGGGATTCATTAGCGAAGACAATCTTGGACGGATACGAACAGGTGAAAGTTTCTGCCGGGACTTTCTCGGCATGCCTCAAGCACAAAAGTGCACTCATTGACACCCCATCACACTTTCAGAATAATCTACTTGCGACGACTAATGATAAACCTTACGAACGAGGTTCAAAAAAGGAGAGTCCATTTGTTAACGGCACACGCTATTTGTGGTTTGCTAAAGGGATTGGACTCGTGAAAACGCGCTACGAACACGCCAACGGGCTCACAACGGAGGCAGAATTAATGGAATACAGTGTCCCGGGCAAGACAGAAGAATATCATCCTTTACAGATTGGGTCTACGTATACATATAGATACCACAGTGTTTTTCTCGAGGAAACGGTCTTTGAGAAATGGTGTGTCACTGAAAACTCTTGAATCCGAGCGGTATCTATTTGGAGAGAACAGATGTAGAAACGAAAATCTTTGACACTGGCGGTAACTGGAGGCAATGGGATGCTTTGGGCAATTGTTAGAAGAGAAATTACAGCAAATATCCTGAGTTTCAGATTCCTCATGGGATTGCTTATCTATTTTTTTCTGATTGTGACAAATCTCTTCGTTTTGACCAAAGGTTATGAGGACAGATTGCAAAGCTACCGAACTGCTATTCGAGAAAACGAAGATAAGATAAGTCAGGTAACAAGATACTCTGAATTCGGACTCACGCACATGCTGAAGTGTGATAGAAACCCGAAACTGCTTAGCATTTTCAACGAAGGCGTGGATAAAAGAAAGGGAAATACGGTAACAGTGGCACACGGATATGTTCCCGCTGTTGCCGAACACCACGGTTCTGATAACCCTTATCTGAACATCTTTTCTTCCATTGACTTCACAGTCATCTGCCAAGTGGTAATGAGTCTGCTCGCGCTGCTTTTTTCTTACGACGCAATCTCGCGAGAAAAGGAAGCAGGCACCTTGAGATTAGCGCTCTCAGGCGTAGTTTCAAGATCGACGCTGCTTTTGGGAAAATATATTGCCGGAATGGTGTCTATTTCTCTTCCGCTTATTGCGAGTTTTGTTGCAGGCTTATTGGTGATACAATTCTCTCCTTACGTCTCTTTCAACAGTTCAGATTGGGGACGGATATTACTAATCTTCCTTGTATCAATGCTCTATGTATCTCTCTTTTTTCTTATCGGACTCTTTCTTTCCACTCGAACGGACCGACCTTCTATCACTCTGATGTTTTCAATGTGTGTCTGGGTTCTTTTTGTGCTTATTGTTCCGAATCTAACAGTTCTACTGGTGGAACATGCAAGTCCGATACAATCAGAGGAACCCTATAAAGAACAAGCCGGTGAACAGTGGAAGAAATTTGAAGCCGAAGTCAAAGATTATTTACAGAAACGAGGCGTTGAGTATCCTCTTGATCGCGTCAATCTCAGTGGCATGGGTTCCCAATCAGGGGTCAATGATTACGACAGTGGAGAGACAGTCAGTGCGAGCGGTTTTCGGAATGAAGAAGGCTTGCCTTTTGCCCAAGAGTGCTACGAGTTCAAGGAAAACCTCCGGGCGCAATACGCCGATCGGATATGGCAAATACGCAAAGCATATCTCGACAAAAATCCAAATCGACAATCTCTATTGGCACTAAATATATCCCGTATATCTCCGGCAGCGGTCTATTATAATGCCGCTGCAATTCTGGCAGAAACAGACCTCGGAAGTTTCTGGCGATTTATGGAACAGACGCGACAGTATCGGCGTGAATGGGTCGACTATCTAAGAGACGAGAAAATATTTTCTTCACGCAGATGGTTTACCACTGAATTTCAGGAACCTTTTGACTTGAACAAAATTCCAAGATTTAAGGAACGGAGCGAGGGCATTGGTAAGAGTCTGCAACGCGCAACATTGGACATTATGATACTCGCGGTATTAAACGTCCTATTCTTCATGGGAGCATTTATCTCATTCCTACGCTACGACGTTATATAGCGAATAACTCTGAATTGTTTGTAGTAGTGTTCTGTCAACAGTAAAATGATAGGTAAAAAATATTTTCTTCACATACCTATTTCCAGAACCAAACACCTCTGCTGGTAGGAGCGAGCTGTGCTCGCGATCTTTGTACCCATCAACTCTGGCGTGACAAAGCAGTAGGGCAATTTTGCGGTGTACTCACCCAAATGCGAAGGGCATTATTGCCCGTCTTTCAATGGATACGAAAAAAGGACAACATGATCTGGCACATAGCAAAACGGGAAATCCTTGATAATTTAACGCGTTTTCGATTTGCACTCACGCTGATTCTGGTAATGGTGTTGATGGTGATGAATGCCGTGGTATTTGTGAGCAGTCAATATCCGCGACGGATCTCGGAATATTCCGAAGATATGCACAAAGCCACTGAGTCGCTGAAAAAGAAAAGTCGTAATTTAGGTGAACTTGCCGTAAAAGGCCCAGGCGATCTGTACAAATCCGTGAGCCCATTAACCTTCATCGCTACCGGTGAAGATGCGAACTTACCAAAGCGAGTTGAAGGTGCCTACAGTGGCGGCTATGGCATCGGTATGACAACGCCTGATTTTAGCTTCGACTACTCTTGGTCACCGAACTGGTGGCTCCAGTATCCACAGGACATATCCCGCAAAAATGATTCATTACCCAATTTCACGGAATTAGATTGGACGTTCACCATCGGGTTAGTTATGAGTTTTATGGCGATGCTGTTCACTTACGATGCGATCTCTGGAGAACGTGAAACAGGAACGTTAAGCTTGCTCATGGCTAATTCTGTGCCCCGTGCAACCGTGCTTCTCGCAAAGTTTATCGGCGCGTTTCTTAGCATCATGGTCCCACTCATTGTAGGAATATTGTTGAATTTACTGATTGTCAACGCCTCAGACCTTGTAGCACTTGACGGGGGCGAATGGGGAAGGGTTGGAATCATCGTTGCTATTTCAGCCCTCTACCTCTCAATATTTTTATGGCTTGGATTGTTTATCTCAAGTCAATTTTCTAATTCGTCAAGTTGCTTACTGACGTTGTTATTAATTTGGATCGTGTTTGTGGTGCTTATCCCAAACACAATGGGCGTTTTGGCAAGCGGCTTCAAGCAGGTCCCCTCCAGAAGCGAAATATCTCGGACAAAGAAAGCGACAGAAGAAGAAATTGATACTCGGCACAGAGAAGGTGACAAGTTGTACCGAACAGGTTCGCCTTCCGATCAACCGCCTAAAATTGAGGTGTTAAGGCTATGGGCGGACTATCTAAATGAACACGCTGATGCAAAGAACAGGATTGAGGATGAACATCTAAATAAACAGTTCGCACAAATTGCGTTTACACAACAAATTACGCGGCTATCCCCAGCAGCCATCTACAAATACGCCGTAGAATCTCTCTCTGGCACAGGGTTCACCAGACATAAAAGGTTCGTCCAACAAGCGCGCCGTTATAGACAACAGTTCGTTGACTTCATCAAATCCGAGGACAGCGCGGACAGCGAAAGCTACCACGTCTATTTTGTAAAGGAAGGGTTATCCCAAAAACCGGTTGCTTTTAACAGCATTCCTAAATTCTCAGAACAACTAACGTTGGGTATCGCCTTTGAAGGAGCACTGTTGGATTTGCTGTTGTTAGTTTCACTTTCGTTACTCCTGTTTATGGCGGCTGTTTTAGCGTTTATGGGAACTGACGTAAAATAAAAGCCCGAGAAGTCGTGATTCGGAGATCACAGGTGCTTACGATCTATCGGATTAATCAATAGCCGGACGCGGTGGGTTGCCCCAGTGTCCGTTTCGATCTTTCCCACTCACCACAACACCTTCTCTATCCCAGCGGAAAGATGCTTGGACATCAGTGGCGCAATAGCGCAGGGTAAGACCGCACCGCCGCTTCGGCGAAGGATTAGCGTTTGATCCGTGTAAAAGCAGATCGGTATGGATAGAGATTTCGCCCGCCTTGAGTTTAACATCAACGGGTTCACCGTGTTGTTCAGCGTCTTCGACGATTTGACCCAACACACTGTTTTCATCAGGGTCGCTGTGCCGAGGTGTCAAGTGTCCGAGATGATGTGAACCGGCGATAAACCGCATCGCACCGTTTTCGACGGTGGCATCGTCAATCGCGAGCCAGACGGTAACGGTTTTGGAGGGCGTGAGGGGCCAGTAACCGGCATCTTGATGCCAACCGACGCTCTTCGGATCGTGCGGCATTTTGCAGAAGTAGTGCGCGCCCCAACCGATAATATCCTCGCCGATGATATCTTTTACGCAGGCGACAATCTTCGGATGCGTGAGAAGGTCATAGACCTTACCGTATTTCATGTGGGCGGAGATAATTGAGTAGCTGCTGCCCCCCGCCGCGATGACGTTTGCTAATAGGGCATCGAAGTACTGGCGGTGTTCACCGATTTCGGCTGCATCGAAAATCGGGATACCTTTGATATAGCCGACGCGATTGAAATTAGTCACCTGTTCCTGAGTCAGCACCTTCGGCTGCTCGGTGACGCTTGGGTGAAATTGGAGATCGCGCCCCATCTCAGCGAGTTGTTCCCATGTCGGCATGATTTTATCGGTTTTGTAGGTTACACTTTGGTTTGACATTTGTTGCTTCACCTTATGTAAATTCTGATTTCATTCTACCATAAACACAACGAAAATGGTATAATATATTAGTTGTCAGTTATCGGTTATCTAATTTTCTAAGAATTGTATTACGGATTATATTTTGAATATTGAGGCTAATTAATGGCGCATGCATATACCCCCGGTCTTAAAGTTACCGAGGGAATGACAATACAAAAAGAACGTCGGCTCCCGCTTGAAGGTGAGGTACTCGTTGAAGCCGGTGTAACAGTCAAGGCAGAGGATGTCGTCGCGAAGGCGGATCTGCCCGGCAACGTTCAACTGTTGAATGTTGCTAACATACTCAGTGTCCCACCGGAAGAAGTTGCAGAATACATGCTCAAATCCGTCGGTGAAAGTGTCGCGGAAGGCGAGATTATTGCAACGACAAAAGGGATTTTCGGGCTTTTCAAATCGCAGGCACGTTCACCGATTGACGGCACGATTGAATCCGTGTCGGATGTCACGGGCCAAGTGATCCTGCGTGAACCGCCGATGCCTGTCGAAGTTAAAGCCTACACCGACGGAACAGTAACGGCGACGCTCCCGAATGAAGGTGTCACAGTGGAGACTTACGGTACTTATATCCAAGGTATCTTCGGGATCGGTGGCGAGACGGTTGGGGACTTAACCGTTGTTGCAGAATCGCCGGGTGATACGTTGACCGCTGAACAGATACAGCCTGACCATCGGGATAAGATTTTGGTTGGCGGATCACTGGTCGCGACCGATGCAATTCAGAAAGCCATCCAAAACGGTGTTAAAGGCATCATCGCGGGTGGGATTGATGACGCGGATCTGCGGGAACTTCTCGGTTACGAGCTCGGTGTGGCAATTACCGGTTCCGAAGAGATCGGAATTACATTGGTGATTACAGAGGGGTTCGGGAGCATCGCGATGGCGGAGCAGACGTTCACGCTTTTGAAAGCACGGGAAGGTATGAAAACCTCTATCAACGGTGCGACGCAGATACGGGCTGGCGTTGTCCGTCCGGAGATCCTGATTCCACTTGCAGAGGCAACAGCCGCAGCCTCCGATGCTGAGAATGACACCACCGAAGGTCTTCTGGAAGTCGGCAGCTCGGTACGCATCATCCGGGAACCGTATTTCGGGAAATTAGGACGCGTCACGGAACTGCCGGTAGAACTTCAGAACTTGGAGACAGAGGCGCAGGTACGGGTCTTGCGCGTCGAACTTGAAGACGGCGAACAAACAACACTGCCTCGCGCGAACGTTGAAGCGATTGAGGATAGGTAACTGTGCCGGTAGGACTGATCTCCAGATGTATCAAGGACGGAGATGGAAAATTATTTCTTACAAAAATGAATAAACGACATCAGAACACTTTGAACGCTATTTTCAGGAGGCCGGTCCCGGCTACATTGAAGTGGCGACGTATTGAATCCCTTTTTGTGGCCCTTGGTGCCAAATTTACTGAAGGACGGGGATCGCGGGTACGGTTTGAATTGAAGGGACTTCTCTAACAATCCCATTGCTTTAGCATTGAGTCCAACCCAGTTGCCTCCTACGAAAGTCAAAAGATGTTGACTTTATCTAAAAAATATGTTATACTA
>VYCT01000247.1 GCA_009843785.1 Candidatus Poribacteria bacterium | reverse complement strand
GCTGCTGGGTGGACCACATCCGACCCAGATAACAACAGGCGAGACAACCACATTCCGATAACCTTAGACCAATCAACAAAAATTTCATAGTAACACATTTTAAGTGCCAAAAATAGAAACGCTCGTCCACCCACACCAACACTGCGTTCGTAAGCGAAACGACCAGCACCTTAAAATCATAATTTCATAGGTATGAAAAAAATGGATACGCTTAGCAACGCCGTGAAAACCTACACCACACCTTGCTTCGTAGCGGTCCTTACACAGATTTTTCAAATCCTTACTATGAAATACTATGAAATTCCATACACCGTTATTTCCCATTAATCCTAAAACTCGCGCAATCCGCGTAATGCGCGCAATCCGAGATTTGCGGCGTACATGCCCCGGGGAATGCCCATAGGGAACCTTCATACCGTTGATTCATGCGACCTGCATTCAGACGATATAATCCCACAAATCTTGATTCAACAACCGAGAACTGGTAACCACTCTTACTGACAACTGAAAACCGATAACCGACAACCATTAAAAAAAAATTAATTGCCAATACGTCTATTTTATGCTATACTTTAGGTAGCAGCAAATTGCCACATATCATTAAGGGAGGCATCAAACACATGGGCGGAATAGGCGGAATAGAAATATTTATAATCCTTGTCATCGCGCTCGTCATTTTCGGGCCCCAAAAATTACCCGAAATGGGGCGTTCGCTCGGGAAAGCGATCCGGGAATTTAAGAGTGCCGGCACCGAGCTCCAAGATGAACTCACAAAGGCAGCCGATGAAATTGATAAAGACCCGGAACCGAATATCAAACCCCCGACGAAAACCTCTTAACGCGAGCGGAACGTACTATGGAATCCAAGGAATCTAATGATGTCGCAATGACCTTCTGGGAGCATCTTGAGGAACTCCGGCGGCGAATTATCATCGCTGCAATCGCAATCGGTAGCTTTACGGTGTTGTGTCTATCCTTTAGCAGACCGATTGAGAAAGTTGTTATGTTCCCGTTGCGAACATCTATGAGCACACTGATTGCGAATGCTATTGATGCTGCGGTCGGCGGTGATGGCTCAATATTCGGTTTTCTTGCGATCACTTTGCGCGGGGGGGCTTCCGGCATCGATGCCATACTCATGAAAGTCGGACCCTTGGAAGGTATCATGGCGTTCCTGAAATTGGGCGTTACCGCCGGTATTTTGCTCGCATTGCCGATAATCATTTATCAGGTCTGGGCATTCATTTTTCCGGCATTGAATCGTGAGGAAAAGCGATTCGCTGTACCGCTTTTTCTGATCATCGTCGCATTTTTCACCATCGGTGCTGTTTTCGCCTACTTTATTGTTGTACCGGTCGTTCTACAGTTCTCCGCGCAACTGTTTCCAGAGATGCCGAATATGTGGGACTTAGAAAATTATATAAGCCTTGTGACAAAGTTAATCTTAGGCTTCGGGATCGCTTTTGAGTTACCGATAGTGATGGCATTCCTGTCCCGTATCGGTGTGATTAACGCACGCGGCTTTCGTGAAAAGCAGAACTATGCTTTATTAGGTATTTGTGTGATGTCGGCGCTGCTAACACCGGCAGACCCATGGTCAATGCTGTTGATGGCAATACCACTCTTTATTTTGTATCAACTCGGCATTTTTTTCGCCTATCTCGTCGAAAAGGAGCAAGAAGTATATGGCTAATGAGTCTTTGCGGCAACAACTCGCGCTACTTTACCAATTACAAGAACGCGACTCGGAACTCTTGTCAATCCAACAAAAACTTCAAACGATCCCACGCCAGATTGAACAATTAGAGGCAGAGGTTGCTAAATATGAAGCGGACATCGCAGCAAAATCCGAAGAACTCGCGGAAGCAGAAAAAGGGCAACGCGCCAGAAACGCTGAAATTGAAATGAACGCCGTGCAACGCGAAAAATATCAAGACGAACAGCGGACTGTCACATCCAACGAAGCCTATACCGCCCTCGAACGACAGATCGAATTCCTTGATGAACAAGATGGTGAAGCCGAAGATGCTATCCTCATGCTCATGGAGGAGAGCGATCGGTTGAAAGAAGAACTCGCAAAACTGGATGTTGAAGTAAATCGGGAAAAGGAAAAAACTGCTACTGAGACCGAACAATTCCGGCAGGAACTCCAGGCATTAGAGACAGAGCGAGAAGAAAAGTTAAAACAGCGGAAAGCGTTTCTCCCAAAAATCGACAAAGCGCGTAGAGATGAATATCATCGATGGGTCAAGGCACAGTTGGCAAGCGAAGCTGGCATAGCACGCGTGAAAAACGGTTTTATCGCCTTAGGCAAAAACGGTACCTGCAGCACCTGCCGAATCGCTATTCAACCGCAGACGCTCAAGGAAGCACAGAAGTATGAGAAACAGGTCTACTGCTCAAGTTGTAAGCGGCTGCTTTACGTCGAACCTGCCACACCCGATGTGCCGTTTCCATAGAGAATGAAATCTGATCGCTGACCAAATGCCAAGCCGCGTTAACACTAAAGAACAGGAGGCACTCACACGCGATGCCGTTTTTTGTTATTGATGAACAACCCGAAAAAAAGGTTTTTGACGGAGCCAGCATCCGCACCCTTCACGGCGAAAAACTGATGATGTCTTTCGTTAATTTGAAACCCCATAGTGTTGTCGCTGAACATAGCCACCCGCATGAACAGATGGGAATGGTCCTTGAAGGCACATTTGAATTAACCATCGATGGGGAATCTCAGACCCTTAAAAAGGGCGATGCGTACCTCATACCTTCCAACGTCAAGCACAGTGCAAAGGCTTTTGATGAACCCGCCGTTGCACTTGACATCTTTAGTCCACCAAGAGAAGATTACAAATCGTGAAGATCTATCACGCAATTCAGGAACTTGAGGCAACAGGTATCGTCACCGCTGGTGTGAGTCTACGCCACGGCGGTGTCAGTCGGAGCCCTTACGCCTCCCTGAATCTTGCTGAACATGTCGGTGATGATCCGAACGCAGTTGCAGCGAACAGAGCCATTCTCTTCCAGAAAACCGGCTTAACGCATCTGCGCTACTGTCGTCAAGTTCACGGCACCGATGTTATTAATGTCGTTGACCAAGCACTGCCAACGCCTACACTCCCCCCAGAAGCAGACGCGCTTGTCACTACACAACGTGACGTAGCATTAGCCATTTTCACTGCCGATTGTGTCCCTATTTTCATAGTAGATGTTACAACGCCCGCGATCGGCATTGCCCACGCGGGGTGGCGGGGCACGCTTGCACGAATAGCGGTCAACACCCTCGCCCGAATGGAGACACTATTTGGAACAGTCGCTACAAACTGCCACATCCATTTAGGGCCATCCATCCAAAAGTGTTGTTATACCGTCAGCACAGAACTGCTCACCCAATTTACTGACCACTTCGGCAGCACTGTCGCCAGCGGCACAAACCTGAACCTACAATCGGCTAACGTCAATCAATTGGTTGAAGTAGGCATAGCCCCCGCCGCTATTTCAGTATCACCATTTTGTACCGCCTGTCGCACAGACCTTTTTTATTCCCATCGGGCCGAGAATGGACAAACGGGTAGAATGCTCTCATTTATCAAACTCAACCTCTCTACTGATACCTAATTGCTGATAGTTGATTGCCTCTGACCTGCTAACGAAAAATTTGCATTCCTCGAAAAAATATGGTATTATTAAATATACAAATATCATGAATTGGGCGACTGTCGTTCCAACACTGCCCGCAGCCGTAACCTCACGACAATTTATAGCGTTATTTTCCCTAAATGCTTGAGCTTATTAGATCCAATAATCTCTTAAGCTTGTTGTTAGATGACAATTTGATAGATACCTAAGGAATCGCAAATGCGCACGCTCTTTGTAACGTTGTCGATTGTTATAGGTTTTATTGGGTTCATTTTTATCATGCGTGGGGGTAGCCATCCTAACAAGTATCAGAAGACTTTGGAGGAAAGCAAGAGCGCAGCCCAAGTTACGCAGATTTATACGGAGGCAACATATACGATAACAGTCGGTATCGGTATTATTAGTGTCGCTGTCTTAGTCGCTGTTATTGGTATTCTCCTTCGTACAACACACAAACCCTTAGATCCAGATCCGCAATCGGTAGACGATCCCGAAGTCTGAAGAGCCTTTTTAATCAATCGAAAAAGTGAATTCCATTGCCAATAATCTCTTCAGCATCACCGAACGTATCGCCCGCGCAGCGGAACGGAGTAACCGCACACCGGATTCAATCGAACTCGTTGCTGTTACAAAGGGACGTTCAGTTCCAGAGATACACGCCGCACTCGCAGCAGGTGCTACAAACATCGGTGAAAATCGAGTTCAAGAAGCGCGGCAAAAGTACGCAGCCGTCACTTCTGTTGTAGATGCTGTCCGCGTCATACCCGCTGCTAAAACGTGCCGATGGCATCTGATTGGGCATCTGCAAAGGAATAAGGTTAAAGTCGCACTGGATATGTTTTCCTTGATCCATTCGGTTGACAGTTTGCGACTTTTAGCAGAAATAGCACGCCGAGCCGAAGAACAAGCACTACAGATAGAGGTGCTCATTCAGGTGAACACGACGCGTGAGACAAGTAAATACGGCTTAGACGCAGAGGAGTTGCTGCCATTTATGGCGGACGCGCAAGCATATCCGACAGCAAATATCGTCGGGTTAATGACAATGGGGCAGTTCAGCCCTTCACCGGACGCAAACCGTCCCGCTTTTGCTTTACTCAGGTCCCTGGCTGAAAAGGCGGAAGCCGAACAATTCCCTGGGGTTACGATGCAATATCTCTCTATGGGAATGACAAACGATTTTGAGGTGGCTATTGAAGAGGGCGCGAATCTCGTTCGGATCGGTAGGGCAATCTTCGAGCCTTCAATGAGTGTGTAGCGGACCGTCCAACGTCGGTGCCGTCAGGAGAAAAAAGTGGTAGAAGACCTTCGATTAGGTGTAATAGGCGTTGGAAAAATGGGCGGCATTGTCGCGCGAAGTATTGCTGATGTCGTATTCCCCGCAAAACACATTTGGGTCACCGACCTTGATAGCACCCTCGTCGAGCAGCTTTGCAATGAAAAAGGTGCCAACGATGCTGGGGATATTCCTGGTTTGGTTAAAAAAACAGATGTGATCTTCTGTGCTGTACCACCCGTCGCTGTTCCAAATATTCTACCACAGATTGCACGCAATTTATCGGCACCGCAGTGGCTCATAAGCATCGCAGCGGGTGTTACGACCACAGCACTTGAAACCTATTTTGACACCGCGCCACCGATTGTTCGCGTGATGCCAAACATCTCCGCCGCGGTCGGAGCCGCAATATCAGTCCTAACGCCTGGGACTGTAGCGAATGAGACACATCTTGAAATCGCACAGAAAATTTTCAACGCCTGCGGCACTTCTCTAATTATGGAGGAACGCCATCTTGATGCTGTCACAGGGGTGAGTGGCAGCGGGCCGGCTTATGTCGCCCTCTTCATTGAAGCACTCGCTGATGCAGCGGTACATGTCGGGATCGCGCGAGCGGATGCCCAAAAACTCGCAATCCATACTGTGTTAGGGGCAGCGACGATGTTAGCCGAAACACAAGAACATCCAGCAGTACTGAAAAATCGCGTTACGACCCCTGGCGGAACAACCGCTGCTGGACTTCACGCCTTAGAAGGCGGTGGCTTAAGAGCAACACTCACAGAGGCCATTCTTGCTGCGACGGAACGAGCAAAAGAACTCGGCGACGCATAATCATTGGGACGCAGAACAACAGAAACTATGCCTATACACAACCTCGCTCGGTTTATCGCACGACTGCTTGAGATTTATACATTAATAGTTTTTGCAAACGCCTTGCTTTCTTGGTTCGTTTTTGGGACACAAAATGCGGTCATCAGGCAAATCTATTGGTTCACAAGTCGCATCGTCGATCCAGTTTTAAGCCCGATTCGTAACGCCCTTCAACCCGTGTCTCGGAACTTTGGTATTGACATTTCGCCTTTTATTCTGATTATTCTGTTACAGATTTTGGTAGGGATGCTCCGGTGATAAATGAGCAGGGATGCCAACCCACTGAATCCGCTAAAACTCAGAGGTGCCTCGCACGAAAAGCATAACCACCGCAAACTGATAGGTGGTTCAAAGACGACAGTACGAAAATATGAAAAAACAAAGTTCCCCTGCAAAAAGCACAACGCGTAGACGGGGTAAAACCGAGAAACCGAAAAAGGGATTCCAGTTAACGGACATGAGCGATCACAAAGCCGTCCTGGATGTTTGGGCAAACGCCAATGTTTTCCCCCTCGCGAAGAAAAAATCAAATACTGCACCGCGCACCGCGCCAAATGTAAAACCGGCGCAGCCACACCACGCCCCCCAAGCCGAAACCTATGTCCTGCGGGAAACCCCCACTTCTTTTCACGCACTCACACTTGACACGCTTTGTAGAAAAATATACCAAGATGTCTTCCTCAAAGCAGCCTTGATGCAGGGACATCAGGTTACATACGTACCTACATGGGAAACCTATCCGCTTTGGATTGAGGAACGCATTATCGCAGAGTTTATCACAGAGTCAAAATCTAAAGCACCGATCAAACTCTCTGTGCTTCGCAAGCGATGTCGCAAACGACACAAACAGGAATTAGAAATCCAAAAACAGAAGTTTTATCGACTCGGTATCTTTGCGGATTGGGACGCTTCTCAAAAAACGCTTGAATCACGGCAGGAAGCAAGACTCATTGCACTTATCAGCCGACTACGCGATTCCAATTACCTGCATGACCTACCGCAACTCAGCCCATGGTGTCCTAAGTGCACAGCCCCACTCAATGAAACAAATCTCCTACAAGCATCTACACACGCATTGAACGGCTACGTGAAGTTTCCTTTCAATTTCGGGTTGGAGGAATTTGGTATTGATGTCTCTTTTTGCATCCGGATGCGACACCTCTGGGAGATAGCCGGTACCGTCGAAATCGGGATCGCTGACGAGACGACCTATCTACTCACGAAGTATGGGGCAGAATATCTCCTTTTTGCTGAGCCACAGTTTGAATACTTTTCTAAGCATCTTACAAATGGGCAGCCTGAACCGAAACCTATTAAGGAAATCAAAGCCGCTGAACTCGCACAATACACTGTAGCACACCCGCTCTTTCCATCGAAGGAGTTGAAGATTACGCGCATCCCTGAGACGCTTATCGCAGAAACCACTGACAAATCAACAGCTTTCTTAAAATCCGGTGTTATCCCGCTAAACCCCGCCCATCATCAATTCAGTTACGATATCGCCCAAGCCTTAAATATAAATGCAGTGCCTATTTTCGACGAAACCGGGAGATTCACTGAAGAAGCCGGGCAATTGTGTGGTTTGTATCTCTTTGATGCAGAAGGGTTTATTGTCCCGCAACTCGAGAAATACGGGTACCTCCTAAAAACGCATGACGACGAGATACACGCACCGCACTGCCCGCGCTGCAAGGAATTAGCCGTTTTTCGACCGTGTTCAAAATGGGCGTTCTCCATTGCCAAAAACGATACCACCAATCAACTCCTCAGTGCTCAAGAATATTGGGATAATTATGGCGATATCCAGCATAAACATATGAACGCCGTCCGTAATATCGTCCTTAATTTCGGAGAATTGCAAGTTTCGACACAACGCCAGTGGGGGATGCCACTGCCAATCCTGCTCTGTGACCAGTGTGATGAACCTCTCACTGATAAAAATACGCTCAATGCAATCCGTAATTCTATCCAGCGCAGCTTTGAATTCTGGTTCGGATTAAGCATTGAGGAACTTTTACCCACCGATACCCGCTGCCTCAATTGTAATTCAAGCGATTTTCGCAAAGAGGCTACGCTCATTGATAGTCATTTTGCCAATCTGCTTCAAGTCATTGACAACTCGGATTTCAAGAAACCCCTCGGCGGCCACACCAGTGTCATGTTTGTACCACAAACAAGTGTTGGCGATTCTCAATGGACAAATTGGTTAGCTGAAATTAGCGTCATCTCCGCTGCGCTTAGCAGGAGTCGTCCAGTTAAAGAAAGTCAGCCCTTTAAACAACTAACGCTTAAAACGCTACCCAAAATTGGCGGCGACATTCAGATTGAAGATACATTTCTTCACAACTATCCGTCTGACGTGGTCCGACTTGTCGCAATATCGCCGGGTATTGAAACGAAACAGTTGAGTTACAAACAACTTGAGAAAATCGCTGAGAGGTATTTTACACAATTTCATCAGATGCACGCACTATTCACTCGTATAGCCAGTCGTCTCTACCGGTTTTCACTCGATTCCCAAAAACTCAGCGAAAAGGAACAGAACGAGACAGATGCGCAGCATTCGACCCCCACCAACGGACGCGAGGGGCAGACAGGGTTCGCCAGCGCACCTACGCATACAAATCTTGAAGTCCCCAGCGGTACCGCTACTGCTAACAAAACGCTGCCTATGGATGCACTGCTAATAACCGTTACCGCGCAACTACTGCAGGAGGTGCAACAGGCTTACCAAACCGAGAATTTTCACAAGATATGGACGATGCTAACTAAGTTCTGTCAGGATGATCTGCGCTTTTATAACGACGCAATAGAATCCCGTCCTACGACAACCCTACAGGCAGCACAAAGTATACTTTTAGAAATAACGACTGCACTTCTACAACGATTCGCACCCGTGACTCCTTTTTTAGCGGAACATTTCTATCGGGACATCTCTATAGACCGGATGACCAGCAACCATAGTATTTTTCAACGAAACTGGCACTCGCACTCACCTCTGATTGAACAAAATTTGCAGCTTTCTGATGCAGAAAAAGACAAGGCAAAAGTGGAATGGGAGGAGCTCAAGAGGGCATACGATGCAAAATCCTGAAAAGAACGCATGGCAAAATGTTATGCTGTTGATTTACGTAGCCGTTCCCGTATTGATACTGGATTGGGGCACCAAGTGGTTGGTGCAGAAACATATTACGCGGATAACAGAGGTAATTCCGGTTATCTCCGGGTTTTTCTACCTTCGGCACGATAGAAATACTGGCGCAGCTTTCGGCGTACTCGCCGGGCATAGAGTCTTGCTTATTCTCATTACCATTGTCGCTTTGGTTTTCATTTTCGCCTACTATCTCCGATTCCGGGAAAGCCGTTGGATGCAGGTCTCGTTAGGTTTTTTACTCGGAGGGGCTGTCGGGAATTTCATTGACCGACTCTATTTGGGTGAAGTTGTTGATTTTCTGCAGTTCGGTATCGCCAGTCAAGGGCTCTTTTGGCCCACTTTTAATGTTGCTGATATTTCTGTCTGTATCGGGGCAGGCATGCTGATTGTTTACCTGTTCCGACACCGTAATCAAGACCAGCAGGCTTGACTTGCTACCAGGCTTTCTAAATCCACAGATTAATAATATCATTGTGAGAACGCAACGCTGTCCTTCAACCAAGGAGGGAATCCATGTACAAGGTTCGCACCCAATTATTTCTAATAAGTGTAGCTTTTCTCGTTTTCGCACAACCGCACGCAAGAGCACAGTTTCAGTCAGAACCTCCAGCGCAACACGAAGACCCCGCCGACTACAGCGAAAGTGCGTTGCGTCGGTTTGAAATTATCACCTTGAGTTCCCTACCATTCACCGCTATTCACAGTTATCTCGCCGTTAGAGGCATAAAAATGTATCGTGAGAATATATTCGCACCTGAAATGACACCGAGCGACTATCGCATCGTTGGGATCGGGGCAGTCTCCTTGTCACTCTTCATCGGTGTTTGGGATTGGTTACATACGCGCAATGTGGATCGATCGGCACCACGTGTACCAGAACCTGAAGCACCACCCGTTGAAGAGGAAGAGCCAATTGAGGGGACTATCGCACGTCTGTCCAAAACGGATCCACATATAGCAAGATATAGGAATATCTCTCGACAAGACGCACTAAACAACAGACTCAATAGATGGGCAAATGAACCCGCTGCCGGTTTTGCGATGCCTCTCCTTCAGATTCGCTTCTGAATTTTTTAACTGTGGACCCTCGCTCATCATGGATGGTCTTTTAATTCACTATTTTTTTTAATCAAGAGAAAAACGGATTTCTTATCGTTCCCAGTTGTTTCTCACAAGAGATACCCCGAAGATCGCAGCCCTCTTTAACTGATAACTGATAACCGAAAACTGAAAACTAAAGTCAACAATGCGTATTCTTTTTATGGGAACCAGTGAGTTTGCTCTGCCGGCACTCACGGAACTGATTACCCACAAATTTGAAATCATTGGCGTTGTCACACAACCCGACCGGCCAAGTGGACGCGGAAAACATCTCAATCCACCGCCTGTTAAAATCGTCGCAACAGCGCACAATTTACCGGTTTACCAACCTGAGAGAGTGAGGAAACCGCATTTCGTGCGCGTTCTTGAACGCCTCGCACCAGACGTAATTGTCGTTGCCGCATTCGGTCAACTCCTGCCGCAGACCCTTTTGGATATTCCACCCTGTGGGACGATCAATTTGCACCCCTCACTGCTCCCGAAGTACCGAGGGGCAGCACCGATTCAATGGGCATTAATTAACGGCGAAACCGAAACAGGCGTGACGCTTATGTTATTGGATGCAGGTGAGGATACAGGCGATATTATTTCCACAAGTTCTATCAGAATCCGAAATGAGGATAACGCTTTCACATTAACAGAACAATTGGCACAACTCGGGGCAAATCAACTCGTCCAACTCCTGTCCGAGATGCCAGAAGGAGCACCACCACCGGCGACACCTCAGAACAACGCCGAGGCAACGCAGGCACCACGTCTGACAAAGGATATCGGACACATTGACTGGAATCAACCCGCGACGACGATTCATAATCTCGTCAGAGGCACTGCAATCTGGCCCGGCGCATATACCTTCTTTCGGAACAATCTCCGATTGAAGATTGTCAGTTGTCAACCGCTTTCGCAAACCTTCGCTGTTCCCGCAGGGACGCTCAAAGTCATTGAAAAACGGAAACTGATCGTTGCAACGGCAGACGGGACGCTTCAACTACTGAAAATTCAGCCCGCTACCAAAAAAATTATGGAAGTCTCCGATTTTATCAACGGTTACCAATTACAGACAGACGAACAACTTTTGACACCCACATCGCTATGAATAGTCTTAATAATACCCTATTTGCTGTCGTCAAGGTTTCACTCTACTTCCTAATTCTATTCGGTATAACTGGTGTGCTAATTATTTTCGTGATTATTCCGAAATGGGTTCGGACAGAAGAAGTACTTGTCCCAAACATTACTGGTAAAACCTACTATGAAGCCGTCCGTATCCTTGATAAGGAAGGGCTTCGACCCGCGAAAGACATTCGGGAGGCGAGTAGTGAGGCACCAAAGGGCGAAATCATCGCTCAAGATCCGGTGGCGAACTTTAGAATCAAATCTTACCAACCTGTGACAATCACCGTCAGTATAGGCGCAGAGTTAGCACCCGTCCCTTCTGTTATCGGTAAATCACACGATGCCGCTGCTGAGACGCTTCGGGCCGCAGGCTTTCGGCCAAATCGGATCGCGGAAGTCCATTCTAAAACTTATCTACAAGGTACAGTCATCGCGCAAACCCCGCCAGAAGGCGGCGGCCAACAACGCGGCAGTGCTGTTAACCTCTTGGTCAGCGTGGGACCCACACCGCAATTCATGCAACTCCCAGATTTCCAAGGTCAACCTGCCGCTGATGTTCTTGTTGCCTTAGAAGCAGCTGGACTAAATGTTGAGACCGAATATAGTTCGCACCCCAAAATCCCTGAAGGCGCAATTATTGCGCACAAACCCCCAGGCAGCGTGATGGTCCGAACCGGAGACCTGATCCTCCTCGAAATTAGCGGGCAAGAATCGCCTGAAAACATTGGTCGATTGCTACCCTTCGAGCATTCTGTCAGCGAAGAAGGAACCCTGTCGCACCACGTCAAGATTGTCATCATTGATGACTCCGGCAAACGTGTTGTCATTGATCAACGTTACGCACCGGGTGAATTGATTGACCTCGAACGAAAAGGGGTTCGCGTCTTCGGAAAAACGCGGGTGATCGTCTATGAAAATGGTGAAAAACTACTACCTGAAACGGTTTATAGATAACTGGACTTACGCACTTTCTCTTAAAGCCCCTCTGATAAGCGGGATTTAGGGGGTTAAAAATACCGTAATTCTTGCTGTTTGCGTAAGTCCTAAAGAATAAAACCGGAGGAACATACAAATTCATACGCCTAAGATTGCCCCCTCATTGCTCGCTGCAGACTTTAGCCGCCTGGGTGAAGAGGTCAAACAGATCGTTGATGCCGGCGCGGATATGCTACATTTTGATGTAATGGACGGTGAATTTGTACCAAACTTTGGTATCAGCCCACCATTTATTGCCGCTGTACGTCAAATCACCCAGATCCCGTTCGATGTCCACATTATGGTAACGCACCCGCTCCGTTATATCAATGCACTCGCTACAGCTGGCGCAGATTTCATCACATTTCATATCGAAAGTGCTGATGAACCTAACCAAGTCATTTCAACAATCAAAGCGCACGGGATTAAACCCGGTTTGGCATTTTCACCGAAAACGCCGACATCGGCAGTCATTCCTTATCTTTCAGATATTGATTTGGTCTTACCCATGAGCGTTGAACCCGGTTTCGGGGGACAAGCCTTTCAACGCGGGACGCTCGCAAAAATAGCGGAATTGCAACAAATAACGCCAACATTAAAGAGTCCGCTTGACATCTCGGTTGATGGGGGGGTGACCACGGAAATCGCGCCGCTCGCAATCCGTCAAGGCGTGACGGTTCTCGTCGCGGGCACGGCTATCTTCCGCAGTCAGCAACCAGGGGCGGTCATTGAAAATCTTCGCACTGCTGTAACCTAAGAGCGCACTTCAGAGATGCACACGTTCTATGTTCCGACTCCTCAGATTCACACAGATACTGCTACAATTACCGACTCGGAGCAACACCATCTCCGCAATGTCCTCCGACTAACACCCGGTGCAACTATCAGAATTATTGATGGGCAGGGTAACGTCTATACCGCAGAAGTGATTGATATAGGTACAAATCGGAAGCCAAGCGAAGCCCGGATCCTCACCCATGAATTTCATGAAAGCCTACTGCCTGCACTTACGCTATTCCAAGGACTTCCCAAGAATGATAAAATGGAGTTGATTCTTCAGAAGGCAACCGAAATCGGTGTTACACAGATTGTACCGATAGACTCAGAGCACGCTTTGCAGAAACCGAGCCAAAATCGATATCAACGATGGCACCGTGTGGTTATCTCTGCCACGAAGCAGTGTCAGCGCACGTGGTTACCTAAACTCTGTGAGCCGCAGACATTTGAGGCTTCTCTTACGCAAATCGACACATTCTCACTTCGCCTAATTCTCAATCCATATCTTGCACAGGAACCGCGTCCACAGCATATCAAGACGGTTTTGCGAGAGATTTCGCAACCCACATCTATCGCACTCTTTGTTGGACCCGAAGGCGGCTTTTCTGAACAAGAGGTCACTGCCGCGATTAAAAATGGATGCGTTCCCGTCACACTCGGCACGAACATTTTGCGAACAGAAACCGCCGCGATTGTGGCAGTTGCCATCGCTGCTTATGAATACCAATTGTAGAGGCATTCCTCCGCAATGCCAAAGGAAGTGAGGAAGGCAATAGGTTCTCTACTGACAACTATTATAGTAAAGCACGAAAACAAATTGACACACCACAATAGCAATCCACATTGCCTGATCGTAGGGGCTGCGTAACCCAGCCCCTACGATCAATCGCGCGTCCAAATAATTATGGGCTTTACTATAATAAAAAATTTATTGACAAACTTCCACGCTTTTTGTAAAATGCCTCATTATGGATGCAAAAGAATTAACCAAAACCCTTATCGGGTACAATACAGTAAGTCCGCTCAGCAACGTTGAAGTCATGGATTTTCTGACGGAAACCTTGGAAGCCATTGAGTGTGAGGTGGAACGGGTTGAATACAGAGACCCAGCAGGCGTGCTGAAGGTAAATCTCATCGGACGTAAAGGACCGGTGAACGGTGAACGTGGGTTGGCACTCCTTGGACACATAGATACTGTTCCGGCTATCGGTTGGTCCATGGATCCGTTTGAGGCACGGATCGCTGATGGAAAGATGTACGGTAGAGGCAGTTGTGATATGAAAGGCAGCGTCGCCTGCATGATTGAGGTGGCATCACGCTATACAGCGTCAAAGTTGACGGCACCCCTTTACGTTGTCATCACGGCTGATGAAGAAGTGGGCTACCTCGGAGCAATCGCTGTTGCCGAAAAGTCGCTGATGTTCAAAAAGCACGGCTTTCCAAAGTATGGGATCGTCGGTGAACCGACAGAACTCCAGGCAGTATATGCCCACAAAGGGACTGTCCGATTTACTGCCACAGCCCACGGGCGTGCAGCGCACAGCAGTACAGGTGAAGGCGACAACGCGAATCTAAAGTTAATTCCGTTCCTTGCAGAAATGCGGGATATTTATCACGAATTGACAACCGATACTCGGTATTTCAACGATGAATTCACGCCAGCTTTTACGGATTGGAATATCACTATCAGTGATGGCGACTGCCCAGGGAATATTACTTCGCCGTTAAGCGTCTGTTGTATCAATTACCGTCCAATGCCGGGAGACAATTCGCAAGAATGGATAGACCGCGCGCGGGACTCGGCTGAAAAGCATGAGTTAATATTCGATTTGTATATTGATGCACCTCCGGTACGCACGCCACCCGAGGCGGAGATTATCCAAGCAGCTCTTGAAATAACCGGTGAGACTGAACCCCAAACCGTCGCCTATGGCACCGATGCTGCCGTCTTCGCACAGCACATGGAGACCGTCATCATCGGACCGGGGAGCATTCTACAGGCGCATACCGTAGATGAGTGGATGAGGTTGGATCAGTTCCCACAAGCCGTCTCAATCTTTAGTCAGTTTGTGGAGCGGTTTTGTGTCGCTTAGGGGCATCGAAAAAAACAGCATCCGGTTTCACCCATTCCGCTTCGCCATCTGCCCACACCTCGCGCTTCCAGATCGGGACAATCTGCTTGAGGCGATCCATCGCATATTTACACGCTTCAAATCCGTCTTTGCGATGCGGAGACGCGACGGCTACTGCCACACTCACCTCACCGATCTCTAACTTCCCAACGCGATGCACCATCGCAACGCGATCAATGCCCCATTTCTCCGAAATCTCCTGCGCAATTTCCGCCATCTTCTTCTCTGCCATCGGCGGATACGCTTCATATTCAAGGCATCGGACCGCTCTGCCGTCGGTGTTGTTCCGAACGGTACCAAAGAAAAGTACCACCGCGCCAGCATCCGGGCCCTCCACCGCTTCGCGCACTTCTGCACCTGTGATAACTTCCGTGGTTATTTTAAACATCGGAACCCCCCGTTACAGGTGGAATCAGTGCGACCTCATCTCCCTCCGCGAGTTCCGTGTTTTCTGTGGCGTATTCCCAATTGACAGACATTTGCATCACTTCATAGAACTCAGCAATTTCGGGCCATTCTTCTTCAAGCCGTTTTAAAATCGTTTCGACGGTAGCACCTTCCGGAAGATCCATCTCTTCTTCCGATCTATCTAACATTTCGTGGCATACGGCAAAATATTTAACTGTGACGTTCATAAAGATTCCTCTCCAACAGAATTTTAGCGATTAATAGTATCCTAGCTGCCCTAAAAGTATAACACAAAATCTGTTATTCTGAAAACTGAAAACCGACAACCGATAACCGAGAACTAAAATTAAGTTGATTTTTATCCTCAGCTCTGCTAAAATAAAAAACGTGTGAATGGCATTCACCTATTTTGGACGGAACGCAGGAGGTAAACAATGAAACCGAAAGCGATTTATTATCTGATCATCATGCTGCTCATCACCGGCATGATGGCTTGTGGCGGGGATGACGTTGATGACACTGAACCCGCTGAAACGAAGACACCGACGACGACAACTTCGCAACCCACAGAGCCAACAGGCGTTGTTGAAAGGAACATTGACTTTGAGGCTGAAGAACAGGCAATTCGCGACCTTTACGGCGTATACGCGACCGCTCACGGCGATAAAGATGTGGATACCCTCGGAGACGTTTGGCTCAAAAAGGGATCAGACGACGTTTTTACCGCCTGGACCTTCTGGGCTGGCACTTTTGAGAGGAACAACGGATGGCAGGATGTAAACGATGCATGGGAGGGAATCTTCCGACTCCGCGCAGGAGCCGTAACAGTTGACATCACCTACATCGCCATTGATGCCAGAGGCAAAGAAGCCGTCTTGCGCGGCGCGTACAACTGGGGCAATCAACGCGGAGACCTGATCTCCGCACTTGAAAAGGACGGTCAGGACTGGAAAATCCGCGCTATTGACTATACCGGCGGAAACAACGGGAAACAGGTCAAAGACCTCAATGAGCCTGCCTATACTTTCGGAGAGATTGAAGAAGAATAAGGTTAACTTGTAGGACGGGTTTCTAACCCACCTTTTTAACAACGCCAACAAATGGACAAACTCATCCTCAAAGGCATACGATTCCATGGCCACCACGGCGTTCCCGAAGCGGAGCGACAGGTTGGTGGCCATTATGAAGTCGATGCGACTTTAGGGCGCGCCCTTGCCAACGCTGGTAAGACCGATGCACTCGCTGACACTGTCAATTACGCTGAAGTCATCGCACGCATCGTTGAAATCGGCACGCAGCAGTCGTTCCAACTCATCGAAGCACTCGCTGAAAAGATCGCATCCGTAATTTTAGAGCAATTCGCGGTGGATGAAGTACATCTCATCGTCAAAAAGTTAAATCCTCCCATAGAGCAACCGATTGACTATTTCGCTGTTGAAATTTTCCGTAATGCATAAATTCTCTACTATTATTTCTTTCCTTTTGATAACAGCCACTATTGCGCACGCGGGTGGCGAAAAAGAGGTACTGTTTCCTGAACTTACCCCTGGACTGCATCTCTACCGCTACAATTGGGATGTCGAGACGTGTGTACTTTACGTCGCCGAGATGTCGCGCACTGAACCGACACTCCACTTTGAGGTTGCACTCGCAAATGCGCAAGTTTTAGGGAAAGAGACCGTCCGTTCTATGGCGAACCGTCGGAACCAACGCGGGGATCGACGTGTTCTCGTCGCAACTAACGGCGGTTTCGGAGTCCTCGGGGATATGCGCGGCTATGGGGGCGTGTTAGAGAACTTACATATCCAAGACGGTGAATTAATTACACAGCCGACAGATACGGAAGCCTGTTTCGGTGTAACCGAGTCCGGCGAATTCTTAAGTTCCCCGGTGCAAATGGAAGCCAGCATTCAGATAGGCACACATACCCTACCACTCGGATGCATCAATCAGCGTAGACTTGATGGCTGTCAGGTGACGCTTTACACGCCACGGCTCGGTGAATCTACACGCACCAACCGTCGTCGAGGGATAGAGGCCATAATTAATGGACTTTCGCTGCCATTGACCGCCAATTATGCACACCCTTATCGTGTGGAACAGGTCTCACGCGATGGAAACAGCGTCATCCCCAGAGACGGCGCAATCCTCTGGATGAACGCACGCCTGAAAGACCCAAGCGTGTCTCAGTTCAGTGCCGGGGCAAAGGGTACGCTCAAACTCACGCTCTCACCCCCGGAATGGAATCACGTCCAACATGCTATCGGTGGACGGCTCCGACTCCTCAAGGACGGTAAGATAAATGAGACGCTGGCGAAAATGCACAACGAAGAGAAACGGCATACCCCGGGCAAACGGACGCCGATACTAAATCTCAGCCATGAACCCCGAACCGCGCTCGCTTACAATGCTGACAAACTTTTTCTCGTCGTCGCCGATGGACGGCAACCGAAGTATAGCACCGGTCTAACGCTCTACGAACTCGCCAACATTCTCATTGAACTCGGCGCAACCGAAGCCATCAATCTTGACGGCGGCTCCTCCAGCACCTTTGTTGTTAACGATGCCGTCATCAACAAACCCTCCGGGCAGCAGGAGCGCGATGTTCTCAACGCTGTCTTTATCACAGCTGATGTGCCGTAGACCGCGACTCCCCCGTAGGAGCGAGCTGCGCTCGCGACATATTTTCTTGTAGGAGCGAGCTGCGCTCGCGATAAAATCTTCTGTAGGAGCGAGTTGTGCTCGCGATAAAATCTTCTGTAGGAGCGACCTTTGGTCGCGACCAATAATTTTGGAGACCCATTTTGAAAACCTATTTTAACGTAGCGCACAAGGTTCTCATATTTCTATCACTCCTATTTTGTTACTACATCTCAGGAACCAACGCAGCAGAACTCCCAAAACTCCTGAAAGCAACCCCGCTTTCCGAAACCGCAATTCAGTTGCAATTTGACGGGCAATTGGAAGTCGAAACAGCGGAAAACCTTGACAATTATCGGATCGCACCGGATGTCCAAGTCGAGTATGCACTACTCGATGACCGATTGAACCGCGTCCTGCTCCTCACATCACCATTAGAGGTAGAAATAAACTACCACCTCACGCTGCCAAATATCCAAACAGGGATAGTTATAACCCTCCCACCCGTAAACGAGATAACCTTCGGCACAGGCGACGCTGTTACCTTCTCCGGCGGTTTACAGGATACCACATTACATGTCAATGAAGATCGAAAGACGCGAAACAACAACGCCGGTGCCGAACAGACGCTCTTATGTAATCCGACCGGAAGCGTCTTCTTCGTCGTCTTTGATCTGTTTGATGCATTTGAAGATATGGGGATCCGAGAACCGACACAGGTCTTAGAAGCAACGATAACCCTGCATGTCGAGCAGTATGAGACAGATGCAGTGCAAACCGTCCTTTTCCGCCGTGTCCTGCTCCCGTGGAAGGAAGGCAGAGGCACATCAACGCGTGCGGAAGATAACGAGCTCACCTACAACAGTGCATTGCATCGTAACCTCCCATGGAATAAGCGTCCCGCGCAAGCGATGTTGTCAGGCATAGACGGTGATACCGAAAGCGACTACAACGGTTCCGAGGATGTCGCCCACCGCATTGACGGCACAAGCGAAATTCAAGGCGCAGGCAAACATTATACGATTAAAAGCGAACTCCTCACCGATGCCGTCCGCTTTTGGGTAGCAAACCCCGACTACAACTACGGTTACCTCTTCGCCTTACAGGATGGCAATGTACCCATCATTTTCACTTCAAAAGAAGCAACCGACGAAACCCTCCGCCCAACCCTAACAATCCGCTACCAGACAGCAGATCAAAGAGAGCAAACACTAAAAGACAATTAATAGAGCAAGTTATATGAACGAATTTTTAAAGCTACTTCTCCCATGGCCAGCACGTGACTTCAATCCAATTACAGACATTTTTGTTTACGGTATTCTTTCATCTTTTCTTATTTGTTTGGGAATCTTCTTATGGAAAGCCATCCGCCGGTCTAATCTGATTAGCAACTTAGTTAACACAGTCAGTCAACACGCAAAGCCTGCTAAACCAGAGATATTGCCGCATCTCGAAACGGAATTTGATGGCAACAGTGAACTTGCTGAGGTCTGGCATGAGTTTCAGAATTCACTGATTACCCGAGAACCCAAGGAAAATCAACAGAAAATAGTCTATAAAACGGACGAGGCATCCCTCTTTTTCGGCGAAGAACGACTACTTGGACAATATATGAACCTCCGATTTTGGAATAGTGTGCCAGCTCTGCTCGTCGGATTGGGTATCTTGGGGACCTTTGTTGGACTGGTTTGAGGATTGCTACCCTTTTCAAATATTGACTTTCAACAAACAGAAAATATTCGCAGGGCAATTCAATCTCTTCTTTCCGGGGTATCCACAGCATTCGTAACCTCCGTTTGGGGTATGTTATTTTCGAGAACTTCGTAATGCCCCGGATGCCTTCGGTAGTGCATTAGCGGAGAAGTTCGCACCCAGTTTCAACAACTTGAATTCCGCCGTTGAGGCACTACAGAAACACAAGGAAGAATCTTCGGCTGACGCTATCCAGCAACTTGTTGTAGAATTCCAACAATCCCTTTCAGGATCGGCAGCGGCACAAATGGAGGCTCTTGCTGAAACTGTTAGTAAGGCAAGTGAGAGCCTAATAACGTTACCTGAACAGTTGTCCAGTATGATGATAGGTGTTCAAGAACAGGTTAACCAAACGCGTCAATTGTTATCCGAAACATCTCATGGTCAGACAGAACAGATGAAGAACATGATGGAGGGAATGTTAAGTGCATTTCAAAATGCAATTGATACACATCAAGCAGGCTTGTCCGCAACGACTGATAGCGTAAATGAAGAAATGAAAGAAATCGCCAATGACATACGAAAACTATTGGAATCGACCGCAAATCGTACCGATGCTCAGTTGGCGCAACGAATAGCGGATATAGAGACGACTTCTGCTCAAAGTATTCAAACACTACAGACGGCAATTGCCGACCTGCAACAGACACTCACTCAGACTGCTGCACAAACTACAGAAGAATCAAGTGTAATGATAACTCGGATGCGAGAACTTTTAGAATCATCGGCAAATCGTACCAATGAGCAATTAGCACAACGAATGGCAGATATGAAGAACGCTTCTGCCCAAAGCATCCAGATGCTTCAGACTACGATTGAAAAACTACAAGAGTTGATGACCTCTACGGCTTCAGAAGTTACAAAAAATTCGGAGGCTACAACAAATCAGATGCATCAACTTGTAAGTCAGAGTGCTTCTCGTCTTGAAAGTATTTTCCAAACTGGTGAGTCAAGCATCAGTGATCTCTTCCAGCAACAGAAAAATCAAAGTAGAGAGATGAATGCCCAAGTGACCAATTCACGGAAAGTACTTGAAAAGAGTACAGAAATGTTACAACAAATGGAGGCAAGTGTCACAAGTGCACATAAACTGGTTGAGACGACTCAGACTTTATCAGGCCAATTGGTAACAGGGGCAAACATACTTGAAGATACAAGCGAACGGCTGATGGAAGCAAGTGATGCTTTTAGCGAAGAAACAGCCGAATATCTCAAGGCAAATCGTGAAACAATGGAACAGATTCAAAACATGCAGCTTCAGTCCCGACAGTTGCTTAACGATTTTTCAACACGCTTTGAAACGATTGATGCTGGTTTAAAGAGTATCTTTGAAGAAATTGAGGAAGGCTTAACAAACTACTCCACGACTGCTAGCGATTCAATTAACACGTATCTCAACAAATTCTCGGACCAGTTAACTCAGGCATCAACTGCACTTGCTGGCAGTGTTTCAGCACTTCACGACAGTGTTGAAGAACTGACAGATATGGCAGATCGGCTGTAAAGAGGTATTTGATAAATTTCCAAACTCTGAGACAACCTACAACCTTTCTCAACCTGATGGTGGACGAACCCGCGTCCTTTTTGAAGAAAAACAGAAAGAAGCTTTGCAAACCCTTAAGCAGGATCGACGTGTCCCTCGTGAAGAACTCGCGGAAATTGCAGAACAACCACAGTTGTACTTTGATCCAGAAGTTATTGAACTGGACCCAACAGATGAAACACTATCCTTTCTCGGCTGGTGTGGGTCTCAATATCACTGAAGCAAACCACGTTATCCACTACAGCCGCTGGTGGAATCCAGCCAAAGAAGATCAGGCAAGTGACAGAGTTTATCGCATTGGACAAGAGCGACCCGTGCATATCTATCTGCCAATGGCAACGCACCCTGAATTTCAAACTTTTGATGTTATTTTGCACGAGCCCCTTGAGCGAAAACGCCAACTTTCACAAGGCACACTGTTCCCAACCGAGCAAACTGAAGTAACGCCTAAAGAAATTCTTGAGAGCTTACAGCCAATAGATGTCACCGATAAGGAAAGTTCACCACTAACAATAGAAGATGTTGACAAACTTGAACCCAGGTTTTTTGAAACTTTTGTTGCTGCACTGTTTAATAAGAAAGGATATTACGTCGTATTAACCCAGTATTCAGGGGACAAAGGCGCGGATGTCGTTGCTCGTCAGCGTGGAAATGAGACCGAGGGACTTCTGATACAAGCTAAGCATCGGCAACAAGCAGGAGGAAAAGCGGACAAACATGCTGTAGACGAGATTTTAGCAGCAAAACCGTTTTATGAAAAAAAATATGGAGCGACTTTCCAATTGGCGGTTATCACAAACCGTGAGTTTAACAAACCGGCGCATCAGTACAGCCGTTCGCAGCAGGTGGAAATGTATGAGCGCAAACAGTTGATTGAGAATCTGAAACAATATCCGGTGACATGGCAAGATGTCAATAAATGTCAGCTTTATACGAATTAATGCTTATTAGAGATTTAAAGCATTTCTCATGAAAAATTAAGATTGAATACATCTGATTGCATAAACAGGCGGTCAGACATATTCCTCATTCCACATATTTCCGCAGATATTCTAAAGTCCGCTCTACAAACCCAAGGTTCCCTCAATCAATTCTTGTCCAATACGTCTTGCAGTGACGTTTGCATCTGTATCCTACACCACGCCGTGATAGCATCTGCCAATTGTCGCGTGGCGTGAACCCGTTTCGCAGAGAAAAATATTGACTTCTATAAAAACATGTGATAAACTTATTGGGAGAAAAAAGAGTGGTTTTAAAATTAGGGTAGCCCAGGAAATTCGCTTTGACCTCCTAAGATCACTTGATGTGGAGTAGTCTTATGATAAATCGAGGGACACATGAGTGCTACAAACCGACAAAGTCGATTAGACACACTAAAAATTCGTGAGGCAGAAGGAACCCTGACGGAAAAAGAACGCACGGAACTGGATGCTATCTTTGCAGAATTGGATGCTGAGGAAGCTGTAGCATTAAAACCCGCAATAGAAAAGCATCAAGCGTTCATTAACAGTTTGCTTGACGAGGAGGCGGAACTTGAGGCAACTATCGCGCAGTTACAAGTTATCGTCACCACCCAGAAGCAACTCGTGGAGGATGCACGCGCATACCTAATGCAGCTTCGCACAAAACGTGCTATCCTTGCAGATAAATATCACGCGCTCACTGGAGAGAAGCTCACCGTCGAACGTTGAAACGGAATACTGTATGGATGAACAAAGGCGGGAAAAGGTCCGCGAACGTTATAACGCCAGATGCGGATATTGTGGAGTCCACGAAACAGATACAGGTGCAACACTCACAATAGATCATCACCGCCCACTGGCGTATGGCGGAACCGAAAATGATAGATTTTGAGTGAATAATTGAAGACTTTCTACACAGAGTTTTGTTCTTATACTTTCTCCCTCTTCTTTTCTATTTCTCTATCAAATATACTTCCGCAAATGCCCCAAAGTCCGCGCCACCGCGCCCAGATTTTCCTCAATCAACTGCTTTCCAACATCGCCTGCTACCGTTCGCGCCTCATCATCTTCCAGCCAAGTAGCAATCGCATCTGCCAACGCTTGCGCAGTCGTAACCAATTTCGCACCGCCACGATCCACAAGCAGAGATGCCTCGTGTGCATTCTGGATCGTCGGACCCAAAATAACAGGTTTCGCCAGCGCAGCAGGTTCCATCACATTGTGAACACTCCCACGAAAACTCCCACCGACAAACGCAATATCTGCTAACCCATATAACTTCGCAAGAAGTCCCACGCTGTCAACGATGAGCACATCCACTGCTGACAAATCCACTTCAGATGTGAGTTCAGAAAAACAGAGATGCGCCAATCGCTCGCGCATCAGATGCCCACGAATCTCCTTGATCCGTTCAGGGGTCGGTTCGTGTGGAACCAGAATCAGATGCGGATAATTGTCTGGTGTGTTTTTCCGTAGCAGCTGATACGCAGCGAACAGCACCCTCTCATCCTCTGTGTAGGTACTACCAGCGATGAGAATAGGACGTTTTAGCGTTATTTGTCCCGGAAAAAATTCAGTGTCAGCTTCAACAGAAACTGCCCGTCGGTAAACCTGCTCATAGCGCGTATCTCCGGTAACAACAACCTCGTGCTCCGATGAACAGAGCTCTTGAAAACGCGCCGCATCCGCCTCCGAAATCGCGCAATGCACACGGATATGTCGGTGTACACTCCGAAAAAACGGTTTCGCAAAGCCAGATAACCGCTTCGATTCGGCGTGCAACGTACCAGCAACCACGATAATCGGAATCTCATGCTTAGAGGCTTCCCAGACGAGGTTGGGCCAAATATCAAATTTAGAAAAAACTATCAATTCAGGACCAATGAGCCGTATTAAACGCTCAGCGTTACGGGGTGTGTCTAAAGGGAGGTAAACAGCAGCATCAGCATAAGGGTAGGATTTCGCATTCGGCGCAACGGATGGAGAAAAAAAGGTTAAAACAATTCGGGTCTCTGCATAAATCGCTTCAATCAGCGGTTTCGCCTGCTCGAACTCACCGACAGAGGTAAAATGGAACCACGCCGTTTTCTCTAAATCGCGCGCGCCCCGGAGTTGCTCAGCCAGTTCCATGAATACCCTTTTCCGTCCTTTAATCCCCTCTCGAATTTTAGGGTTGCAGCACCGCGCGCAATGAAACCCAACGAACATCGTAGGGACAGCGAACACATTATAGACGAATTGCCAAAACATAGCGACACATAGGAGGGAGATAAGAAAATGGAAGGGGAGAAGAAAACTTTAAGTCCCAATCTTCCAACCTTCCATTCCGAGCGTAGGAGCTTACAGCACGTCTAAGATTTTCTTTTTCAGGGCATCTTTGGGCATCGCTCCAACAATCTGTCCCGCAACTTTACCCTCTTTAAACACAAGCAGCGTAGGGATGCTCCGAACATTATACTGCATCGCGGTTTGACGATTGTCATCAACATTAACTTTTCCAACTTTGAAAGTCTCTGAATTTTCCGATGCAAGTTCTTCCAAGATCGGTGCAATCATTTTGCACGGACCGCACCACTCCGCCCAAAAGTCAACAACAATCGGTGTATCCGATGTAAGCACCATTCCTTCAAACGTGTCGTCACTAATTTCAAACGTATTCGCAGCCATGATAGCTCCTTTTGGTTTATGGTAGACAAACTGTCTTTTTATAATATTATGTGTGAGCAAGTTCCCTTATAAGTGCATCAAGACATTAATATGATACCCTATTTTAAGGAAAATTGCCAATCAATTTTTCTGATGCACCGAGACAACATTTTCCTGATTTTTTCGCTTGATAAAAAATATGATATATGATATATTGACAGAAATTGAGAAATAACCAATTCGCCAACCAACGCGATAACCTTAAGCTGAACTTACAATTGAAGGAGGCACCGCATGCCTGATAAAGAAAAAAAGCAGGGCACGAACATCTCGCGCCGGAGCTTCTTAAAGGGCGTAGGCACCGGCACCGTCGCTGCAACCGTCGCCCCGAGCGTCTTAATCGGTGGTGAAAAAGCCGCTGATGCCCAAGAAGGAGACGCTGTCGCCAGTGCAACAATTCAACTCAATATCAACGGGAAACCGTATCAAGTTGAAGTTGAAGCACGCACAACCCTCTTGACCGTTTTACGCGATGGAATTGACACGAGCGGGAACAATGTTGATTTAACCGGTGCCAAACTCATTTGTGACCGGGGTGAATGTGGCGGTTGTACCGTCAT
Source organism: Candidatus Poribacteria bacterium (assembly GCA_009843785.1). Lineage (GTDB taxonomy): Bacteria > Poribacteria > WGA-4E > WGA-4E > WGA-3G > WGA-3G. The sequence goes on along the minus strand of VYCT01000247.1, from coordinate 6,799 downwards.
GGCAGACGGGAACCCTGTCTACGCTTGCATGATGCTCGCAATGGATGCACAGGACAAGCAGATAACAACTGTTGAAGGGTTAGCAGACGGCGATGATCTGCATCCTGTCCAAGAAGCATTCATCCAGCACGACGCGCTGATGTGTGGATTCTGCACGCCCGGTTTCGTCGTCTCATCTGCAGCCCTATTGAGTGAAAACGCAAAACCGACGCTTGAAGAAATTAAAGTCGGTTTGTCGGGCAACACATGTCGCTGTGGCACCTATCCGTTCATCTTTGATGCTGTCAAGACTGCATCCAAGAAGATGTAAGTCCTATTGCTCTACTTGGACTTTACGCGCCAATATCTGATTATCATCAACTCGGTTGAAATTGGTCGAAAACCCGATTTTTTGACCATCAACTCGACTCATACAGATTACAAAGAAAGACACGAGTTGATGGTTAAAACGGAAAAATCGGCGCGAAAACCCAATCGTTAAAAAGACGCGAAAACCCAATCGTTAAAAAGATAGGAGGAAAACGCATGGCATCATGGGGAGAAGCAAGTGAATCTCGGCTCATCGGCAAACGGATACCCCGTTTGTCAGGTAGGGACAAAGTCACTGGAAAAGCGAAGTATACTTTTGATATCAATCGACCCGGCATGCTTTATGGACGTATCTTACGTTCTGAAGTCGCACACGCCAACGTTGTAGGTGTAGACCTCAGCGAAGCCGAAGCACTGCCCGGTGTCAAAGCCGTTATACAGATTGTTGAAGTTGGAAATAAAATTCGGTACCAAGGGCAGGAAATCGCAGCAGTCGCAGCGGAAACCGACGACATCGCTAAAGACGCAATCCGACTGATTCGTGTTGATCTGGAAGAACTACCGCATGTCGTCACAGAAGCAGATGCGATGGCAGAAGGCGCGCCGCAAATCCGAGACGATTGGACGGGGAATCAGAGCAATCCTAACGTCAGGGAAGAAGGCGACCTTGCAGGCGGATTTGCCCAAGCTGCCGTTGAAGTCGAGGCTACCTATCACGCTCCTGTCCAGACACACGTCTGTTTGGAAACACACGGGAATGTTGCTGAGTGGGAAGATGAGCAGAATCTAACCGTTTGGGCATCTACACAAGGTGTTTTTGGGGTCCGTAACGATTTAGCTGGCTCTTTTAATCTACCCGCAAACCAGGTCCGAGTTATCACAGAGCACATGGGGGGCGGTTTCGGTAGCAAATTCGGACCCGGTGTAGAAGGACGCAGAGTCGCTGAATTAGCACGGATCACAGGCAGACCCGTCAAGTTGATGCTCACTCGAAAAGCCGAGCACCTTGTTGCTGGAAACCGTCCGTCGATGACACAGCATGTACGCGCAGGTGCAACGGGCGACGGACGGCTCATCGCTTACGATATGAAAGGGCACGGCACAGGCGGAATCTCAAGCGGGGCCGGTTTCCAAGCACCTTACGTCTATCATGTACCAAACAGACGGACTGAAAGGGTGAACGTCGCTGTCAACGTCGGCAACCAACGCGCGATGCGAGCACCTGGACACCCACAAGGCGCATTTGCTATGGATTCCTTGATGGATGAACTCGCTGAGAAACTCGGAATGAATCCATTGGAATTCCGTCGTATTAACGATACCAGTGAAGTACGACAAGCACAATATACCCTCGGCGCACAAGAAATTGGATGGCACCGACGGAACAGCGTCCCAGGGGCTGGTAAAGCCGTGAAAAAACGCGGGATGGGTGTCGGGAGTGGTCAATGGGGCGGCGGCGGCGGACGCGGCACGCAAGCGCGTGTCACCATCAATTCCGATGGCACCGTCGAAGCGGTCACTGGAACACAGGACATCGGCACCGGTATCCGAACCGCGATCGCAATTATTGTTGCTGAGGAATTCGGACTCGCGCCGACCGATATTAGGGTAACGGTGGGCGATAGTGGACCAGGACTGCCCTCCGGCGGTAGTGGTGGTAGTCAGACAACGGCATCTGTCGCACCGGTTATCAAAACCGCCGCAGCGGCAGCAAAACAGAAATTGTTTGAGCGTATCGCCCCACAGCTGAATGCACCTGTCGGAGACCTACGCGTCGGCAACCGCACCATTTATGTCGTTTCTGATAGAACGAAGACAATTAAGTGGGAACTCGCAACCGGACAACTCGGTATGGACAGCATCAGCGAAGGCGGAGAGTGGGATGAAGAACTCCGGCAAGGCGGGGTCGCTGGCACACAGTTCGCTGAAGTCGAAGTCGATACCGAAACGGGCGCAGTCAGAGTTATCAAAATTGTCGCCGTTCAAGATTGCGGATTGGCAATTAACCGCTTGGCAACAGAGAGCCAAATTAATGGCGGAGTCATCATGGGATTGGGACAAGCACTCCTTGAAGAACGTTTCATGGACGCACAGACCGGTCGAATGCTCAATGCAAACCTTGAGGATTATAAAGTCCCCGGAACTTTTGAGATTCCTGAGATTAAATCCATCGTTTTTGATACGCATCGAAAGGTTACTGGGGTCGGTGAACCGCCCTGTATTCCAACACCGGGTGCTATAGCGAATGCCGTTTATAACGCCATTGGCGTACGGATTCGGGAATTGCCCATCACACCCGATAAGATTCTCACCGCGCTTGCCGAGAAGAAGGCATAAGGAGGTAAGCAATGGAAAAATTTAGTTACGTCAACGCCACCAGTCTTGAGCAGGTCACCGCACTACTGAGCGACAGTGGATGGGGCGAAGTGATGCTTATCGCCGGCGGTACGGATCTGCTCGCTGAGCTTAAGGAGTACGTTGAGACACCGAAGACACTCATTAACCTCAAAACGTTGCCTGGAATGGATGCTATCGAAGCAGACGCATCGGGATTAAAAATCGGCGCGTTAGCTACCGTTGCAGACATTGCCAGACATCCGACGATCCAGCAGCATTATACCGTTTTGGCGCAAGCCGCGGGGTCTGTGGCTACACCGCAGATTCGGAACGTCGGAACGCTCGGCGGAAATCTCTGTCAACGTCCACGCTGCTGGTATTATCGCGATGAGAGCACCCATTGTCTGAAAAAAGGTGGAGACATCTGTTATGCAGTTGATGGGTTGAGCAAATATCACGCAATCCTCGGCGGGGACCCTGTTTACATTGTGCATCCTTCGGACCTCGCACCCGCACTTATTGCGCTTGGCGCATCGCTGAAAATCGTTGGACCCGAAGGGGAGAAAACGATGTTGCTTGAGGAGTTCTTTACCTTACCCGCAGCGAATCCGTTCCGTGAAAACGTGCTTGAACCCAATGAAATCGTCGTTGAAGTCCAAGTACCTCCGGCTAAACCTAATACCAAAAGCTTCTATCTCAAAGCGCGCGAGAAAGGTGCCCCCGACTTCGCATTAGCAAGTGTGGCAGCGGTCTTTGAGATGGACGGAAAAACCTGTAAGTCTGCCAGTGTCGTCCTCGGCGGTGTTGCACCTGCACCGTGGCGCTCTACAGAAGCGGAAGCCGCACTTACCGGCAAGATGGTTGATGACACGGTCAGTAAACAGGCGGGCGCGGATGCTGTCAAGGACGCACAACCTTTGAACGACAACGCCTATAAGGTAACCTTAACACAGAACCTCATCAGCCGCGCCGCTATGATGGCCACAAGCTAAAGAAAGGAGCATCAATATGTTAGACGGAAAAGCTCTTCCGATCTTTAATCGTCCGATATGCCAGAACCTCCGGACGAAGGCAATTTACATTCCGGGCGGCAATTTGCAGAACCTTGTTGAAAACAACCCCGGTTCGCACTATTGGTGCAACTGCACCATGCAAGTCGTCGGCCCCGACGATCAGTTCGTATCGCCAGACGCTTGCAAGCAGTCGCGTAACTGCTTCGCTCCTGTTGGCGGAAAGCCGGTGGTATAATCGCATAACCGATGAAAAAGGGCAGTCAACATGTTGTACTGACTGCCCTTGACCTACTACTTGTGAATGACGAAGGAAAAATCGGCGCGAAAACCCAATAATAAAAAAAATGGAAGCTTTGATGCAATGGATACATGTCGGATCCGTCGTTCTAATGATAGGAGGCTTCTTTTTCTTTCGCACTGTTTTTCTGCCAATCGCTAACCGTGCCGCTGATCCCGCAGCCTTGATCTCATCAGCACTGCGACGTTTCAGTGGTGTTGTTTGGACAGCCTTGTTAACGATCCTCATATCCGGATTGTATAATTTTATTACCTTTTTTCGGGGCGCACGTGCTGATGCCGCTATCGACCCCGTTGTTTCAGATTACTCGCTCTACATCTTCGTCTTAGGTATCAAACTTTTCATCGTCTTTCTAATATTTACGTTAGCGATTGCCCTAACATTTCCATATCCGGTGTTTGGCGTCTACCAAAAGAGACCAGCACCGTGGCTGAACCTTACGATAATCTTGGGACTCATCGTTATCTTCCTATCTGCCTATTTACGCCGATTGGGCTAAAAAATGAGTATAGTGAAAATGGGAATTCACTGACAGTCTCAGATTTTTGTAGGTTGGGTTGAACGGCGTTAAAAAATCAAGGTTAGTACCTGAAAGGACATCAACACTAAAATACCAGCGTATCCACACAGAAACACAGTGAAACCCAACGTCTTCTGCTGACAGCCGACTGCTGACGGCTGACAGCCATAGTCACTGGAGGAAAAAATGGCAGTTTTAAGTTCCGAGGATCGCACTTTTTGGGAAGAAAACGGCTATGTCGTTATCCACGACGCAGCACCCCCTGAATTAATTCAGAACGCAGCGCAGGCAGTTTGGGACTTCCTTGAAATGGATGCTAACAATCCTGAGAGTTGGTACGCCGACCCGGCACGTAAGGGCATCATGGTAGAAATCTACCAGCATCCAGCCTTGTGGGCAACTCGCCAATACCCGCGCATTCACCAGGCTTTCGCCGAAATTTGGGACAATGAAAAGTTATGGGTAAGTTTTGATCGCGCCAGCATGAGTCCACCCAATGTTCCAAGTAAATTTGAACGCACAAACTTAGGACTCCACTGGGACATGTCCGTGGAGGTCCCCGTCCGGTTCCATGTACAGGGGGTTCTCTATCTTACTGATACCGCAGCCAACCAAGGCGCGTTCACCTGTGTACCCGGGTTCCATAATAAGATTGATGAATGGATAAAAAACCTACCACCCCATGCGGATCCAAGACATCAGGATTTAGAAGCACTCGGCACACTGTCGGTCCCCGGGAAAGCAGGAGACCTTGTGATTTGGCACAGCGCATTGCCACACAGTGCCGGCATTAATACTGCCGATAAACCGCGTGTCGTTCAATACATTACCATGACCCCAACAGGTGAGGCGAACCCCGAAGCACGCGAGCGACGCATCAATGCTTGGAAAGAACGCATGGCAGGATTTGGCGGTGAACGGGCAGAAAAGGAACATGAATCCGGCGAAACCGCATACCTCACCGAACTTGGCAAAAAGTTACTCGGGCTTGAAACGTGGGGATGAACCCGCAACTCAACCGGCTTATCCGGGGGTATCTCCGATGGTGCCCAATCACTGATGGAAAAAGACTACTCTTGAATCTAACCAGAGATTGGATTACACCCGAAAATCCGATCGTTACGTTTGAAACCAAGTATCAATTCCGACTGAAAGCCAACTTGGTGAACCCGGAGCATCAATATCTCTATTTTTACGGCACACATGATGAAAGATATATCGTTACCAAACTCCTGAAGATCATCAAACCGGGCGATATTTGTTGGGACATCGGAGCGAATATCGGATTCTATACGTGCCTCCTCGCTTCGCTGGTTGAGGACAGCGGCGCAGTCATAGCGTTTGAACCCGCGGCGCGCACCTGTGGTTACCTCCATGAAAATGTCTCTCTAAACCAATTCACAAACGTTACTGTCGTTAACAAAGGTCTCGGCAACAGACAGGAACACCGACACCTCCACTATTCCGAAGCAGCACTTGCCGAAGGAACTGCTTCCTTAAAGTATGCTGACGGACGCGCCGCATCCGAACGCGTGACGCTCGACACGATTGACAACCTTTTTTACGAACTATCGGCTCCGAATTTTGTCAAAATTGATGTTGAGGGGTATCAGTTAGAAGTGTTGAAAGGTGGTGAATACTACTTAAAGACGCATGCACCCCTCTTAATGGCAGAACTCAAAGATGTCGGTGAAACGAATCGTGCCATTTTCGCAGAAATTGAAGATTACGTCACCGATTTAGGGTATCAACTCTATGAAATCAGGAAACATTCTATCCAGCGATGTAAAAAGCTCTCTGACACAACTCAAAGAAATTTTTTTCTTGTCAAAGAGCGTTCTCGTGCCTTTGCCAGAATTTTACCGTGGTTGCGGTGAGTAAAACCTTTTCTATAAATCGCGGTAACATTTGTCGATAGCACTTGCGAAGTCGCACCGAACACTGCTAAGGCACGGATAAATCAGGCAAAGCAAAGGAGGTTTTGTCATGAGGTATAACATCTGTGGTATAGCCCGCAAGTTTCGCTTGCAATTCAAAATTTTCCTGCTGATTGGAATCCTTCTCGGCTGTGCCGTCGCAACGTCGGCAGCACCTGAAGTATTCCTCTATTATGATGAAAACTACGGTTTTAACCCCGATGGTTGGGGCGATTGGAAATCGACGAAGAAAATTGAAGATGCCGTTATCGCGGAATTGGATGAAGCAAAGATCGCATCTGTTGTAGGGAACGCGGACGAGTTCCTCGCCTATATGGAAGATAATCCGGAGGGTCACTTACCCCCATTTTTTTTTGAGGGTAGTCTGTCGTTGATATTGTTAGGT
>VYCT01000045.1 GCA_009843785.1 Candidatus Poribacteria bacterium | reverse complement strand
TACCTGTGATCTTCTGATTACTATTGACTTCTTGATAACTCTGATAAATATCAGTACGGTAGTTCCACTGAAAGTCGATTTGTTAACGATTTATCTGAGGTAGTCAATTGGGTAAGAGATGAGGGGACCAACGAACCAAGAACAATTCGTGATGCCAATTTTCACGTTAATCGGATCCTTGACCTTCGAGACCACCACAGTGCTGCGTATAAAGGATTATACGCATTGCTTATAGATGCTTATGATTTCAATACTGGTTCCACTATCAGATCGCATATACTCAACAACGAGAAAATCGAAATCCATCACATATTTCCCAAGGCCTGGTGTTGTGAAAAACATGAGATCCCTCAAAACAAATTCAGATCAAGCCAATTCAATAGTATTATCAATAAAACACCGCTTTTAGCACGTACAAATCGTATGATAGGTGGAGAAGCCCCTTCAAAGTATTTGGATAAAATAAACACATGGAGTATGCAACTCCCTTTGTTTCAAGAGGAGCCCCGAGCCGATACTCCAGAAGATAAACTCAATTCACACCTTATTCCTGTTGAGGAATTTCAGGATGATGATTCTGAAGAATTCTTTGAAAAACGCAAAGAATTCCTACTAAAAAAGATTGAGAAAGTAATGGGCAAACCTGTAAATCGCGAAAACGAGGATTCATCCGACTAAAGGCAAGACAGCACAGTGGAAGCCATCCAATACACCAAAAGCACTTCACGTTATCTCGCGATGCGTTACCTTGGAAAACGGTGGTGAAATCTCTACACCTTTCTCGCCTCCTGTGCACGTCTTGTTGATATTCCGGAGCCACAACCACCGACACCTGAAGGTCAATTGTAAGAGATAACAGAAATGTTTGTTGAGTCCCGTAAGGTTTATTTATTTGGGTGTTTCTTCAGCATCTCTGTAGACACATATTGCCAGAAGGTCTTGAACCCCGTAGGGGTGACATCTATAGTAACTTTGCTATCATACAGATGCCGCCCCTACGGGGCTTGGTTTTTGGTTGACACGTATTTCTATAAAGATACCGTCCCTACGGGACTAAAGAGTGCCTTGCGATATAGAAGGTTTTTGTCTAAAATTCGGCACTGGTGGAACAGTTCCTATTGTTTTTCGTGCAGTGCTGGTTGTCTTTTATAATAGATTCCTTAATTACTGATACACTCGTATCGTCGTGTGAGCTGTGAAGTTATGTGTCCTAGTGCCACAGGCTAACAGCCTATGCTACAAGTGTAAACTTATTTTTTAATTTTACTATAAATTCTGAAGTTATGACCGCGGACACCCGAAGAAAGTCAAAGTCAAGCTGCAACGCAATCAAGATGGGATTGCATTTCTGTGTCATTGGCACAATATTTTACTTGATACGCGAAAGTGTTTTCGTTATAATTGAACGTAAGCAATTAGACGAAACGCCGGAGAAGGAGGCATTCAGATGGCACCTATCGCAGCACCGACTTACCTAACGCCCGAAGCGTACCTTGAATTGGAACGTAAGGCGATCAGAAAAAACGAATATGTGAACGGAGAGCCTCTCGCGATGGCAGGTGCCAGTTTCGCACATAATTTCATCACGTTCGACACGGCAATTCACCTCAACAACCAACTGATGGATACGGAATGCCAAGTCGCTTCGACCGGTGATCTACGCGTGAAAGTTGCTGAGACAGAATCCTACTTTTACCCAGATATTGTCGTTGTATGTGGTGAACCACGCGCCGAGGATAACGTCTTTGACACACTCCTGAACCCAACGGTTATTGTAGAGGTGCTTTCCGCTTCCACTGAAATGTATGACAGAGACGAAAAATTCACACACTGTCGCCAAATAGATTCTTTACAAGAATACATTCTAATTTCAGAAGATAAAGTGCAGGTGCTGCGGTATCGTCGCGATGAACCCAAATGGGTACCGACAGAATTTCGGACACTTGCGGATGTCGTGCCACTGCTATCTAACCAGTGTGAACTACCTTTACAGCAAGTCTACAAACGCGTCAAATTTGACAACGGTAATGAAGTAGTTACCGGCAACTGACAACTGACAACAGAGAACTATCATAGTGGAAGCCATTCAATATCACAAAAGCATCCCACATTATCTTGCGATGCGTTACCTTGGCAAACGGTGGCGGGGTCTCTACACGTCGCCGTTTTCGTGTTTGCATCTCGTTGATATCCCGGAGCCAGAGCTGCCAACTCAGGAATGGGTCAAGGTCAAAACTCGGCTCAGCGGGATTTGTGGTTCCGATTTAGCGACGATCACGGCAAAAGGGAGTCCGTATTTCTCGCCGTTCACCTCAACACCTTTTGTGTTAGGACATGAGATTGTCGGTGAAATCGCGGAGATCGGTGATGCGGTGGAGGGTTTCTCCATTGGTGCAAGAGTGGTGATTGAACCCGTCCTTTCATGTCCGGTGCGAGGGATTTCGCCCCCGTGCTATCAATGCCAAAACTTACACTTCGCTAATTGCGAAAATATCACAAAAGGCGACATCTCCGAAGGCGTTCAGACCGGCTATTGTCGCGATACAGGCGGTGGCTGGAGTCGGTACGTCGTCGCGCACCAATCACAACTCCATCTCGTCCCGGATGACATTTCAGACGAAATTGCGGTGCTACTTGAACCTTTCGCCTGCGCGATACACGGCGTTTTGAAGTCAGCCTACACTACAGCAGACAACATTTGTGTCATCGGCGGTGGCACGATCGGACTCCTTACCGTCGCGGCACTTCGGGTGCTCGGTTATCAAAATCGGATCCTTATCTTCGCCAAGTATCCGCACCAACAGCAATTGGCACTTGACCTCGGTGCGAATGAGATAATATTGCCGAATAGCAGTCGGTATACAGCGTTCTGTGAACTCACAGGCTCAGAATCATATCAACCAGAGTTGGGACAACAGGTATTAATCGGGGGTGTAGATATAACCTTTGATTGCATCGGCTCCAGTGTCACAATAGACGACGCGCTTCGTTTCACACATGCCAACGGCGAAGTCATTTTGCTCGGTATGCCGGGGATCCCGAAAAACATCGACTGGGTTTCAGTTTGGTATAAACAGTTGAAAGTCACAGGTGCGTATACCTATGGGATTGAAACGCACAATGGCGAACAGCACCATACCTTTGCACTCGGTATGGCGTTTCTCCAAGAAATGGGTTCACAATTGCGTCCCTTGGTGATCAGACGCTTTCCACTGCGAGATTATAGGCGTGCCATCCAGACGGCTTTGAATACCGGGAAAACCGCCACAGTGAAAACCGTATTTGACTTACGTACCGATTCTGCCGGCTATTTAATCGACTAATACATTCTCTATGACTTCTCCTGTTCCTTCGCAGAATTTTCCGCAAACGTCCCCTTCTACTTATAACAGTATCACAGCGCGGAGTGTCGGCATCGGGATGGTAGCGGTGATATGTCAATGTCTCGCCACCCCGTATAACGATTTTCACGTCGGCGGCACCTATCTCGCGGGGAACCATTTGCCGATCGCCGTCGTCTTCGTTATGCTGGTCTTCGTACTCGGTGTCAACACACTGCTCAAGAAACTGAAACCCGGCACCGCATTGCAAGGCAGTGAACTCCTTATCATCTGGGGGATGATGCTGGTCGCATCGGGTATTCCATCGTCAGGACTGATGCGCTACCTCGTCCCACTCGCTGTGAGTCCGTTCTACTTCGCAACCCCCGAAAACGAGTGGATAACGCTTTTCCATCAGCATCTTCCAGATTGGATGGTCGTAAAAGACCCAAAAGCTGTTTTCTATTTCTATGAACAATTACCAGAGGGCGACGCAATCCCCTGGAAGGCATGGGTAAAACCGATTGTGGGATGGAGTGCCTTTGTCCTGATCTTCTATTTCGTCACCATCTGCTGGACGGTTATCCTCCGAAAACAGTGGGTAGAACATGAACGCTTCACCTTTCCACTCGTTCAATTGCCGATGGAAATGTTCCAATCGCCATCAAGGGGTGCCCTTTTAAACAGGTTCTTCAAATCACCCTTGATGTGGTGTGGTTTCGCGATCCCTGTCATATTGCACGGGTTAAAAGGATTAAACCTCTACTTTCCAGCGATTCCGAGTCCGCCTGTCTATTTTCCGATTTCCACATTCTTCACTGAAAAACCGCTATCAGCTTTGAACTGGTGGCCCTCCGTGAACCTGTTTATTTACCCTTCAGTCGTCGCTATCGTCTATCTGCTCACGCTCGAAATCTCGTTTAGTTTCTGGTTCTTTTTTCTGCTCGGCAAAATGGAGACGGTGCTTATCTATGCGACAGGTTCTAAAGTGAACCAGTGGGACTTCCATCAAAACCAACAGATGGGTGCGCTGTTAGTCTTTATCGGGTTTATTCTGTTTATCGGTAAACGTCATTTCGGACGCGCGTTCGCTACCCTCTTTGGGAAACAAGTAAGCAACGATACAAACGAACCCTTACCTTACGTCTGGGCAGTCGGCGGCATGATTGGCGGTATTTTACTGCTCACGCTAATATGTAGTCTGGCGGGGATGAGCGTATGGGTAGCACTCTTTATCCTCGGTATCTTCCTCGCTATCACAACAGTCGGCACATGGATGGTGACCAACGGCGGCTTGATGTTTATCCTCTACTCTTTTCTACCGGGTGAATATCTGATTACGCTGTTCGGGAGTGCGCGTGTGAACGCACCGAGTTGGACGCTGGTCGCTTATGAACGGGTCTTGATGTTCGATATGCGTGAAATCTTGATGCCGAGCGTGATGAACAATTTCAGTCACTTACCCCCATTTTTTTTTGAGGGTAGTCTGTCGTTGATATTGTTAGGT
>VYCT01000201.1 GCA_009843785.1 Candidatus Poribacteria bacterium | reverse complement strand
TAAAAACCTTTCACCACAAACCTTCAGAAAAAAATGGGGGTAAGTGACAAAACTGAAATCTCTTGACATTTTCTCTGATTTCTGCTAAGATAAGTAGTGCGACACAAAAAATGGAAGGAGCAAATTCAGTGGCACAACAAACAGTTAAAGTCGGTATTATCGGTGCAGGTGGGAACACGAGATCAAAGCATATTCCGGGACTGCAAGCGATCGAAGGCGTTGAGATTATCGGGGTCTGCAATCGGAGTCAGGAATCCTCACAACGGGTGGCTGACGAGTTCGGTATCCCGAAAACCTATGACAATTGGCAAGAGGCAATCGGCGATCCTGATACGAATGCAATTGTCATCGGAACATGGCCCTATATGCACTGCCAGGCAACCGTAGCAACACTTCGGGCAGATAAGCACGTAATGTGTGAGGCACGGATGGCAATGAACGCCAAAGAAGCACATATCATGCGCATAGCATCGCTTCAAAAAACACATCTCATCGCACAGATTGTCCCTTCGCCCATGACACTCCGGGTAGACAACACCATAAAACGGCTCATCGCGGAAGGCTATATCGGGGATGTCCTTGCTATTGAAGCACGCGCAGGCGGAGCATTTCTGGACAGCGAATCACCGCTCCAGTGGCGGCAAGATTTCGATCTCAGTGGACTCAACATCATGAGTATGGGGATCTGGTATGAAGCGTTGATGCGGTGGGTCGGAGAAGCAACGCGGATTATGGCGATGGGTAAGACCTTCGTCAAAATGCGTTCAGATGCTGACGGTGTGATGCGTTCCGTGCGGATACCAGAACATATTGATGTCGTTGGCGACCTCGCATGTGGCGCGCAGCTGCATATACAGGTCTCCACTGTGGCAGGATTGGCAGGTGCACCGGAGGTTTATCTTTTCGGAAGCAACGGAACTTTACGCTTTTCAGGGAATAAACTCTACGGCGGACAAAAAGACGACGCAGAACTGACCGAGATTGATATACCGGATACAGAGGCGGGTGGATGGCGCGTCGAGGAAGAATTTGTGAACGCTATCCGTGGTAACGAGGTGATTACGCATACGGATTTTGACACCGGTGTGAAGTACATGGAATTTACGGAGGCGGTCACGCGGAGCATGCAGTCAGGGACAGCTATTACGTTGCCTCTTCATATTTAGAGCAGTTTGCGGAGAACCCAGCAGCGTGTATTCGCTACTTTAGTTACGGCACGGCGGAGCGTGTCTACTACTTTGGGAAGGAAGAAACATTTGACATTAGGAGAACTTTTTAATCTTTGTCAAGACATTGAACTGCGACAAGCAAAACTTTATGCTGCGCTCTCATTGCGTTTGGGAAGCGTTGACGAACGGATCGCACGATTTTGGGAGCAGATGAGCACGGAAGAGTGGCAGCACTATATCCTTGTTGATTTTGGTCGTTCTTTATGCGTCGATGCCTTTGGGATTGATTCGGCCGTACCGGCATTATCGGATGTCCCCGTCCAGCAAATTACGGACGCACTGGATGTGCACGAGCAGAAGGTCGATAGCGGCGAAATTACGCTTGATGAAGCCTTTGAGATTGCGATTGCGATTGAAGGAAGTGAAGCCGATACGATCTATATGCACCTACTCTCTATCATGCGAAAAGCAATTGAACAAAGCGATCAGCCTTACCTCATTGATCGTATCGTACAGGTGGAGAAGGATATGGTTTCGCACGTGGGCGGACTGGTTCAAGCGACGCAAAGGTTTGCGAAAGATCCCGATCTAATTCGGAAAGCACATCGCTTAAAAGCAGAGCACAGTTAAGATATGGGACGGTTTGAGACCCTGACACTGTAGATATACGCTACGAATGTTGGGCATTACACAAGAGATTTCCCGCTTGTTCGCATGCGACTTGTTCTAATTGTAGCGTGGTGTGGCTGATGCCGAAATGTGCTTGCAATTCACCCTTGATCTGTTCAAGGATTCGATCGGGTGCTAAGGTAGTGTTTTCATCAACCACAACATGTGCACTCAGCGCACAATAGTTGGAACACAGCGACCAGATGTGTAGGTCATGGACATCTTTGACCGGTTCTAAGCTGCGGAGATGTGTGGCGACAGTGTCCGCGTCGGCGTTCCGCGGTGAATTTTCAAGCAGAATATGCACCGCCTCTTTTGTCACATTTACGGCACCGAAGAGAATAATCCCACCAATAAGGAAACTCAGGAGCGCATCGATCGGATACCACCCCGTCCAAAAAATAATCGCACCGCCCACGACGACAGCGACGGAAGAGAGGGTATCCCCTATCACATGGAGCACCGCGCTGCGGACGTTGAGGTTACCGTGGCTCTCGCCGTGCAGTTTCCATAGGATAAGCAGATTTCCCACGAAGCCGAGACACGCTACAATAAACATACCGGTGACTTTTATCTCTGTCGGTGACATGTATCTATGGTATGCTTGGTAGAAAATCCAACCGGAGATCACAATAAGCGATACGCCATTCACAAAAGCGGCGAAAACTTCGGCGCGATGATACCCATAAGTTCGAGAAGAGGTGGCAGGACGGGTCGAAAGATAGATCGCCAACCAACTGATGAGGAGCGAGGCAGCATCTGAGAACACATGCACTGCATCACTTAGCAGCGCAAGGCTATTCGACCAGATGCCGCCGATGAGTTCGCCAAGGAAGACGCAAAATGTGATCAGCACAGCAAACTTGAATTTCTTCTGTAGATGTGTCTGATGGCTATGCCCCTGCGCTTCGCCGTGGGGGTGATGAGGCTCGTGGCTGTGGTTGTGCAAAGTGTCTCCCTGTAAGCGGAACGGGACCGAGGGCCCATGACTGTTTCTGTTTAGTCCGAATCGGTAGACTTGCTCTTTGATTCGCTGCTTGTATCGGTGGTTTTCTTCTCTTTTTTCTCGCTTTTGTCTGATGACGAGCTTTTATCCGACGACTCGTCTTTATCTTTTTTCGCTGATTCTTTGTAGCCTTCACTTCGGTAGTCGGTCGTGTAAAAGCCTGATCCTTTGAAAATCAGAGCCGCACCTGCTCCGATGAGTCGTTTTACTTTCCCTCCGCACTCCGGACATTCCTCAAGGGCGGGTGCCGTGATGCCTTGAAACTTCTCGAATCGAACATCACACGCGAGACACTTATAGTCATATGTGGGCATGTTAGGTTTTCCTCCTTTTTCCTTTTCTTTTCCTGTAGGAGCGAGCTGTGCTCGCGATTCCTTGCGATTTCTGCGTTGCCCTAAAAAGTTGATTGATAAAAAACGTGGATTCTGATAAATTTTAATCGTTACAAGTGTAAAAGTCAAGTCAATTTTTGTATTTGGAGTTTTTATGTTTCGTCTTCCTATTGATGTTGAAAGCTTCCCGCTCGGTAAGGGACCGATGGTGATGCTGGTGCTTTTTCTTATCTCTACACTTTTCATCTTCGGACGTTCCGAGGAACAGGGTGAAGACCTGGAGTTTTGGATTTTCGCAAACACGCACTACGAAGAATACCAGCCGCGCGTCCCCATTTTTGAGGCACAAAATCCGGGAGTCAACGTCCGGCTCATCAATTTCGGTGGCACGATGCACGATAAACTCCTCGCTGCCATGCTTTCCAATTTCGGCGCACCAGACCTTGTTGAGGTGGAGATTACATCCATCGGGCGATTTCTCAAAGGCGCGATTGACGAAGTCGGATTTGTCGATCTGCGTCCGCGTTTAGAGAGCGAAGGGTGGATGGACAAGTTGGTCGTCAGTCGATTCACACCCTGGTCCTATCGAGGGCGGATTTACGGCATCCCCCACGATTTACATCCCGTCGTCCTGCTTTATCGCGACGACCTCTTTAAAGCAGCAGGCGTTGAGATGACCGAAGTCGAAACATGGGATGACTTTATCGCTGCTGGGAAAAAAGCGACGCGGGACCTTGATGGCGACGGTAAAATCGACCAGTACGCCATTGTGTTAGATCGACGCACGGAAAGCGACTATTTTAGCCTGCTGCTCCAACAGGGCGGCGGCTTTTTTGATGAGGAAGGCAAAGTTATTATTGACAGTGAACTCGCAATTGAGACTTTAGAGTTTTTCACGGCGTTGTTCAACGAACATAAAATCGCAACACCGGTATACGGTACATGGCACGGCGACCCAAGCAACTTCGCCGCAATGCAGGATGGCAAGATTCTCTCTATTCTTGCACCCGATTGGTATGTAGGGATCCTCAAAAGTCAGGTACCGCAGATGTCGGGCAAATGGAAAGCCGTCGGTATGCCAGCGTGGCACCCTGAGGGCAGACGGACGACGACACGTGGAGGCACAATGGTTGGGATTACAAAGCAGTGTAAGAATCCTGAGCGCGCATGGGAACTCCTCAAGTTTACCTATTTTGATAGACCCGGGCTCGTGAACCGATATGAGACGACGCGGATTATTCCACCACTCAAAGCCGCATGGGATGCCCCTATCTTTAAAGAACCTGATGTTTACTTGGGTGGGCAACCACTTGGAGAACTTTTTATCCAACTCGCTCCCGATTTACCGCCACGGTATCAGAACCCTTACTGGTCAGAAGGGGCAGACCTGCTCAACGATGCGATCTTCGCGGCTGTTACAGAAAAGCAGACCCCAAGAGAGGCGTTAACAGACCTTGCCGAGAAGGTACGCGCCCTCATGGCGAAAGACATGGATAGGTGGGGAGAAATGTAGTTTTCTCAAACAGTCGCGATTTACCGAAAACCGGGATCCCCACCCGTTACTCGGAAGGGGCGTGGAACGATGCCCAGGAACTTAATAATTAAAAACGGAATTAGTCGTTTTGGACTTGCAAAAAGTTGTTAAAAAGTGCGTTAAACC
>VYCT01000067.1 GCA_009843785.1 Candidatus Poribacteria bacterium | reverse complement strand
TGAAAAATCTATTGATGAAATTATAAAAGTGTATAATTAATTAAAAGCTTTACTACAATTAGAATTCGTTCAAATCATGACGCCAAATCGTCGAGCATTTGGCGGATGTTATGCTCACCACTATCAATAAACAGTGGTGCCAAGGGGCCTCTACCGTGTAAGGTTTGAAGTAGCGTATCAATCTGTATCATACGCTGCCGTGGTGTGCGGCACCTGATCCATTTTTTAACGAATTCACGTGCGGGTCTTGGGTTACCAGTTCTCAGTGGGCGGGCACTTTTACGCCATGCCTGCCATCTAAAAGTATACTTACAGTTCGGACACTCGAGTTTCTCATCCTTCTTTTTTAGGCTCTTGCGGTAATCCCGCCACCGGCGTTTGTAGCCGCAGGCTGTACACTCGATATTGCCGTGCTGATGAAGCGCAACTGCTTGACACTTCGGACATTGCAACGCAGGACTGGATTTCCGCATTCTGACAGTGCGTTCCATTGAGGGTGGATCTGGTCTGCGGACAAGGTTAAGGCAGTGCGGACAGGGCAAACG
The DNA here is from genome assembly GCA_009843785.1 of Candidatus Poribacteria bacterium. Classification (GTDB taxonomy): domain Bacteria; phylum Poribacteria; class WGA-4E; order WGA-4E; family WGA-3G; genus WGA-3G. The sequence goes on along the minus strand of VYCT01000067.1, from coordinate 4,292 downwards.
GACGCGGGTTCTTATCGATTGCTTGTAAGCTGCAGGGGACCAAGTTTTGCCGCAAACACACGCCAAGTCGTCCGCTTTTTGCAGGACACTGCGACAATCAAAACATCGCGGGGTGTTACGAAGTGATTGTCGGCAGTCACGCCAGAGGAGTCGCTTGGCGCAATGCGAACAATGAAACCAATTTTCGTGCGTTCCACCTTCGCCGGAACTAAAGAGTGGGTCAATCCGACGCGTAATCTTCGTTCTGCATTTTGGACAAGGTACACGTCCCTCACGATAAACGTCAGCGACTGTGGCGATGTCCGTGCAACGCTCATAAAGTTCCCAACCGACATCGTGTAACAATAAATCATCATAAATGCCGAGCCGAGCATATCGGTAAAGTCGGCGGATTTTGATAGGTTTTACGCGAGGTGCCCAGTTCATAGTAGTTCCTTTAACAACAACGCCTCAAAATGTTCTTCAGGCACCGGCAGCCCGTCTTCTTTAAGTGCAATAATATATCCCTCAATTGCTTCTCTGATATTGCTGACAGCTTCTTGCTTTGTTTCAGCTTGGCTGATACAACCGGGTAAACTGGGGCATTCAGCAACCCAATAACCATCTTCACCCGGATAAATAACCACTTGTCTCACTTTTTACCTCGAATATAAAGACCTTGCTCAAGAACCAAGGTTACGAAAAATTAATCTTTCTATCCGTCCTACAGGTCATGCCGGAATTTGAACGACTTCCCCAGTTTCGACGCTGTGGCTAATCGCTTCCAAGACGCGCATGTTCTGGTAAGAATCTTCGAGACTGGCGTGTGGCTGCGTCCCGGCTTGCAGCGATCTTGCCCAATGCTGCATCTCTTCGAGATAGCCGGGTCTGCCGATGCCGTGATATGCGGTGTTGAGGTCCCATTCTTCAGTAGGTGTATCTGCATAACCACCACCGAAGCCGAGCCATGTCGGATTACGATAACGGCGCAATCTACGTGTTTCGAGTACCTGAATCGCTTGATTGCCGGTGCCTTTGACAAAAACCATGGCTTCTAAAACCGGACCGGTGCCGAGTGTCATCGTGCCGATACCGCCGTTCTCGTAACGCAAGTTCACGGACATTGAGACGGTACTCGATGCGGCATCAACCGTGCCTGTTGCGAAGACTTCGCTGACCTGTCCCATAAAGAAACGCATGCAATCCGTCGGATGGATCACCTGATCGAGCATGAAGGGCCATGCAAAAGGCGATCCCGCCTCCTGAAGCCGGGGCCCCGGTGCGAGGTATCGGGTATGGTATTGACAGGTTGCACCGAATTCATCTTCGTCCATTAACTGTTTGGCAATCTGATGCGCGGGGGCATGTCGCCACATTGTGCCGACCATTCCCGTTTTACCGGTCTCAATAGAGGCATTAACGAGCATCTTCGCCCCTTCAGCCGTAGTTGCAGGCGGTTTTTCGGTATAGATATGATAGCCTTGTTGGAGGCACGCAATACCGATATCCCGATGAAGTTTATCTTCCGGTCTACCGACAACAGCGACTGCGTAGAGATCTTCATTTTTGAACATCTCGTTGTAATCAGTATAGTGACGGAGCGCGCCGAACCTGCGAGCGTTTGATGCTGCTTTCTCTTCGACAAGATCGCAGGTGGCAACGAATTCAAATTCAGGTATCATCGGTATGCACTGTTGCAATTGCGACGACATACCACCACAACCGATAAAAGCGATTCGGATTTTATCCATAATGTATTTCTCCAATTTGTGTTTAAGTGAGGGACCTATTTAAAAAGTTGTGCGACCGGACAGGAAAACCCTGGCACGACATCCTCACCGGTAAGTGTGTCGGTGCTCGTAAACACCTTAATGTCTGTTTCGGAACGATACACTGTTACTGTTTCCATGACAGATTCAACAACCCATACCATTTGGGTCCCTGCCTCCAGATAAGCTTGTACCTTTTCAGTGACACGCCACTGAACATCCGTTGGTGAGATGACTTCAACAGCAAAATCTGGTGGAATTGGAGCCCCTTTACTTTCATCTTCAGGCAGGTGATCGGTTGAAATAAATGCGATATCTGGTTTCATGCCGCGTTCTCCGACTTTGAATCCTGCTTCTACATACACATCTCCTAACTGATTTTCACTTACGTATGTAAATAAATAGTGAGTAATTCTTGCACTAATCTTCCCATGTCCTAATGACGGAGACGACATCGGTACTAATTCTCCTTTAGCGTACTCATACCCTTCTATATCGCGTGCAAGAAATTCCTCAACTGTCATCGTGGTGTGTTCAGGCGGGTGTACTTCTGGCGCGACTTCGGAAACTTCTTGTAAATCCATTTTCGTTCCTCCTTACGTCCTATGCTATCCCTAAAAGGTCCGCCAACTTATTAAAATCACTGGCAACAAGGTCTAACGGATGCGCTTTTACCTCTTGAGCTCTGCCTGGTCCGTACTCCAGAGGGCGCGGGACCAACGCTGTTTGAAAGCCGACAACTTGCGCGGCTCGGAGATCACCGGGGTGCGCGGCGACCATCATAACTTCACTCGGTGACAGACCGAGCAGCACGGCAGCGGTCTGGTAAACCTCGGGATCCGGTTTGTAATGACCTGTTAATTCAGCGGACAAAATACAATCCCAGGGCAGGCCGGCGAATTTTGCCATGTTCGTCAACAACGCGACGTTGCCGTTAGAGAGTGTAGCGACGATATACCGCTTACGCAGACGTTCTAACCCACTGATAGCATCGGGCCACGGCTTGAGCCGATGCCAGACCTGATTTAGGTGACCTTTATCGGCTTCGCTCAAACCGACGATTTTGAATTCGGTAAGAAGACTGTCCAAGATAAGCCGATGCAGTGCGTCAATGTTCTGCCACGGTAATTCGCCGCGTCGAACTTTGTCCATTGCGGGTCCATATCCGGCACGCCATTTCAAAGCGAACTGTGCCCAATCGATATCAATGCCGTGGGTGTCCCCGAATTTTTCGCCTTCGGCAACAATCGAACTGTACCAATCTACCACTGTGCCGAAAACATCAAAGGTGAGTGCTTTGATTTCGGACCGTGCGTTTTGCATCGTCTTCTATCCTTCCCATTCGCGTTCGCCTACAATTTGCCAAGCAGGGGTACCACTTCTTCTTTTAACTTAATTCACATCATACACTAACCTGTTCTGATTGTCTATTGAATTTAGAGGTTTACAGTTGCCAGTTGACTAAGAATAGCATATCCGATTTCGTTGTGAAAATCCACTAAAAAAGCACTCTGACGCGGGGTTGTACGCCAGAGTGCTAAACGGCTTATTGTTATCCGAAGTCTAAAGACTTCAATATTATAAATTCGCTCTATAGGGTGCTAAAAATTTCCGGAGTTGTTGAATCGCGGCGTTTTTTCGCGAGGCAACGGTACCAATCGGACATTCGAGGATCGTCGCGACCTCCTGATACGACAACCCTTGAACTTCTGTCAAGCGGAACACCACTTGATGCTCCTTCGATAACTTAGCGATTGCAGCCTGAATCGCTTCGTAAGTCTCTTTGGCGATGATCAGTCCCTCCGGGGAATAACGTGTATCCGCTATAGCAACAGCAATTGGGTGAGAGTATTCATTATCGTCTCCATACTGCGTATCCAATGATTCAACCTGAGGGGTCCTCTGCTCTTTCGCCAACTGTTTCAAACAGACATTCTTGGCGATGTGATAAAGGAATGTTCTAAATTTGGCAATAGGGCGGTACGATGGAACGCAGCGCCATAACCGTAAGAATGTTTCCTGACAAAGGTCTTCCGCAAGCGTTCGGTTTTTGACAAACCGATAGATAAAGTTTAAAGTGTTTGTATAATGTCGATCGGTTAAAATTCGGAATGCGTCTCTGTTTCCATCCTTTACAGAGAGCATCAACTGTTCGTCAGTGTGTATCATGCTTGTCTCCTCAAATGAGGAGCGTCTCAAGCGAAGGCGCGTGACCCTCCTTCCCTTCCAAGGTAGTGGAGGATGCCTGCTTGTTCGCTCCTTGGCCTGTGCCTTCTCCATAATCGAGTCGTAGTCCAACAACGGTGCACGTCGGCAGTTTTAGATGCCCGTGCCTTCCTTGAAGTGCGCTCTCCTAAAGCGCAATCTCTATCATTGCTTCTACTACCGCTATTCCATACACTCTTGCCAACCGCCCAAGTTTGAGACGGTGCCGTTGTTAAACACAAAACACTTTGATACATTACTATAACCCTCCTATTAGGTTACTCATCAGACAGGGGTAATATTCGGCACCCCTTTTTTTTAATCATAAAAAAACTCTTA
>VYCT01000133.1 GCA_009843785.1 Candidatus Poribacteria bacterium | reverse complement strand
ACTAAAAACCTTTCACCACAAACCTTCAGAAAAAAATGGGGGTAAGTGACAAAGGGCATTACACAATAACACAGGTGGCATCATACGATGTCAATAGACTCACCAGATATAATTCGGGTGGCTTCGGCTTGCAAATTTACATCAATAACATAGACGAAGACTTATATCCACCCGAATATGTACCGAATTCCGCAAAGTTGTCAGTCTCAGACGCATACACCGAAAGAAACGAGCATTTCTACGCCGTAACTGCAACCTGGCAAGTCAAAGAGGATAGGACCCTCAGCGGATATACTTATATAGAACCAGAAGAAAAAGAGGACTTTAGACCAGGGGGCTACTCCTACCTACAGTCCGACTCTTGGGGTGGAAAGTCGGTGCGTGCGCGTCGTGTCAGGCACGAGGGGGATATTTGGACATTGAGATCAACTTTTTACATCCCACATTATATGCCCGGTGGGGTGTATGAATTAAAACACCTCTCCTTTAAGGATGAAATAAATAACGAGAGCGCTTGGTTACCTAATATCGATGAACAGATACAAAAGGTAACAATAGAAACGAAGACCCCGGATACGACACCGCCTACCCTCGATGTTAACAGGATCACTGTTGATGCCGAACCCGTAAATCCAGCAAATCCGAATGGCGAGACGCTCGTCACAGTCGCGTATTATGTGAAAGACGATATCAGTGGGTTTGAAAGGGGGCATATCGCTATCAGAGACCCGTTGGGGGGTGAACGAAGATATGATATTTGGGGACCATACACTTATAACCATACAAGTGAAATCTATTTTCAAGATGCCCCCAATGTTTATCGAAAATATACGAGTTCTATCCACTTGCCGGAAGGTAGTTCCCCCGGTATTTGGGGGGTTATCGCAATATCGGTTACGGATAAAGCGAGGAATAACATTTACCATGATTTTACTGAAATCACGCGATTTGAAGTCACTGAGATACCAGCAGCACCCACCGTCCAAGTTACCTTACCCGACAAAAACGCACTGCTTGCGAACTATCCGAATCCGTTCAACCCTGAAACTTGGATACCTTATCAGTTAGCATCTGCTGCAGACGTTACCTTGACGATCTATGCGGTAGATGGTAAGCTTGTTCGGACTTTAGCCCTTGGACAGCAACCAGGGGGTATGTATCAAAGCAAAAGCCGTGCTGCATATTGGAATGGCAGAAACGAACATAATGAACCGGTTGCCAGCGGTCTCTACTTCTATACGTTGACAGCGGGGGAATTCTCGGAAACACGGAAGATGTTGATAAGAAAATAGTATCAAATGACTAATCGTCTGTCACTCTTGAAATGAGAGATAAACCCGGTTCGTAGTAGTGCGATTTATCGCACGTCCACAAGTCAATAACGGGCAATAATGCACTTCGCATTTGGGCGTGTACGCCGCAGAATTGCCCTACTACGAACCTGATTCACCCGTAAATTCAACATTGAAGAACTACTATTCTACAGAAGATTGAACAGGCTAACAGCCTATTCTACAATTAAGTAGACACTTTCCTTCAACAGAAAGCGGTCCGTGGTGAGGTCCCTCGCCCGTTTATCAAGGTGGGTCTTATTATTTTTTGATGTTGCTATAATCCATTACTATAGTTTGGACAGTTTTAAGACGGTACACATATCGCCCCTACGGGGCTTAGGACTTGGTAGGTATCCCATTTCTATAGACATATCGTCCCTACGGGACTGCCCCTTAGTGCTGTCAAGTTTATTTTTTTATGAGTTCCGTTTTATGTAAGGAACTCTCAGAAAAATCAGAGATGCTTTGAAAATGGGCATGAACCTAATCGAAATTGTCCAAACTGTAGTAATCCATTAAAGGAGAATTTTATGAACGTGAAAATTTTTAGGTTAATGCTCTGCGTATTCTTTTCACTCTCGGTCGCGTTGTTGTCTGGGTGTGAACGGATGCGCGATATGGGGATGACTGATGAAATGGTCACTCCGTCTGATGAAACGACTATGCCCACACTTAAAGTGGGTTTGATTCACCCGTATCCAAATTATACCAGTTTTGGCAAAGGGGCTGAACTTGCCCAAGCTGAAATCAACGCGGCAGGTGGTGTCCTTGGTATGCAGGTGGAATTCGTTTATAAAGAGGAAGTCACAGCGACTGTCGCTCAGGATGCCACAGAATTGGCTGAATCGGAAGGTGTTGTTGCTATATTGGGACCCCTGTTTTCGAGTCATGCTGTGAAAGTTGGACCTGTTATCAATATCCCGGTACTTTTGGGCGCGACAAGGGCAGAGGTGACAGCAGACGCGACTGACCCAAACGATTTTATGTTTCTCATCGCAGGCTCCAATGTATTGCAGGCAGAACTTCTGGCAAAAGTCGTTGTAAATCAACTTGAGAAGAAAACCGCCGCAATGATTTGGCTGGATAAGGATGTGTATTCTGAGGGTTTTGTTGAATCATTTGGGGCGAGTTTTGAAAAACTCGGCGGTAGTATTGTTGAGAAACAGGTCTATCAAGGCGGTGATACAATGTTTGAGACACAACTCACAGCAATCCAAGCCGCAGCGCCCGATATCCTTCTCCTCGCCAGTTTTCCAGAAGCAGTACCGCGGATAATGGAACAAGCAAGAGACATGGGCATTAAATCGACCTTTATTGGTAGCGATGGTTGGGACGATCCACTGATGTCTACGACTCTGGCGGATAATGAACTTGTTGACGGTTACTATTGTACCAACTTAGATCCGGATGCTGTAGATTTTATTTCTGCTTATGGAGCGGAATATGGTGCTGTTGATGGTATTGCTGCAACGGGTTATGATGCCATGAGAATCTTGAAAATGGCGATCGAGACAGTGGGTTCAACCGATGATTCAGGTGCGATTCGAGATGCGATCGCTAACATCACAAATTACGAAGGCGCGACGACGATCTCTCGTTTTGATGAGAACCGTAATCCGGTCAAAAGTGTTGGTGTGCGACAAATGCTTAATGGAATGCCGCAGCCTGACATAATTGAGGCGACGCATGAGGGTGGTGCAACTGAATAATCACGAACGTTTCAAAGGCAGTTTTATTTGAAAAGTGAATGAGTTCTCACTTCGGTGAGAACTCGTTCGCCGTTAACCCTAATGAAGAGAGATCCAAGATGAAGCTTAAAACTTTTACATTTATATTTGTCTTTGCTATTGTTGGCTTGGTTGCCGGTATGATCGGCTGCGAACGAGCAAAGCGAGTTGTTCAACCTGCTACTCAGCCAGGGGGGCTCAGTGGGGAAATTCCTATTGGTGTTGTCTTGCCTCAGACGGGAGACTTAGGGCCGGGGGAATTCGGGCCAGGTGCCTTGGTGATGGAAAATAGTTTTAATTTGGCACTTGAAGAGATTAACACCTCACAACTGCTCGGCGATGTCAGTCTCAAATTCATTATTGAGGACGATATGAGTACTGTAGAGGGTGCGATTGAGGCTTTCAATAAACTGATCCACCAAGACAAAGTGTCTGTTATTCTGGGTGTCTGGACCTCGCAGGTCGCAAAATCTGTTTTTCCAATTGCACAGGAAAACGGAGTCGTGGCTTTTAGTCCTGTCGTCGTTGCCTCTGGCTTGGCGGAGATCATTGTAAAGAATGGCAAACTCGAGGTTTTCGAGTAGGGCCGGGTCTGATTAAATGGAAAGCGCGCTGTAACGGGTTTTCAAACCCCATCGTAGCGCGCTTTACTTTTTTAGAGCGTCAAACGATTTTGCACTACTCAAATACAAAATGTGCCACGACCCCTGCGTGATCGGAGGGCCACAACCCAGAGGCTAACCGATTTGAAGGTTTATCACCTACGGTGTATGTCATCACAGAAGTGGGTAGTTCCAGATTTCGGACGAAAATTTGGTCAATTCGGACAGAGAGATCACTCACCTCATTGAGGATGTCGTCGTTTTGACAACACGTATCGCCAGTTCCTTGGGAATCCATCTGCCAGACATCAACATATCCGGCTGATAATAAAATTTGGTAAGCGGTCCCATCAGGGGCTGGTGTATTGAAATCTCCCAAAAAGATAATAGGCAAGGTCTCTTGACTAAACGCATCCACGAGTTCCTGTGTTTGTACCACACGGCTTTCCTCTACAAATGCCTCTAAGTGCGTATTAACAACGCGATAAGTGACACCAGAAACGGTCGCGTCCACGGCAACGTATCCCCTTTTTACTTCAAGCCCAAGCATTTCAATTGTAAGTGCATGGGTGTAGTTCACACTCATCGGGCGCGAGACCACGACATCGCTGCGAGATAGTATCACATCATAATCCGTTAAACGTACATCAACGATACCGGTATCGGTAAACATAGGCATTTCAACGTCTATATTTTCAACTTTTCCAGCGACCTCATAACTTAGGCCTTCTGCCTGAAGCGCGCCTTTCAAAATTTCCAGAAAATCTATGACGACCTCTTCAGCGGGAACAGTTCCACCTGTGATCCGATCGCCCGGGCTTTGCCGACGAACCAGCGAAATTTCTTGTAAGCCGATAAGATGGGGTTGAGATGCCTTTATAGATTTGGCAATCGCCGCAGCGCGTCCCGGAAAATCGGATGCAATCATGTTGTTGTACATATTAGCGACCTCTTGCGGAACCTGTAAGAGATTTTCCACAGCCAAAAGTGGCTCTGCACTGCTTCCAACGTAAACGTTGTAGGTCATTACTGTCAGTGGTTCCGCTTCTGATGTACCATCATCCGGTAGCATTGGGGCCGATATTCTTTCGCACCCCGAAAGACTTAATAAAATTCCAAACACCAGCAGCATAATGTTGATGGAACTGACAAATTTTGAAAACTTGCTATAAAAATTCAGTTTTTTTACCATATTCATCTCCAATCCCCAGTTTTTAAATTGAGGGTGCTTTGC
>VYCT01000301.1 GCA_009843785.1 Candidatus Poribacteria bacterium | reverse complement strand
TATACTAAAAAACTTCGCAACGAAAAAACTTGCATTAAATTTATACATGAGCCAACATTCATCTACAAAATCAACTGTTTTTTGGTAAACATCCTTGCAAAAAGCAATAATTTCGGTATCACTGTGTTTAGGAGGAGTGTTCGGTGGAAAGAACAAGTTGTTGAAATACAAATCAAGGTCGGATAAGCCTAAGAGAGATAAGGTTGGGAAAAACACGACTTCTGCTATGTCGTCATGTACTAACTGGTTCCTAATTTCCCTCGCGATATTAAAAGGAGAACCGGTTTTGTCCAAATTTCCATTCTGATCTACCACATGAAAAGTCCGCAAATGAGCGGTTAAGTTCCCAGTTGGTTTTTTGTTTTCTAATTCTTGACGTATTTTGTAACTGCGACGGTCATCCTGAAGTAAGTCGTAAACGATGTTGATGATCTTCGCAACACAATCCTCCAAACTCACGAGATTTGAAAAAAAACCGTTCAGAACAATGAAAACAATCAGGAGGAAGGTATCGGAATTCGACACATTGATTTGAACTTGAAGGTCACTATCCGAGAAGTCAATCAACGGTTTCTGTTCCTCAGACAAGAAGTGTTGACCTCCCAAATAGGGAGCATAGTCCATTTTTTCTATAGCATCAAGATAAAATTTTGCGGTGTTGATCCTTTGTCGGGTTGTTGGGAGCAGCTTCCTAATTTTTGATTCTGCTTCTTTTATCGTTAATCCAGATCCATTACCTTTCGCGGTTAGTTTCGCAGAATTTAGGATTTTCCCGTTTGCAGCAAGGTCCCCAATTTTTTGAAGGAGGCCGGCTTCGTGCGTTAGGTTTACCATTCTTCCCCTTCAAGAAATTCTTCGTCTGCTTTTAATTGCTCTTGGATCTCTTGCGCTGTGCTCTCTATGAGGCAGATGGCAAACTCCGAAACAATTGGTGAATGTGTTCTATTTTGCAATGCCTTGAGATCTGCGATCCGTTTCTCAAGTTGAGGTGTGGGTTCGCCGTGGGTTCTGGAATACACACCAGCACAAATTGCTATAGTAACATTATCTTTCACATCTGGATTTCCCTCACTTTTTATCAGGATTGACTCTGCAAGCGAATAAAAGACATCGTCTGGGTAAAAATCCCGCATCAGATAAGCTGCTTCTTGGATTAGTGCTGAATCTCCAGACTCTATCCATTCCTCAAAGAGTTTCCGCATTGCGGAATTCATTTTAATCCCAACACCGGGCAGCCCGTTTCCCCCGACCATAGATGTAAGTAATCCGGGTGCCTCAAATTTCAGGAGGTGTGAGGACGTGAGTACCCAATCCCTCACGCTTTTCAAAGCTGCCAGGGCATTTTGATCGTCCCAGTCCACATCCTCAAAAAGATAGTGCGGACGATGTGGGACCGCGTCAAACTTGAACCACTCAGATGGCCGATCCGAAATTGAATCATAGCGTTTAGATTCGCCTTCTTTGTAAGCAATTCGCTTCTCAAGAAATTTAATGACCCAGACTGGTTCATACCTGAAGATAGTTTGAAGAACTCGTTCCGCGTCGTGATCAATACGTTCTAAATGCACACAATTAAGCATCGCTTGCTTGTATTTTTCCAAGTAGTTTTGTGGGGAGAATTTAAATTCTCTGCTGGTGAGCGCGTGGAGAACTTGCCTCATAACCAGAGATGATTTATCACTTGATAGTTTCACCAAAATCTTAAGGACAGCATCCGTATCCACACCATAGAAATTCGGAAGACTTTCGGCTATATATAATCGCAATTGCGGATCTAGTGTTTCAGACAATTCGTCTAAAATGGACAGGTCTTCTTCGCCAATACAATGCTCCGTTTTACTTCTCCAGAAATAACTTCTTGCAACAATGCGTTTGGTAAAGATAGTGTTCTGATCCAAAAGGCGTTGAGTTGCTTCGTTCCCTTTATCTTTGTTGACATAGCGAATACCACTGAGCAGCCCCGAGGCACAGTGTGATTCCTCTGTCTGCCAAGCAACAATGTGGTCCAATAAATCGGAACCGTAGGAGGGGTTAAGTTCACCGATAGACAGAAGCAGCGATGCCGCGCTTCCAGGATTCCACCCTTTTTCTGACCAGATGCTATCTCTAGTACTTTGATATTCTTTATCTTGTTCAGCAATCTCTATACATTCCCGCATTAGTCTTGAGAGTTTCGCGGGTGTATATTTCTGGAGATATTTTCTCAGGAATGCCTGGGTTTTTTCAGGGCTTTCACTCAGGTCCCAATCACGGAATTTCCCAGTAAATTGACGATAAAAGTAGTACCTCTCATAATTTTCATGTTTACGGAATTTCGCAAGTAATTCCGCTGCTCTCTCTTTCGGAAAACCGTCTACATATCTGTTTTCTGCGTATCCACCGAGGCATCCATCTATTGCATTGAGAACAGTAAAATCTCGCTCTCTTGAGATTTGATCGGCTAATATGTTGAAGAGTCGCACCTGTTCTTTTCGTAATAAAGCCTGCTCCTCTTCTGAGATTCCCTGTCGAAACGGACTCTCGAAAGGATTTATTGCTCGACTGATAGAGCCTATCGCCTCTGCTCTGACGGTACTATGCTGAGACGTTCTTAGGCAATGCTCAATTAAGTCAATCGCTGTCGCTCTGAGGCGGGTTAATTCAGGTGTATATTTTAGATGGTGCCAACCAAACTTCAAACCACCGCCTTCACTGACGGTTTCGCTAAAGTCCAGCACGAGAAGTGAGTCGAGCGCGTTGAGTAGAGTCATGCTTAGTTCCGGTTTATCTTCAGTTTTCCATTCCTCAAACACTTCAAGTGCTTTTGTTTGAAATACGCCGGGTTTGCTTGTTTGGAAACCAGTCATCTTTTTCAACAATTCTTGCGGTGAGTCATAATTGGGAAGCTCCAAATTATCCATCAGAAGGAGTTTTCGGACTATTTTCAGCGTCTTCATAAATCCAGAGAGCGTATTGACCGTTTTCTGTACTTCTTTAGCAATTCTCTTTACTACGTCTTGATGGGTCCGTGTGGATGTCCACGCTGTATAGTGCTCCATAGAGTCTTCTTTAGGGCTATCGAAAATAATATTAAAAATATCAATTGCATCATCTGGGCGGAAATAACTGATACCTTCCATCTGTTCTAGAGTATCCATCCGAACAAAGTTATCACCTTCCCGTACTTGAGTTTTCAGAGAATCAACGTGTTCATCAAGAAGACTTTTTTGACCAGTGATGTTTTCCACGCGCGCAAGATTGATGACCACCTTGACAGGGAGAAATGGTAAAAACTCCTTCAATAGGCTTTCGTGAAAAGAAGACGGTCTCCCGTTGGAAAGGAAACATGCTTTCCTTAAAATATAGTCACTAAGTGCATCAGGAAAGACACGCTGTTTCGTCCCGTACTGAAAAAGTAAACCATCGTTTTTCAGGTTATCGCGGTACTGCTCTACCTCATAAGGTTCCACTTTGAGAATCTCCGCCAATTTATCGCGTATTTGGTTATTTTCTATGTCAATTGGGGCAATCCCGCTAAGCCACTCAAGCAATTTCCGCCGCTGCTCGCTGGATGCTGGATGTTCTTGAAAGCTGTCGTTTAGGTAGGATTCAAAGGCAAGTTCAACCAGTTTATCTTGTGTCAAACCTCCCAGACCCTCTCCTTTCTCCAACAGATATATCACCATAACAGCAAGCAGCGGTGTATCTCGTCCGATCTGTGCTAATCCTGATAAAAGAGATCCATCGGATATCTGTGTATACTTACGGATAAATTCTTTCGTTTTCTCCGGAGAGAGTTTCCGGATTTCAAGCTCATCAGTAGCGTTATTGGGTAAGGCGGTTAGGAAACTACTTTCTAAAAATGATTTGAATGGCTTTCGGGTTATGAGAACTGCTTTGGATTCGCTATATCCGGGACTATTCAGGATTATCCTGATACCCCCAAGGTTGTCAATGAAGTCATGCGCATCATCTACAAAAAAGATGTATTTACGATTGGGTGGAATGTCTGCTAAAGCACTTTCAAAACTGTCACCAGCCATCTGAAAAAAGAGAGGTTCATAATCCGTGTGATCGCGTTCAATTACCTTTGCAAATTCAATAGCAAGTTTGGTTTTTCCAATGCCGCCGCTACCATATACCATGAATAGTCTTTTTTCTGAGTCTTGAACAAAGGTTTGAAATTGGTTAATCTCATTCTCTCGTCCGAAGGTTTCATAATCGTATCTCAAAAGTTGATGTTTACACGCAATTTGATCTCGGAACAGGTCCTGCCAAGAAAGGAACACAGGTAGATGGGGATCTCGGAATGAATTTAAGAGATAAGGAAACTCATCGGTCATCGTGATGAGATCTTCTGCGTCCCAACATGTCAACGAAAAGTTATAATCTTTCTCATTTTTAGCGTCCTCAATTTTGCGTTTGTTTCCCGTAGTAAGTAAGGTGCTGGTCATGAGAACGTAGTGATCACACTGCAAGGCATTGGCTTTATCAAGTTCGCCGTTCCTACGCTTACTTCCGATTACCGTTGAAAGGAGGTTTCTACGCGCCCGCGCTTTATCTATAGTTGGGTCAAAGAATTTGTACTGGAATATCCATGTGCCATCTTTTCCTTTATAATCGCCGGTGTAGTCTGCGTCAATTCCCCCATCACGCCCTGGAGCATCGTAAACTTTTACGAAGGAGGACACTTCTTTTTTCAAGAATAGATTGCAGAATCGATCAAAGTCTTCCTTTGACTTTATGTAGTCTGACAATACTTTTTTCATTGTAGTTACCTTCAACGCTAATAAGAATCACACAGTGGAATAGACTCATCTTCTTGGAGCATCAACAAGATTTCATAACAACATATTAGCACATTTCAAGACAAAAATCAAATCGTTTTGCATTTGTCACTTACCCCCATTTTTTTTGGGGTTTAGAATATGGTTGATGTTGTTAG
>VYCT01000290.1 GCA_009843785.1 Candidatus Poribacteria bacterium | reverse complement strand
CTAACAATATCAACGACAGACTACCCTCAAAAAAAAATGGGGGTAAGTGACGTGTCTGAAACGCCTGCGTCATTCCTGCGTGGTCTTCGATGTAGTGTGAGGGTCTACCGACAGCGGTGATCGGTCCTACGCCGACACCGGTGAAGTGGATGCCTATCGGGAGGTCGTGTTCGACTGCTGCTTCATACATCTTCCAGTACTTACGCCGCCCCAAGGGTTCCATCGTGCGAGCGAGTAGCAGTATTTGCACGAACCCAGGATATTTTGCCAGTCGGTTGATCTCAGCGGTGGTGAATTCTGCGTCATCGCATGCGACAATCATAGAGGCGCGGAGTCTCGGTTCTTTTTCAAGCCATTCCTCGATTTGCCAATCGTTCGCGGCACTTGCCCAAGCTGCTGCGAACGCGAGATTCGGCATCTCACAGACAGGTGTCAAGCAATTGAGGACACCGAATTCGATGTTGAATGTGTCCAAGAGCTGCTCGCGTAGGAAGTCGAGGTCGGAACCGGGTCTATGTCCGGAGGGTGTCCATGCGTCGTATCTGGCACCGAAAGGCTGGGCACGCGGGATGTATGCTCCGACGCGATCGGTTGTGCCGACCATACTATGATGCTTGCGCCAACGTTCGGAGAGATAGGGGTATAACACTGTCTCGGAAGCGAGGGTGTTATGGATATCGCAGTCGATGACTGGTGGTTTCTGTTGTTCATGCGTTCCTGTTTTCTTCATCTTTATGTCCTTACAGGTGTTGTGAATTCAGCAAACATGCACAGATAATATCCCTGATAATCTCATGGTGGCCCATGTAAAAAGTATGTGCTACTTTTTTAATGAAAACAGTGGCCACGCGAGTTTTACTTTTCATTTACTCTTACAGCGTGGTGCTGGCTGCACAAGTGTCCCACATTTTTGCTTCTTTTCCCACTCCCTGGCACCTTCTCGCGTCGTACGCTTTCCAACCTGCTGAATATGAACATCATCTCCGAGTTCGCGCTGGTGTTCCTTTTCACGACGGTCTAAATCGTTAGTGATTCCACTACGGATAATTCTATTACCTCGCTTTAGATGATATTTATAAGTATCGCGCTTCGGTTCTATAGGGACTCCTCTAGCCTCAAGAACTTCCTTGACGGCTTTTTCAATTTTTGATCTTGAGAACTGTCCCCGTTTAGGCGGGTATTTGACGGTTCTATGTCTCGCCATTTCAATGACCTCCTCAAAACATATTAGGGTTAACTCCGTGGCTGCAGACTCAGCCATTCCGCAACAGCAAAAGTATAAGCATTGAAGTGCTCAAGGTCTGCAACATCTCGCTGCAACCTTCGAGCCAATTGAGGTAAATCGCTTAAAAAATCTTGGTAACGTTGCCAAATAGTGCCTCCCCCAGGAATCGTCAGGCGCTTTGATGCCGTGAAAAGCCAATACTGGACAACCTTTACGACTTCTTCAGGGGAGTCGCTATGAACCGAAATGTCTTGACCTGCAATATCCGAAATAAATTTTTGATACCGATACTGCTCTTTGTCCATTACAAGACACTGTTTTCTTTCTTGTTCTTCTACGCCGAATCTCTTCGCTCCGAGAAAAATTCCTAATTCCAAAGGCATATTAAACCGAGGAAGGCGTGAAGTCTCATCTAATTCCGTTCTGGATATGTCATGAATTCCGTAACGGCAATCCTCAATAATGTTATAAATCTTATCAATCCGAACTTGGCTTGCATCTCCTTCTTCAAGTGCACAGCGGGCAACAAAACCGCAATCATGGACAGCAAATACCATTGCATCAAACAACGGTTTGTAAGCCAAATCAAATGGACAGTTGATAAAAACATTGTCATGATAATGGGTTGACTGCATGGATTCCTACTCGGTTTCATGTCCGTACAAACTTTTGAAAAACAAGATACGTACATCATTATTTTAAGTATACCATGAAGTTTATAAACTGTCAACTTTTGAAGGAATCGGGAAGTCTAGCTTGGAAAGCAGTTGACCTACGGTACGTTTATCTACTATCGCTTAAACTGCATATCTGTTGGTTCTTAACGCGTCTTTTTCTCAAAATGTAAATTTCTGACTCGGCCTCCTGTTAGTCCAAACCCTGTAACCTGTTCAGTGTCGTCTCGTGTGAAACGGATTTCTGGAAAAAACCATGTGTTCCCAAGGAAATGACCGTCGGTGTAGGTTAGCAATATGTCATCGTGCCGTATATGTTGTGCTATAAGTTGATTTCCGTGTACGCGAATGCTGTAGGTTGTATCGAGTTCTTCGGTGTAATAGTCACCCTCGAATTCTGTCAATTGTTCTGGTGTCAGTGTTTCAGGTTTTATGTCCTCAGCCGGTGCTGCTTTCTTTGGTTCGGATGCTTCTATGGGAGCGAGGACATCGGCGAGATAGATATTCGTGACCTGTTCTGCTAAACGGAGCGGGTTAAAGGTGTCCAAATTACATAAGATGACAACGCCAAATTTCTGATCTGGAAAACGGATTAAATGGCTCCGAAATCCGCGCCACGATCCGCTATGCCCGACTGTTTTCAAACCCCTATATTCGCCGATATTCAGCCCCAAGGCGTAACTAATCTGTTCGCCGTTGTTTAGCACACCCTGTTGGTGCATCTGCTCAATCACTGTCTGTTCGCCAATCTGTGTGCTATCAAAGTTTAGAATCCATTTCGCGAGGTCTTCCACGGTCGAATAGAGGGAACTTGAACCGAGGGCGGTTGTGTTGTTAACGGCATGCTTAAACGCACCGTTTTCTACAGACTGATACGAGTATGCTCGGTTCTTCAGGATCATTTGATGGTCATCGTGAAAACGGGAGTTCGTCATGCCAAGCGGTTTGAAGATGTTGGCATTTGTCCATTGTCTGAAGGAGTCTCCAGTCACCCTTTCGACGATTTCTGCAAGTAGATTGTACCCCGTATTGCTGTATAGATACGCCTCCCCCGGCTCAAAATTGAGTGCTTTCTGATGTCGTGCCATTTTCAAGATATGTTTGAACGAAATTACATCCTCCATTGCGACACCGGCAATGACAAGCGACTGTACCCAATCCCGTAGTCCGCTGGTGTGATGCAGGAGATGCCGGATTGTAATTGTGTTCCCGAAATCAGGGACATCCGGTAGGTGTAGCCGTATATCGTCATCTAATGAAAGTTTTCCTTCGTGTGCTAAAGTAGTGATGGCAAACGCCGCGAATTGCTTGGATACTGAAGCGATATCGAAGACGGTTGTCGGCGTAATTGGGATATCGTATTCCAGATTCGCTGTCCCGTATCCCTGTTTATAGATGACTTCACCGTCTCTGGTAACCGCTACGGCGGCACCCGGAGAATCCGGTTTGTTCCATTCTGCAAACAGTTGGTCGACTTTTACTTCAAGTGTCTCGTGGGTTGCCATAATCGTTTCCTCTGGTTTACTTGTACAGCACCATTTGTATTAAGGTTGGAAATCGGATACAGGATAGAATGAATAAGGGTTTTTCCGATGAAGACGACTCGGAATTAAGGACAGAAAACGAAATTGCTATAGGTTTACACCATCACCATTCTCTGTTTACCCCGTAAGCATCAAAGACCGTATCTGCACCAATGATTGGAAATCCTTCAACGAGTGCTTGCGCAATTATCAACCGGCCAAACGGATATCGATGGTGAAAAGGCAAGGTGGTCAACTTGATTAGGCTATCAACTATAATATCTAATATTCCAATACGATTGAAATCGAGTTGTTCTGGAAACAACTTCTCAAAAGGTTTGTTTAAAACAAGTTTTCCTAAACTCACCTTAATAGCTATCTCCCAAAGGCTGACGATGCCGATGAACTTCTCGTTGTGTGGACTGTCGATTAACTGTCGTGCTTTATCACTGAGTTTCTTATCACCCTTAAGAAACCAAAGCAGCGTATGTGTATCCAGCAGATATTTCATTCGGTATACTCTCTGAAGTCTGGAAGTTCATCGTCAAAATCCTCACTAATGTCAATAAGTCCTTCGGCACTTCCAAAGCCAACTTTTAACCAAGGCTCACAGAAAATACTTTTCCACTTGTATTGATAGGTCGGCATCAATGTGTCCATTGATTCAGCGTGAAACAGAAAGTGGTACTTCACATACGTCTGATCTAATAATTTGATGCAGTTATCCAGTTCCCCGAAGGTGGGAACAACTTTTGGTTCGCGCTTATCCCAATGCGCAATCCGTTTATCAACATATTCTACATGTTTTTTCACTTCGGATTCAAGTCGCGTCTTATCATCTTTTATCATCTGTGGACAGACGTACGTCCCACTTGCATCTGCATACTGAGCGAAGTCATTCATCTTTATGATTTCCTTCAGTTGAGAAGTGTCAACAATTCCTACTGCTTCAAGACCTGCCTTACCCACGACTTGATCCAAGTCAGGTCCATTAGAATAGGGATGGCGGGAATTGAAGTAGTCCAGGGAGAGTTCTTCAGGATTTTTCGCAATTTCGTCAAGTAATCTTACGAAAGATATGCTATCCTTCTGCGATTTAGTTTGCCGACGGAGCCCTGCTAATGCATGAGAAAGATAAGTCCTCGCAAGATAACTATAGAAAGCATTGGGCTTTTGGATACGTGGATTTTCACGGATTATGTCTTGGACTTCCCAGAACATGTTTGCATCTTGAACAAGTGCTTGAATCTCGTCGTGAATCGTCTTCATCCATCCGAGCCACTTTTCCAGTTTTTGACTTTTCTTAAACTTTTGATTCATTTTAAGTGCCTCCTAAATAGAAAAGACGTGTAGGCTGAGTTAAATGAGAAATCAATAATCACGAATATCCCACTTGGTTTTAGCAGGCTCAGTCGACTTCAATCTTCCATCTGTATTTTCATTTAAGTATAATAGATTGTCTGTGGATTGTCAAACCAAATGTCCACTTCTGTTGGATCTTTAGTGTTCTTAATTCAGTTCCCATATTTCCCTTTAGAGGTGATAGAATTCCCGCGCATTTTCGGATAAGATTTTGCGTGCCAATGACTGGGGCAACTGTGCCGGGAACGCCTCTTCTGGCGTGTCAAAATGCCAATGTGGATAGTCGCTTGAAAACATTAACATGTCCTCGGAGTCGAGTTGACTAACAATCTGAAGCAGTTCTGCTGCAGTCGGTGGTGCGTCAATGGGTTGGAGTGTCAAACGGATGTGTTCACGTATATATGCTGATGGTGGGCGTTTGACCCACGGTGTCAGGCTTCGCAAGCCGCGCCACTCTTTATCAAACCGCCACATGAGCGATGGCATCCATGTAACACCGGTTTCTATGAGCGCGACGCGTAGGTCAGGAAACTTGTCAAAAACTCCCTCAGAGACGAGACTCAACACTTGTGCCTGAAATACCTGCGACATGCCGACGTATTCCTCCAAATAGGTTGAGGGCCACCCAACTGAGGTCGGTGGCAATCCGGGGGCACCACCGTAATGGATACCGATGACAAGTTGATGACGGATAGCTGCCTCATAAATCGGATGATAGCGTCTATTGCCGTAAGGTGCCTGCGATCGGGCGGGTAGCATGACCTGTACAAACCCCGGATGCTCACCTAAACGTTCAATTTCGCGTGCTGCGAGTTCAGGGTTTTGGCTTGGCACAATCAGCGAAGCCCGTAAACGCGGTTCTGGGTCGAGCCAGTGTTCAACCTGCCAATCGTTGACTGCCGAAGCAAGTGCCGCCGCAAGGTCCTCATTGTGGACGCTCTGTACGCGATACCCGCACGTAAGTATTCCATACTCGACCTCCCAGAAGTCAAGTGCGTGCTTGCGTAGCAGTGCCAAATCCGATGCTGGACGGTCCTCAGAGGGATGCGTGATTTCAGGACGCGTTGAGGTCGGAACACCGTCTGGGTAGTCGTCCGCATCCGGTCCTGGGAAACCGGATTCTTCACAATAGTCGCACCAGTAATCGGGTAGATATGGATAGA
Organism: Candidatus Poribacteria bacterium; assembly: GCA_009843785.1. GTDB lineage: Bacteria > Poribacteria > WGA-4E > WGA-4E > WGA-3G > WGA-3G. Next base: position 27,315 of record VYCT01000290.1, on the reverse strand, counting down.
GCATCTGATGTGAGGGTAGCCGGTTGTGGAGATCGCAGTCGATGATAGACATGCCTGCCTGAACGAAACTCGGTTTGGAATTTTCGGTGCCGCTTGCAAGCCGAAAACTTGCTTGACAGAAGTCGGTGCCGCTTGCAAGCCGAAAACTTGCTTGACAAAAGTCGGTGCCGCTTGCAAGCCGAAAACTTGCTTGACAAAAGTCTGTTCCCATATATTTTCCTCTCGCTTTGTGATTAGATTACATCGTGTTTTGTTGGGCACCACCGTAGGTATGCCAAAAGAGGATCGGTTCGGCTTTGCAGTGCCGCGCCGTTACATAGTGGATGAGTCCTGATAGTGCTTTTCCAGTGTAGGTGGTTTCAAGTGTGATACCTTCATGTTCAGCCATCATAGCGACCGCACGCGTGCCGGCATCGGTTGGGATTGCATATCCCTCTCCAAAATCGCCGTGCCAGAGTTCAGTACTGTTTGGGTCAATATTGTTAATATCCACTGCTCCGATAAGATGCAAGGTGCGTCTCATCATTCGCGAGATCGCCAGCGGATTTGCCACCACTCGGTCAGCAACACGGATGCCGACAACTTGAGTTTTCAATCCGGTCAGCTGCACACCGACCCTCAACCCTGCCATTGTCCCGCATGTCCCGACCGGTACAAAGATGAATCGTGGTTCTGGGAGGATGCCCTCCTCAATCTGTGATTTTAGTTCCAAAACCGCTTTCACATAACCGACAGAACCGAGCGGCGACGAACCGCCCGCTGGAATAAAGTAGCGTTCCTCACCAAACCCAAGAGCCGTTTTCATTTGTTCATACGCGTAACGGATAAACATCGTATGCATACGCTTAACCTCGTAGACTTGGGCTGCGTGCTCATAAATCATGCGATAGTTTGTTTCGGAATACTCGGTCGGAGGTTGTTTAAAGAGTAGGCATTCTACGTGGAATCCAGAGGCTTTGCCGTAGACTGCTGTTGCTCGAACATGGTTAGAACCTGTTGGACCGATTGTGAAAAGCCTTTTCCGCTCGCTTCCATCGGGATGTGCTGCTGCGAACATATATTCCAGTTTTCGGACCTTGTTGCCGCCGCCCAACGGACCGCTCAGATCATCTCGTTTTATCCAGAGCGACTCAAAGCCGAGGGCGCGCTCAAGATTTGAGAGACGCTGCACGGGTGTCGGAAAGCTTCCGAGTGAATGGTGTGGAATTGATTCAATCATAAAACAGTTGTCTCCACTATACGATACCACTCTCAATTATCTGACCTGCAACATGCGTAGCGAGCGCAGCGATCGTCAACGTCGGTGGTACGCCGACAGAAGTTGGAAAAAGACTCGCATCAGCGACAAACAAGCCTTTAACCGCGTGGGATTCTCCGGAAAGATTGACGACCGCCCTGTTCGGGTTCTCCCCCATTCGGAGTGTGCCTTGCGGATGACTGGATGCCATCATGATGTCGTTTGGCACGATACCGCGTTGGCGGATAATCTCAAGATCGGCTTCTGTTTTGATAGGGAGGTGTTGTGTGTAGGGCATAACAATCTCTGTCGCGCCTGCAGCAAAAAGTAGGCGAGCAGCATTGATTACCCCTTCTATTAGTACCTTTTTATCTGACTGCCGTAATCGGTATGCGATGTTTGGCGCACCTTTGTAATTGACCGATACGCGCCCAGTTGTTCTGTCATGAAGGAGAACGAGGAGCGCGGCAATGTGACGATAGCGTTCCATCAATTCTCGATGATCTTCACCGAATCCCGGCAGGCTTGCCGCTACGATCATCTGTGAACCGAAGGCGGGCATGAGCAGATAACCGCTGTCCGGCAGGCGTTTCATATCCAAAAAATGATCAATATAGTAACTTTGCGGGATGCCGAGATGTCCATCAATGGTTTCGTTAAAGACACCACCGACGAAGGCAGCGGGATGCAGATGGAGATTTTTTCCGACTCGCCAGTTCGCATTGGGAAGTCGGCTTTTTAACCAGAGTTGTGGCGAGTTGATTGCACCAGCGGCGAGGACGACGATCTTGCTTTGGACATACAATTCGCCCGATGGCAACCGAGCGGATACACCAACGACTCGACCTTTTTCCACGTGAATTTTTTCAGCCATGCAGTCGCTATAAAGTTTCGCACCCGCCGCAAGTGCCAAAGGGATATAGGTAACCGCCATGCTTTGCTTCCCTGTTCCTCTCGAATCGTTTTGCGCTGCTTTGGAAACCGGACATCCAAAAAGACACTGGGCACCACATGTAGGGCAGTCGCCGCGGTTGTGCCTTTGCAACCCACCGCGCCACCGAATCGCCTCACATCCACGGCGGATAACGGTGTTTAACGGATTTACATCTGTTTCTTGGATCTGTGTAACGCCGAGGATCTGCTCCACCTGATTGAAGTGGGGCCAAATCTCTGGGACCTGCCATTTGTATAAGAGTGCTTGGGCTGGGCGGACCGCATAACAGAGATTATGTACCGTTGAACCGCCAACGCCTTTGCCTTGTGAAATCACAATGGCATCGTCCCGTGTGCGGCGTAAGCCGCTATCCCAAAAAAGACGACGCAGCATCTCAGGTTCGTAGCTGCCGAAGGTACTCGGGTTGTGATTTTCGCCTGCCTCTAAAATAACGACTGATAATCCGGCTTCGGCAAGTTCTTTCGCGATGACTGCACCACCCGCTCCAGAACCGATAACACATACGTCTGCATGCTCTTGCTGATGTAGTTTCCTTTGCCGCAGCGAGGCGAAAAAAGTATTGATTCTTGAAGATCGAGATTCTGAGTTATTCATAATATGGCGTGATGCTTGCAAATTGAGGTTTATTTTCTCAGGGAACGGTAGCGTTGATACGCCCGTTCCGCTTTCGCCTCTTCACCGATTTGCCGATAGGCGTTTGCTAAGTTTCGATACAGTTGTGGGTTCGTTGTGTTAAGACGGACTGCGGTCTCAAATTGCGTAATCGCTTGTCGAGTTTTTTTTAGCATCATATATGCAATACCGAGGCTATTTCGGTATATTGCGCTCTCAGGATGCGATTCAACAAGCGGTCCGTATACCTCAAGTGCGTCCGAGTATGCCTCTGTCTGAAGATGGATATAGCCGAGTAGCTCGGATGCTTTCTCATCATTTGGAGCGATAGCAAGGCACGCTTTGAGCACTACAATAGCGGGTCTCCATTCTGTTCGCTTGATGTGCAGTTCCGCAAGTTGATAACGGTGTTGAAGGCGTTGAGGGGTATCAAGAATCAGACGTTGTAATGTAGCTAATTGTTCCTCTTCACGGGTGAGTTTTTCAAATGTCCGGAGTGCAGCGCGTCCCTCGGTAATTTTCCCTGTGCGCAGATAACAGTTCCCCAAATTGAAGTGCGCTTTCGCGTGCCGGTTTTGGCGTTTAATAACTGCTTCAAAATATGGTATCGCCTGCCTAAAAGCCTCCGCTTGGAAGTAGGCGAGACCGAGGAGGTAGCGTGCTTCAGTATCCTGCGGTGCCTGTTTGAGGTGATGAATTGCTTCGTCGATTCGGTTCAGACGCAGGTAAGCGGTGCCTAAAAGCCTGCGTGCTTTAAAGCGGTCGGGTTGCAGTTGTAAAGCGCGTTGCAAAGGTTCAACGGCATCTTTCGCGTTCGCTATACCCATAAGATATGCCTCGCCGAGGCGAACGTGTGCGTCCGCGAAATCAGGCGTGAGATTAATAGCAGCCTGAAGTGCCTGAATCGCCGGTTTCCACTGCGATTGTTTGCCGTAAAGCACACCGAGTTGATAATGTGCTTCAGCGTGCGATACGTCCAGTTCTACTGCTTGCTGGAACGCAGCGAACGCAGCGCGGTCATCTTTCTGGGCAAGTGCTTGCAAACCTGTTTGGTATGCGCGTGCTGCCTCGGTTGATGCGCCTTGTTCCGCTGGCACGAGACGCCCTACGGATAAGAAAATCAATAGAAAAGGGCAAAAGAGGTATGTTTTCATTGTTGTGTTAATCTGTAGACACGATTTTGCATTTATGATAGCATACTTTCACGTGTCTATCAAGCCTCTATCAGAGTGCAGCTTGCAAGTCCATCTATGAACATGCGTTTGACATAAGCAGAGAACAGCACAACACAACCTATGGTTGTCCGTTAAGGTCTTTTATAGTAGAGCCCGTAATTACTTGCACACATCGGGAACCGTAGGGGTTGGGTTACCCAACCCCTACGAGCGAGAAGTGTAAACTTATTTTCCGATTTTACTATAAAATTAGCTCAAAAAATCAAGTCAAGCCCGTAGGGATTGACGACTCCAGAGAAAGGAACGTCAAATCCCAAATCCACTCGCCTTAACCGCAAGGAAAATTAGAAACATGGAATTTGTTCAGTTGACTGATGCACAACATCAAGAGTTTGATGCGAACGGTTACCTCATTGTCCGTTCTGCAATTGATAGCGAGATGATTGGTCGTTTGACTGAGACAGGCGACCGGCTCATGGAATCGTTTGAATACCACGGTTATTATGCGCATCGGCGGGACGGTTTGGTGCAAGAGCCTGCATTTGCTGATCTTGCAACACAGTCGAAGGCAGTGCCTTTGATTCTTCAACTGCTCGGTACAAATATCCACATTACGAATACCGCGCTTATCTATAAACATCCGCAGGCACCAGAGACACCCGAAAACCGCAACTGGCATCGAGATGTCGGCGTGCATTTAGATGTCGGGCACGAAGGATGTCCACGTGTCGGTCTGAAGGTAGGCTATTGCTTGACAGATTTCAGTGCCCCGAACTCAGGCGCGACATGGTTTGTCCGGCAAAGCCATAAGTTGGATGAGCCGCTACGTATCCCTGAAGGCGAAGTTGATCCGCCTACGTATGATGAACCGCTGCTTCGGGCAGGCGATGCGTTTCTGTTTGAAAGTCGTATCTATCACGCCGCGGGGTTGAATTTCAGAGAGAACATCTCTAAGGTCGTCATCTACGGATACCACTATCGCTGGGTTAAACCCGATTACTACCTACGATATTACAATGACAGCCTGCAACCCGATGAAACGGTCGTTGAAAATCTGGATGATCTTGGTAGGCAGTTTCTCGGCGCATCCACAGATACGCAAGGTAGACGCGACCCGAACGGTGTCCATTGGGCAGGTACAGAATGGGCAACGGCGCACAATCTGAACTTAGAACAAGCACCGCAGGTGGTGACGGTTTAAATTAGAATGCGTAAAGAAGGAGCACAAATGGCTAAAGTTAAAGAAGTTAAGGTAGGTATTGTTGGGTGTGGTGGTATTGCTGGCGGTAAACACCTTCCCGGTCATAAAGGTGTCAAGGGTGTTTCGATTATCGCCGCGTGCGACATTGACGAACCCCGCGCGAAAGCGTTCGCGAAACAGCACGATATTCCGCACGTTTTCAGTGATTATGAGGCATTGGCTGCGATGGATGAACTTGATGCAGTGAGTGTTTGCACGCCGAATAACTTCCACGCCGGACCGACTATTGCCGCCTTGAACGCTGGTAAGCACGTTATCTGCGAAAAGCCCATTGCTGCCAACGCGATTGACGGACAAGCGATGGTAGACGCACAGAAAGCGAGCGGTAAAGTTCTGCAGATTGGCTTACAATCCCGGTTCCGTGCTGAGGCACGCACATTGCGGAAACTCTACGACGAAGGGTTTTTCGGTGATATCTATTATGCGCGGGCAATGGCGATGCGACGCCGCGGTGTCCCTGCTTCGCCATCGTTTTTGAGTAAAGCCATCGCAGGCGGAGGCCCACTGATTGACATCGGCGTGCATATCTTGGATGTGTTGCTCTGGATGATCGGTTGCCCGAAACCGGTTGAGGCATTCGGAATGGCGGTAACAAAGTTTGGACATAAAAAGGATGTCATCAACCCGTGGGGTAAATGGAATCCTGAAGATTTTGAGGTTGAGGATTTCGCGATGGGCACGATCCGTTTTGAAGGTGGGTTGACGGTGACTTTGGAAACTGCTTGGGCATCGCACATTGAGAACATCGGCGGGACGTTCTTTATGGGTGACTTAGCCGGTGCGACTTATGAACCGCTTCAGATTTATCTTGATAAAAAGGATGAGATGGTGAATTATGAACCGAAACTTCTTACAGGGTTGCTGAGCGAATTTGAATCGTTCCACAAGGCTGTTCGTGAGGGATTGCCGTCTCCGGTACCTGCGGAAGAAGTGCTGAACGTAGCGAAGATCTTTGACGCGCTCTATGAGTCTGCACGGATTGGTCGTTCTGTTCCAATTGTATAACTTGCACGTACAACCGTCTTGATGCCACCGCGGATGTTGAAATCACCGACGACTTCTGCCTTCCGCGGCTGGCACGCCTTAACAAAATCCTCCAACACCTTATTTACGACGTGCTCGTGAAAAATACCGACATCTCGGTAGAAGAGAAAGTACTCCTTCAACGACTTCAGTTCGACACAGTGCTGGTCCGGCACATAGGTGATACAGAGTGTGGCGAAATCAGGTAATCCCGTTTTGGGGCATACGGCACTAAACTCCAGATTGGTAATTTCAATTGTGTAATCTCGATGGTTATACTGATTTTCCCATGTCTCGATTGCGGGTGTTTCTAATTCAGGGATATGGGTTTGTAAATCGTCATAACCGTTGTGCTGGCTCATTTAATGTCTCCGTAATAGCGAAGTATGCGACTTGTGCTATTTAGCTCTCTTTATGTAAGGAAGCATAAGTGTGGACTTATAGTATACCTTAGAAACAGATAGTGCGCAACTGAAAATACGCCATGCGTGCTTGAACTGTCAAACACGTCTGTCGAAAACTATAGAAACAACATTTTTGGTATTACACCTCAACACGCACAAACGCAAGATACGTTCCCGACAGCAACAGCACAACAAACATCGTTAACAACAATATCTCCATCGCCGAATCGTTAAAATCTTTGCTGAGACTCAGTGTATCTTCAAATTTTGGGACTGCTGCTGGCAAAACTTTCTTCTCTGTCATACCTTCACGCACACAGATAATATGGAAGCTCTTCGGATCCGATCTATCAATGTCAACAACAAATTCACGGTATTGCCGAGCGTAACGTTCCACATTATCCACAAATTGCCAATGTCGCGCAAACCCCGTTCCGGCAAAAGATTCAAGGAGATGTTGAAGAAGGGTAGCAGGTGAAACGCGCGTAATAGACTGTGCATGTTGAACCTGTGCCATTTGGCTGGTGAGGTATTCTTGGTTTAGATGTTCTATCATTTCTGCTTTTTCAGTGAAAAACGCGCTCTTCGCTGTCAGTGTTTTCCTGTCCACTTCCTTTAGAACTTGACCGCGCCGAACAGGATGCGTCAGCACAAGTCGTAAGGTGCCGCGTTCACGTTCCCCCGCAAGCGTATCATAAGCAAAGACGAGTGCCAATAGGCTCAGAATACCCTGAAAAATAAAGACAAGATCTATTGAAGAGAAGAGATTGAGAAACGGGTTATCGCCCCCATGTTTTCCAGCATCCCACAGAGTTGGCACGAACAAATGATTAACGCGGAGTGTATTCCCTAATCGTTTGTCTAAACCGACACTAAAAATGCTCAACGGGTTGGGCGGACGATCAATGGTTAACCTGGCTCCTGAATAGGTTGTTCTTTCTAGCGTTTTCTGCCGATTCTTTTTGACAGCGGCGTTGTAACTTGCCAACCGCCGCTCGTAATCTCTGATAAGCACAGCAGTCGTAGCAACGACAAGCAACAGCATAATCAGGACGGCTGCAGCAAATCGAAAGGTCATTAGGTTGTCGAGGAGTTCTCGGCGGATGAGTGTTGTCAGCATAAAGTCTGCCTCTGCATTGGGGGCGGTCAAAACGTCCGTCTATAGACGCGTTAAGCATTTACGCCTGGTATCGTTAGTGATGCCTCTCTAAAATACCTTTTCCCGACCGGAAATATCAAAGTAGCGTGTTCATCCGCAAAAAGCATCTGATTCTCAACGCGTGAAATTCTTACTTCTGAAGAATTGACAAAAGTGCGCTCAATTTCTTCGAGGATTTTGAGGGGTACCATAAATCCGTGGCTATCTTCAGACAACTTAAGAGGGTCGCAATGTGCGCGAGAAAGTTGTTTTCTAACAGTCGCACCAACGCCACTTTCATCCAGATAGAGCCCATTTAAAAAGAAGTAACGGACTTCCTCGGAAACCTTTGTCGTATCTGTAGAAAATTCAAGTTTATAGAGGACCGACCGTAGGGTTCCTCCATCAATGGTGAATACTTCCGTGCCAACGGAAGGGAGTTGCCGGAATTCTTTATCGGCAAGTTCAACGATCTTGTAAACGTCATCCCCACAAATGATTTCAACCCGGTTGTCTGCCGTCTTTATCAAGTCTATCGGCTTCTCAGCCGGCAGCTCTTTAACAATATCTGCCAATTTTTGGGCGGAAACAACGATAGTGCCTTTCTCCTTGATTGTTCCTTCAATCCTCATTCTAATACCAATTTCCGTGTCTGTCGCTATACACTCAACCGTGTTCCGTTCGGCGTGGATGAGAATATTTGGTAAAGTCTGCTGCCGACTCGCGACACCCTGCATCACTTGTAAAGCGTCCAAAAGATTATCTTTTTCAAAAGTTAATTGCATTTCAAAGCCTCCCTTCAAATGTTCTTGGGAGCGATGCTCCGCTTCAATTGTGGAGTCTGGTGCCTCTTGAATCATGAATTTATACTTCTTTAACCTGTGCCGCGCACGGCGGATGCGACTCTTAATTGTACCTTCTGATACCCCTAAAAAGTCACCTATTTCTGCGTAGGTCATTCCTTTAAAGTAGTGCAGCGTAATGGCTGTCCGACTGCTTTCCTGCAACTTAGCAAGCAAATTTTCGACTAAATCGCGTCGCGCCTCAGCAAAAGTGTGAGCGTTTTGCATAGCGACAAATTGGGAATATGCCTCTGTTTCCATTTCCGTGGTATCAGGGTCTTCCAACGGTTCGGTCTGTAGCCGGTTTTTTCGGCACCACGCGATACAGAGGCGATCCACAATCACATAAAGCCACCTTGGAAACTTCGTCGGATCTTCCAAGGTCTCCAATTTCTGATAGACTTGCAGGAAGGCTTCCTGCATGATGTCTTCGGCGATATGGAAATCCCCAATTTTCCGCCAGGCAAGCGCATGAACCTGTTTCTGGTACTTTCTAACCAGACTCGCGAAGGCAGTCTCGTCACCTGAAAGGATGCGTTGGATCAATGTAACATCGTCGTTTTTCATTAGACATCTCCAGAAAGGCTACTTTTATCAAAGGAACTTATCAATTTCTATGCTTCATAGGTAGGTGTACCTACACATCGTGAAGAGGCACTCTATTAATTCACGTCACTATATAATGACGCGAATGAGAAAAAAAAAGATGCATTATTTGGGAAAGGAAATGAAAAAATCGCTGAAGGGTAATAAAAAAATTAATTGGGTGATTTTATAATCATGCCCGGTACTGTTAGCATCAGATCACATGAATCAACGCTGAGGGCGCGTGTTACCTCGCAGTGAAACTCGTCGGGGCGAGTACACCACCAAACCGCGAAGAATCCGCAGAAACACCCAAGCAATCCCACCCGCAGCCAAACCTCACTGGGGGTGGGATTGGCATCCGTAATCCATTTGCGTTAGTTTCTAAAGAGGCGTTATTTCAAAATGACCATCCGGCGGGTACTTTGGAAATCACCAGCGGTAAATGTATAGAAATAGATACCACTCGCGACTCGCGTTCCGGATGCGTCTCTACCATCCCAATACGCAGCCTTATCTTGACTCTGGTAATTACCCGGCTCTTGTAGCCCAACATTCAATTGACGAACAAGCCCGCCGCCGATGTCGTAGATTTTCACAGTAACATCGGCGTGCTCAGCCAAGTTATATGGAAACCACGTTTCAGGGTTAAAGGGATTCGGATAGTTCTGGAAAACCGTCGTGTGTTTAATGTATCCAAGGGTCGTAAGTGTCTGGGAGGCTGGATCAACAGAGAACGGAACATCTGCCGCTTGGAATCCCAAGTCGATAGGATTATAGATAAAAGCGGAGCCGGCATTATCACCCGCATTATCATTGCCCGCAGCTCCAACGATAGCAAACGCGCCTCTGATTGCGACCGAGGCACCGAAGAGATCGGAACGATTTGTCCCGCTTGCAACAATCCTGCGTTTCGGCACCCACGTCAGCCCATCTCTGAGAAAAGAGTAAGCTGAACCTTTGTCAACTTGTAGTGGCACCAGTGCCTGATCTCTGCTCTCAGGTGCCGGATGATCGTCTTTCCATGCGCCGACGACTGCTGTGTCTTGGTGAATGGCGACTGCTGCCCCAAATTCATCGCCTGCCTCGGCTTCAATGGCGGTAAGTTTTGCCTGTTGTAGCCAAGCTGTTCGTGTCTCGACGAAAATATAAGCTGCTCCCATATCCGGTTCACTTCGATCTTCCTTAGGCGCGCCAATAATCGCGACACCTCCGGTTAAATCGACAGCGTACCCGAATTCATCACCGAGTCCACTATCATTTGGGATGAGTTCAAAGTCTTGGTTCCATGTGCCACCGTTGCGCGTAAAGATGTAAGCCGCACCGGAGTCGGGACCTGTTGCGTCACTCCGATGTGCGCCGACGAGCGCGTTATCTTCGTAGACAGCCACAGCACGCCCGAACTGATCCCCTGGTACAGGGTTTTGATGTGCGAGTTTCGCCTGTTGTATCCAAGAAACCCCGTTTCGGACGAAGATGTATGCAGCCCCAGAATCGACAGTGCCTTCATCTTTTCCGTGAGCACCGACAATAGCAGTATTTTCATGGATAGCCACAGCTGTTCCGAAGTGGTCGAACATGCTGGTATCGTCCCCGATTAATTTTGCTTGTTGAATCCATTCATCGCCTGAATAGATGAAGACGTACGCCGCGCCCGACTCTGGTCCGACATCATCGACACCGGGGGCACCAATAACCACGGTTTCGCCATTGATAGCGACAGTATTTCCGAACAGATCCCCCGCTTTGGCATCGTTAGCCGTAAATTTTGCGCGTTGTAGCCAAAGGGTGCCGCTCCGCTCAAAAACATAAGCAGCCCCGGCGTTTGTGGCAACATCATCATCTTGTTGTGCGCCAGAAATGGCGAAATTGCCACTAATCGCGACAGAGATACCAAACTGATCTTCAGAAGCGGTCTCGCCATCGCTTAATTTGATACTCTCTATCCACAGTCCATCTTCCTTTTGCTCATAGATGTACGCGGCACCAGAAGCGAGTCCACCTGCGCTGTGTTTTGGTGCGCCTGCGATAACTTCGCTGCCGCTGATTGCGACAGCAAATCCAAGTTGATCACCGCCACGACTATCACTCGCGACGAGTTTTGTGTGTTGGTTCCAAAATGGTGGCTCGTTTCGTGTAAAGACATAAGCTGCCCCGACCAAATCTTGACCGACCTTACCCCCCACCGCTCCGATAACGGCAGTTTCTCCACTGATGTCGACAGAGGTGCCAAAGGCGGAGGCACCATCTGGATCAATAGGAATCATCCGGATGCGGACACGGTTTCTTTTTTGCTCCCACTTGGTGCCCTCACGCTCATAGATGTAAGCGGCACCCTGACCTTCATTTTTCGGTGAAGTTACAATCGCGAAATCGCCATCAACATCAACGGCGTATCCGAAGTTATCCTCCGATTCGGTGTTGTTACCGAGAAGTTTTTCTTGGAATGTCCATTGGAGTCCTTTTCGTACAAAGACATAGGCGGCCCCGGCATCCAGACCAGCCTCGTCATCACGGGTCGCTCCGATGATAGCAGTATCTCCATCAATACCGACAGAAAAGCCGAAGTATGCGAATTTAGTGGCATCTGGAGCAGTGAGATGGGCAGTCTGAATCCAGCTATTGCCGAGCCGCTCAAAAACGTAGACGGATCCTGCGTCTGCAGTCGGTTTATTGATACGGTGGGCACCGACGAGTGCTGTGTCTCCATCAATCGCGACCGAAATTCCAAAATAGTCGCCTGCGCGTGCATCAGGTGCGACGAGTTTCGCCTGCTCTACCCATTCCGTGCCGTGCCGGGTAAAGATATATACGGCACCAGAGTTATTTCCGAAATCGTCTCTCCTTGGCGCGCCGACGATCGCATAATCGCCGCTCATTGCAAGCGTTGTGCCAAGTTCGTCCCCACCTATTGTGTCACTGGCGTTCAGTTTTTGATGTTGGACCCATCCGGTTTCACTCCGAAAAAAGACTTGGACCGAACCGGCATTTCTGCCGTCGTCGGTATCATCTTTCGGGACACCTACCATTGCGTAATCACCACTCATGCCGACACTCGCACCGAGATTATCGTGAATGACAGCGGCACTTGTATTGAGTTGCACTCGGTCAGCACTGCTTTGTCCTGCTAATCCGATTCCAAGGAGCAGTGTCAGTATCGTTATCTGTAATCTTCTCAAGTCTCTCCTCCTCACCATGAAATGTTATCCCTATCCGCTAAATCTATAGGAATAATTGAAATTAATTTTTTCTCCATTGTTATCAGTGAAAATTCCAACACCCATTTGGACTACATATCGTGTAGCAAATTACGTGCCACTCGAAAATTCAGATAAAATCGGCGAATTTCGACCGCTTTCAACAGGATCTGCAATTCGTTGTTCACCTATTGAACACTTCTACGGTAATTACTCCATTTTCCGCGCCTTGGACTTAGTGTTACTCGGATATGCTGAGTCTATGGATTTTCTTTGCTTTATCTTCACCATACCATAACGCCGTGCCGTCCCAAGTCAACCCATGCGGTTCGCTTGGACATGAAACGGAATCGAGCACTTCACCAGATTCGGGGTGGATTCGGTAAACGACATGGTCATTTGTATCGGCGTTCCAAAGTGCTTCGCCATCCCATGCGAGCCCGTGTGCGCGACCGCCCGGTGTTGACAATTCGGCAAGGATTTCTCCAGTTTCAGGACACTGTTTGATGAACCGCCCTGTATTCATGTCAACGCTCCAGAGATGCTCACCATCCCATGCCAACCCGTGGGGCCCTTCCGCGGGCGATGAAAAGGTTGTGACGACCTCTAAATCCGGTACTGTGAGTTTGTAAAATGTTTGCTGCCATATACTGTTGTACCAAAGATGCTCACCTGCCCACTCCAAACCGGCACCACCGGGGTAAGGCGGTGTAAGTGTTAGCAAAACCTCACCGGTCTGAGGATCAATTTCATGGATGGGCCCGACACCTTCAACACTCCAGAGTGATGTGCCTCGCCATGCAAGTCCATTGGTGCCAGCACCGGGAGATGGAATTTGATGATATCCATTCGTTGTTTCACGCATTGCTTTTATTCCTCCGTGACGATTAATCTGTCTCTAAGAGCGCGTTCTGAATTTCAGTGATAACTTCTTGTTCGGTTTCAATAGTTAATCGCGTCTGTAGTATCTGCTTGGCGGTATCGCCTCCGATTTTTCCCAATGCCCATGCGGCATGGCTTCGGACCAAAGGCTCATGATCGGTTAACGCGTTTTTGAGTGCTGGAACGGCACGCGGCTCGCCCCAATTCCCGATAGCGACAAGGACATTCCGCAGGAACCCGCGACGTTTCGTACGTTTGATCGGGCTCCCTTTGAACCTTCGGCTAAATTCCTGTTGTGTCATGCCGATCAGTGATAGCAATTTAGGCGAAAGATTTCCGTCGCGTGGTTGGAATGCAGGTTCGTCCGTTGGAACTGCTTTGCTATTCCATGGACAGACCTCCTGACAGATGTCGCATCCAAAGATTAAGTTACCGATCTTTGGGCGTAATGCTTTCGGAATGCTCTCCTTGAGTTCAATTGTCAGATAAGAGATGCAAAGTCGAGAATCAAGGAGATTCGGTTCAATAATCGCATCCGTTGGACATGCTTCAATGCAGCGCGTGCAAGTCCCACAACTCCCGCGGAGCGGAGCGGTATCTGATTCTAAGTCAATATTGATGAGTACCTCTGCCAGGAAATACCAAGAACCGGAACGCCAATGGATGAGGTTGGTATTCTTACCGATCCAACCGATCCCTGCCTTTTGTGCGTACTCCCTTTCAATGATGGGCGCGGTATCCACGCAGACGCGCGTTTTCAATTCAGTTTGAGCTATCTTCTTAATAAAATCAACAAGTTCAGAAAGGCGTTGACGGATGACATCGTGATAGTCGTCCCCCCAGGCATAACGGGAAATCTGTCCCCGTGCGGGGTCCTCCGCGAGTGCCTTCGGTGGATCAAGCGTATAATAGTTCATCGCGAGGCTAATGACAGATTTCGCCTCCGTCAAAAGTTGGCGAACATCGACCTTGAGGGGCAGATGCCTTTCGAGATAGCCCATCTTCCCAGCATAACCGTTTTCTATCCATTGCCGATAACGCGCAATCGTTTCGCTCTGTGCGGCAGGCGTAATTCCGACGAGTTCAAATCCGAGTTTATTTGCGTGCGCATGAATTTGTTGCGTTAGTGCTAACATCAAGGTGTCCCACGCGGATAGGATCCGATAACATTGACATCCCGGCACAATTCTTCAAGCTGCTCAAGTGCGACAATGACGCGTTCGTCAGCAATATGACCATCCATTTCAGCAAAGAAGACATACTCCCAAGGTTTGGTGCGTGATGGCAGAGATTCAAGGTAACTCAGATTCAACCGGGCTTCCTCTAAAATACCGAGGACTCGGTGCAGTGCTCCGACTTTGTCCCGAATTGCAAAAAAGAGCGAAGTCCGATCATGTCCGCTTGGGTCTGACATCTGACTTCCGATGATAAAGAAGCGGGTTGTGTTATTTGGCTCATCCATAATGGCGTTTGCAACAATTGGAATCTGATAAATTTCGCTTGCGAGTTCGCTTGCAATGGCAGCCGTTAACGGTTCTTCGGCGGCTCGTTGGGCTGCTTCAGACGTACTAACGACCTCAACTTGTTCAACACCCCCAAGATGTCGGCTGAGCCATGCTCTGCATTGCGCGAAAGGTTGCGGATGCGAATAGACACACCGAACTTCTGTGAGCGGTGATTTCGATAACAAGTGCTGTTTTATCGGTTGAAATGTCTCTGCGCAAATCCACAAAGGTGTGTGTTGGAAACGTTCTAAAACGTCGCGAACCGTCCCCTGCACCGAATTTTCGATAGCGACCACACCATAATCTGCTCTACCCGATTCAACCTCAGTAAAGATGTCAACCTGCGGATGGACAGGAATCAACTCCGTTGACGCGCCGAAATGACACCGAGCTGCTAAGTGTCCGAAACTCCCAACCGGCCCGAGAAAGGCGACCCGCTCCGGTTCCTGCAAAGCACGGGATGCCGATAAAATCTCGGTCCAGATCGCTTCAAGCGCAGCTTCAGGGAACTTACCATCATTCTGTGCCATCAAGCGTACGATGACTTCCCGCTGCCGGTGCGGAACATAAACCTGCGCAACGCCTGTCTCTGATTTCACCGCCCCGACCTTCTTGGAAATCTCTGCTCGTTTCTGTAGCAGCGCTAAAATCTGGTCATCAATTTCGTTAATCTGGTCGCGATACTCAGTTAATTCCAAAAAATAGATCTCCGTTTACCAGTTTCCAATTGCCAGTTTCCAGTTACCAGAAAAGAGAGTTTGAGTAAATCTAACATCTCTTTAACTGGTTACTGGTTACTGGTTACTGTTAACTATCCATTCAATTTCTTCATAGCGGCAATCATTTCATCGTCTGAAGGGTTGTCTTTCACCATTTCGACAAACGCCTCAGCACTTAACTTATGTTCCTCCAGGAACATTTTGTCCTGCGGTCACGGATAGATATACTCGCCGATGATGCCCTGTAATTGTGCGTTGGCTTTATCGCTGATTCTGGCTAACCATGGGATCCCTCCGATAATCATATCCCTGTGGCGTGGTTTCCAATCAAGAGCCATCTGTTTCACCTCCTTTAGTGGTTATCAGTACGGTTTGCTACGCAAACCTTTAACCGACAACTGGTTTTACTGTGTATTTTCTTCGAGTTGCTGCAAGGTCTCCCCTAAAAGTTGGTGCAAGCGTCCATACTCTGCCCAGTCGCCGGCACGCTGTGCGCTTTGCGCCTCATTGAAATACTGGCTTGCTTGCTCAATGAGTCCTCGGAATGAGGTCTGCTCTGTGCTGGGATCGGTTGTCGTTTCAGTTGTTGCAGTTGCTTCGGTGATCTGGCGTCGCGTTCTCTGTCCGAACATTTCGCGGAGTGCGTCCTCAAGGGTTTCACCCCAGACGACCTTGTTTTCATATCCGATGACGACTCGCCGCAATTCGGGAATAGCGGTTTTCTCATCTTCGGATTGGATGTAGATAGGCTCAACATAGAGCAAGGAGTTGTTCATCGGCAAGATCAACAAATTTCCGCGTAGTACCCGGGATCCCTGCGTATTCCAGAGACTAATCTGCTGGGAAATCTCAGGTTCTTGGCTAATAAAGTTTTCTACCTGCATCGGTCCTGCTATCTGTCTCCCTTTCGGGAAGCGATAGACGAGAAGCTGCCCGTATTGGGGCAGATCACATCGTGCGGCAAGCCATGCGGTAAGGTTCGGTTTGTTGAGCGGTGTGAAGGGCAGCATCAACATGAATTCAGGCTTTTCTTCACCGGGTAGCCTGATAACGACGTAATAAGGTTCAACAGGTTGCCCCTCCGCAGCTGGACGTTGTACAGTCTGCTGTTGTGGCACAAATGGACTTCTCGGCTGTTGTGGCACTTGTTGTGTTTGTGCATCTGTATTGTCGTAGAGTTCCATCCCGATTTCCCACTTATCTTCACCTGCATAGAAGGTTACGGGATCCTTCATGTGATAATCTTGATAAACACGCGCTTGAATGAGGAACATTGCCAGTGGGTAGCGAATATGCGCTTTGAGTTCATCCGGCATTTCTTGAAACGGTTTGAAAAGGCCGGGAAAGATTTTTCTATAGCATTCCGCGATTGGATCCTGTTCCCGTTCCATAATGTAAAAATCGGCGGTGCCGTCGTAAGCATCAACAACGACTTTAACAGAGTTTCGGATGTAATTACCCCAAGGTTGATCGTCCCGCTGCGTATCCGGGAGCTGTCGTCTTCTCTCGTCAACGAATTCTTTCATAGAAACGGAATAGGGGTAGCGATGCGTAATCGTATAGGCATCAATCATCCAGATGAGTCTACCGTTATGGATAATCATGTAGGGATCCCCATCGTATCGCAAGAAGGGCGCAATTTTCTGAATTCGTTTTTTGATATTCCGGTTATAGAGGATTCGGCTTGTTGATGAAATTTCACCCGGTAGGACGAGGTTAATTTCGTTATCAAACTTGAGCATGTACACCATTTTTCGCCAGAAAGAGTTTAGGAGTACACCCCCTTTTCCTTGATATGCGTATTCGGCGTATTGTTGCCCCTCTTGCGGGTAGTCAAACTCAAGGCCTTGGGTCCGGTCTGGATGCACAATAACATAGCGATCCGTGCGTTCACCATAATAGATACGGGGTCCCGGCGTTTCATCAAACCTGTGTTGCCACTGCTCTTTATACTCAATCGGTGGTAACCCTTGGATATACATATTAGGTTTGCCGTTATCAATCTCGTTAACGGGACTGACAACAGCACCGTATCCGTGGGTATAGGTATAAGTCTGCTTATACCAATCGTTTCTGATTTCTACGGGTAGTTCGTTAATATTGAGCTCGCGTCCTGAAAGCATCACTTGCCGAATTTCGCCGTCAACGACATAGCGATCAATATCGACATCGTTGAAATCGTACTGTGAACGCAATTCTTGGAGTTGTCGGAAGGTTCTCCGTAGGGGTCTCCAGTCCCAGAGACGGATACTGTTGAAAACAGGTGCGTTTTCAGCACTGGTGATGTCATCGTAACTGAGCTGCTCTATCAGTGGATACTCTTCTTCGGTTACGGTGTTCCCGGCTAAACCGTAAGCTTCAAGTGTCGATTTGATGTTATAGTTGATATAGTCGGCTTCTAAGACCTGTTTATTGGGTTCAACTCGCCATTCTTGTATAGCCACCGGGTAGACTTGTCCAAGGAAACCTGCGATTAGGAATACGGCAAACCCACCGAAAGCAAAGGTATTCCGTTTCAGGAAGATACTAACAATAAAAATTAAAGCGCAGAGCACTGTGATACAGAGCATGATCCACAATATGGGGAGGCGTGCCTGTATGGCGGCATATCCACCGCCGCCACGCACGACCTTGTTTGAGGCATACAAGAGATCGTACATAGCAAATTGGTAGTTCCATGCTCTGCAGAGGAGTGTCACACCGACGAGGGTGAACAGATGGGCTTTAACGTTGAAAGGTGGGCGGAACCGGAATTGACTGGTATCGCCTGTGATAAGTCCGTGGAAAAAATAGATGACGGTTGCGAATATTGTCACCAACATAAAGATACCAAAAAGCGTCCCGCAGATATAACGTAGCAGGGGCATTTTGAAAACGTAGAAAGCGACATCGTTTTTGAAAATCGGATCGCGTGCGGGGGACGTGAAAAACGCTTTTTGTCCGGGTTCTATTGCGACACTCGTGTCCAATCGGATAGCATTTTCCAGCACAGCTTCAACGCGCGCTTCCTGATTTATGCCGTCTACCTGAACATTGACTTGGTCCCCAACTTTTATATGTTTTGCTTGGAGTTCCAATTGCGAGACAGGTATTTCGTTTGAATCAATGGTTCCTTCCACGTTAATAGGGGTGGCAGCAGGGAAAACGAGTTCGTTAGAGTTGGAGAAACGCAGATAAATTTCCCATCGGTCGCTTGCAGTATACCCCATCAAGATACTGAAAAGTATCGCGAGGAGTGTAAGTCCACCGTAAACCATCTTTCGCGTGGCACCTGGGTCGCTTGTGGCACCACCTGTGAATTCGGTACCGCCCATAAATGCCGGACTCAGATGTGCTGGTGTGAATCGATAAATCAAGGCAAGGTTTATTAATAGAATTGCTAAATAGCAGACCCCAACAATTGCCCCGACGAAAATTTTGGTCCATAGAATTTTCGTGAAAACAGGTTTATACTCCACCATCTCAAACCATAGAAAGTCGGGATAGAGGTTAACCCAGAGTGCGCCTAATCCGCCAACAATTCCGAGGATGACGATAGTGATAATAAAGCGTTTGGTTCGTGATTCCATGTTGCTCCTTTAGTAGTTATCAGTTATCGGTTTTCAGTTGTCAGTGAGAGTGGTTTGTTTCTTGGTTTTCGGTTAAGCCAGGATTCAATGACCAATTTCTTGTCCCCAATACCTCTTTAACCGACAACCGATAACTGAACACCGACAACTCTTAAAATGCTTGCCCAAGCCCGAAGTGATATTTGACACCGGGTTCCAATCGGGTAAAGTCTGTATTTCGTGCTGCGGCGAAGTCTACTGAAAACAGCCCGAGCCGCAGTCGCATCCCGACTCCAATAGCGGCTTTAACATCGTCAAGTCGAATGCGATTTCCTTCTCGGACGATGATATCAAATGGGTTTTCCGGACCGTACTGCCAATCCGACCATGCGCCGCCGAGATCGGCAAAAATAATACCGCGTATCCCGCCGATCGTCCACCGGACGGGCCATCCAAAATGGAGTACATCTATCAATGGGATGCGAACTTCTAAGTTGAGCAGCCCGATGCGTGTGCCGACTAAATCTTCATAATTGTAGCCGCGTAAGGTATCAATCCCTCCGAGGTAGAAGTAGGATTTGTCAGCCCCAAAACTGCCGCCGAGTAACAAACGTAGTGCGAGAGTAGAACGTCTGCCAAGCCCAAAATAGCGTCGTGCGTCAAAAATAGCGTTTGTCAGTGAAAGCTGACTGCCGAGTGTTGGGAAAGATTGTTCAAGTTCAATACGGTAGCGCGAGCCTGTATAGGGTGCCCACTCCCGCCACATCGTTGTATCACCGACGAAAGCGATGGATCCCATTGTAAGTAAGCCTCTATCGTCATACGGGTCGAATGTTCGGTTTGTCTGGAAGTTGTAGGAAAACGGTTGCGAGTACATTGAGAAGTCGAGGTCAAGGCGATGGTATCTATCAAATGGATAATTGAGATACGCGCCGAGTCCAGTAATCCGTTGTAGGATGCCGCGCCTCCGTTGGATGCCGCCCAAAATATGATACTCGTGATAATTGTAGATCATCGCGCCCATATCTGTCCGGTGGGTCAAAAACCCGTATTGTGCAATGAAATCCGGTGCGAGGTAGCTGGATTGGTTCATGACGCTGACCCCAATACGATGGTTGCCCAACATATCGCTGCCGACGATTTGTACGGTGCTCCTCAGGATACCGTCAGCACCGAGGCTGAAATCCGGGAAGATCGCATCTAAAGCAAACGAGGATCTTGTACTATACTTCCGTTTGGCTATCCTATAATTCTCAGGTGCTTCCGCTGTTAAAATAACGGACGGCTCTGCTAAGTCTGTAACCTCCGCTTTTTCTTCAATAGTTTTGGAAGTCTCCATAACACAGACATCGTATTTTCCGTTCTGATAGGCACTAAACAACAAACGCTTTCCATTCGGGGACAAACTCGGATTGAAGCAGCCCGTCATCATGTTGGTCAAACGTGTCAAAGATAGTTTCCAGTCCCCAGTAACCAGTGGACAGTTAAAAGAGGGTTCTTCACTGGTAACTGGTAACTGGTTACTGGTAACTACTGAAAGTTTATAGATGTCGTAAATGCCTTGTCCATCCGAGCAGAAGAGGATTGATTTTCCGCCGGGTGTCCACACTGGACTGATAGCATTATAGGTCCCATCGGTTAACAAACGCTCCGTCCCGCGATCAAGATCTATCAATACAACCCTATTTTTCCCGCCTCGTTCAGAGGTATAGACAATTTTTCGGGTTGTTGGGTGCCATGACGGATGCGTGTCGTTAAATGGATCGAAAGTGAGCCTATCAACTTCACCTGTCTGGAGTTCTATAATATAGAGATCTGCCTGGCCCTCTTTAAGTGCAGAAAAGATGATCCGTTCACCGCTGCCATCGTAGTCTGGGGAAGTGACACTATCAAAATCGAGTTCAAAGTACTGCGTGAGTTCCCCTGTCAGGATATTGACTTCAAGGAGGTAGTTAGCGTCGTGATGCTTAGCGACGAATGCAATCCTATCACCATCGGGTGCCCATGCGAGACTTCTGCCAAATCCGCCGAAATCGGTTCGGATTTCCTCATATTTCTCTCGAAAAAAACGCTTGGTAACTCGCTCAATGCGTTCACCGGTTTTTGCGGACATAAGGACAATCTCAAGGAATCCATCGTTTCCAGTGACGTAAGCGATCATATCACCGCTCGGCGACCAGACCGGCTTAATGTTATGAGAGTATCTCGATTCCTCGGTAAGGTTTTTTGCGACGAGGTCGGGTAACTCTCGATCAACAACGAGGGGCCAATAACGTTTCCGCATTGTCTGTCGCCACGCCTTATCAAATTCCTCAAGTTCTACACCGAGAACTTCTCTGAAAACGCGGTCAATGTCTTTCGTCCGACTCTGTCTTAACCCTTGCAAAATCTCAGCGACCTTTTCACGTCCGTAAGTCTCTGCGAGATATGCCACCGCCAATTGTCCCAACTTATATCCGACGAAGGGTGAACTGAGTTGGTTGAAGTTCCGGAGTTGCGGTAGCGGGACAATATTGTTATTCATGCTGGCATCTCGGACGACCATCTCGCCGATTGCGTCATTATCTTCAGCGAAATAATCTGCCATCCCTTCTATGAACCAGATAGGCGGTGAATAGAGAAACTCACCGCTGTAGATACGTGCATGCGGTTTTTGATAGATAATATCGTACTGGAAGATATGAATGAGTTCGTGATAGATGACCTCTCGAAAAGCTTCCAGGGAACCCGTAAACGGTATAACGATACGATGCTTAAAGAGTTCCGCGAAGCCCCCAATACCTTCATGGAGTTCTTGGAGGATTATGTTCGTCTCCTGAAAATCCTTGTGGGATTTGTAAAGGATAAGCGGTGTTCTATCCCGCAGTTCATGTTCAAAATCCTCGCTGTGCTGTTCATAAGCCTCCTCGGCAATGGCAGCCATAATAGGCACCAGTTTCGCTTCGCTGGGGTAGTAATGTATATCAAAATGCTCTGTCCGATGGATGTGCCAATCGAAACGTTGTGCAGTGATCTTGTTTTTTCCAAAAGCCTGTGCCCATCCGACAGAAGGTGCCAATAAACTCATAACCAGTAACCAGTAACCAGTGACCAGTAACCAGTTAAGAGAATTATCAGCTGATGATCTCTTCTCTGGAAACTGGTAACTGTTAACTGGAAACTTCTTTCTGTATTTATTTTTTTTCACACCGCTGACCTCTGTTTTTTAGTAGTTGTCAGTTGTCAGTACGGTTTTTTTTCAAAAAACCTTTCAGTTGTCAGATAAGAGGTTTTCGTTTAACGAGCCCCTCTTGTAACTGATAACTGACAACTGATAACTATTTCCTCAATTGACTAAATATCTATCTTCACGCTCATAGTGTGGCGAAATTTGACGCGTAAATTCCGATGCAGCACGCTTGCCGAGTTCTCTGATCGTGTTTGCCTGGGGGCCTGCCTGAGAGAAAATGAAAGAGCCGATGGTATGTGCTTCTGCAGTGCTCCGTCGGTAAGTTTCATCCCAGATAATCTGTTCGGTTTCGACATCAATAATCATCACTCTCAGTGAGAGCAGATAGGTTTTCTGCATATAGTCCTGATAATCCATCACGTAGCGTTGCCGTTGTACGGAGTAGCGTTCGCCATAATACCGTCTCGGGCGGCTATCTGAATAGAAACGAAAGCTGCCGATGATAATCCCTTTCACCTCAAAATACTCTCCGAGTTGACTCAGATGTTCTGTATCAGAGAGCCACTCCTCTCCGACGGTTTCACCTGTAAGCAGTCTCGCTGTCTCCTGCGTGCTGACGACTTCAAAGTATTTTTGGCGTGCCAAACCTCTACGGAGCGTTGCGGCAATTTCTGCACCGATCTCCTCGGGCAGTTTTTCGTTGCGTTCTGTCTGTTTTTCAGCCACAAACGGCAAAACGGCGAAGTTGGAATACCGACCAATGTCAATCTCAGATTGGACTTTCACTGGAATAGAGACGCGCGTCACGGCACTACCACATCCACAAAGCGTTAGAACCGCCAATAGCATGCCTATTGTTTTTGTTATTTGCATAGTGTTGCCCTCACTCTTCTGCAGGCGGGAGCTCCTCTTCTACTTGCGATGCGTCTTCATCGTCAAATCCACTGCGTCGAAGGTTTATACGGCATCGCCGGTAGTTGAGTCGATAATATTTGTTGTCGGGTTCTAATTCCGCTGCGCGCTGGTAAGCGGCAATAGCCTCGTCGATGTTTCCGACGGCTTCGTAAGCGACACCGAGGTTGTTGTGTGCCTTTGAATCATCTGGGTCAACATCGATGACCTGCTTCCACCGGAAGATGGCTTCATTCCAGAGTTGCGCTTGCGCGGCACGGATCGCGAACCGATTGTAAGCTTCGGTTTGCGTTGTGTCCCGAAATACTGCACATCCCGACAGCATGAAGCAGACTAAAATAGCAATGAACGCAAGTGGGTTGTATTTTAACACATTTATCACCTTAAGATTTAGTGAACTTGTTTCGCCTATTGCATCATATATTTTACATTGCATCAACCTTTTGCGTCAAGAGAAAATTGGAGTTGCAGCAGAGACATTACAATTTTAAGAAATTATTGGATTGGACATCCTTTTTTCAGAATTCGGTGCGAAATGCTGCGACAGGCTGCGATAGGCTGCGAAAATTTCTGCGGTTTTTCAAAAAACATAACATATATTAAGTATTAACACTTGCAAAAAGGACAACACCAAAAACGGACAATTGAATGGCCCTGACCGAAATCCGATAAAATATTGTCAGTTTTTCGGAGGGTGTGATATACTTTACTATGTTAACGTGCGTTTGATAATAAAATGTGAGTTCGCTACAGCACCAGTAAAAATGCAAACTTTCAGCAACAAAATTACAGTCAATCTTAACGGTGACGCAGAAGTCTCAGTTAAAGGCTGCAGTGCTCCAATTGCGTACACTAAAAGCAACTTCCATAAGAGATGGAATGCTTTGGCGAATCTGCAAGTCGCCGAACCAGAAAAACAGTATGCAGCCTCCGTTTTCGATTCCTTTCTGCCTGGCCGGTCTGTCTCTGTTGGTGAGTGTTGGGAAGTAGAAGAAAAGGGTGCCCTCGCGTTGCTCCAGCAACTTCTCCCGAATCCATCTTTGGACATGCGGAACGATGGTGGCGATTCCTGTGGAAAATGGGCATGCCTGTGCGCGTACAACGATCAATTTGCCGACATTATGTTTCGTATCCATGCAGAATTTGCCATACCAGACGGTTGGTTCACACCCTCACAGTTGGCAGGACATCTCGTTATTGACCGAAGCCAGGAAACCGTAGCCTTTTTCCAACTACGCGTTCCTGAAGGTATACTGAACTTCGATGTCAATTGGGAAACGACAGAAGATGGATGGGATCCAGGCATTGTGATTACCGATGCTGGCTATTGCCCACAAATAGAACTCCGTTCTGGATCGGAAAAAGGTGTGCAAGCCTTAAAATTCACAGAATCTATTACGGAAGCAGCAGCAGCACACAAATTAGCATGCTGTTTCTACAAATCCCAGCAGATCAATTGGGTACCGCTCGAAAACGCGTTGGAGATGTCACAGGCACAGCAGAAACCCATTCACGCCATTTCTATAAGCGGAACACTTGCTGACGAAGCGTGCTGAGGGAGCGGCAAAAGTTTGAGGGCAGGTGTCCTCTCTGACGAACAAAACATTGAATTTTTGAACGAAAACTTCATTAATACGTGGATAACCACCACTGAATTAGCACCTAAACCGAATATATCGGAAGCAATCGCGAAAAGACGTGAACACAAATCCAAGAACTTTGCGACACACCCTTTAGCCCAAACTATCATGAAGGGATGGAAAACGGGCTCAAAGAAGAGCTCACCGGCGGATTGTTTCATTATCTCACCGGGTCTTGAATTAATGGGCAGGCAACCTGTCAATGACCTCGGCGACGACAGTAGGCGTAGAGGCCTCCGAGCGTATGCGTATTATTTTACATTTCTAAAGGATGCCTTGGTAGGAAGATGCCCCGGATTGGGGAATCTTATCCTGAGAAAAGAACAACCTTCTCTGGAGGTATTGAACACGTTTCGCACGCCGATGGTGGCGCACCAAGATTATACTGTTGTCGTCATTGATACCACAGCCTTTGAAGACGGTGGCACGCTCACTATCGATATTCACGTCGGCACAGACGATGCAAAGGGGAAATTCCATCTGTTTGACGGCACCAAAGCACTTCCGACGGAAAAAGCACCCGACGGCATTGATGCCGACATATGGAATAGTCAGCAAGGTGCAGACTATGTGAAAGCACTTGACGCACTTGCCACAGTATGGCACATAGATCCTGGTGACACGGAACGAATCGCCCACCCTTTCGACCACGGTCAACTTTTTAGATTATGTGCTACTGGGAACCGTTGGAGTGAAAAAGGGAGCATCAACGCCTTTCACGCCAAAATTTCTGTGGAGAAGAATGAAAAATGAAAATGATCGAAAATAAAATAACCCTTAATCTTAACAATGACACAGAAGTGTCCGTTAAAGGTTTTATTGCGCCGATTGAATACACACAATACAATTTTCATGAGAAGTGGGACGCGTTGATAAATCTGTGCGTTGCTGAACCTCAAAAACAGTATGCCGCCTCAATCTTCTGCGATTTCCTTCCGAAGGAGGCTGTTTCTGTCGGTACACTCTGGGAAATTGAACATGCTGGTGTTCTGGCACTGCTGAAGCAGCTCCATCCTGAACCCCATCTTGATATGCACGGCGATTCAGGGGATTCCTGTGGACTATGGGCATGTTTACGCGCATACAACGCTGAATTCGCTGACATTGTGTTTCGCATTCATGCGGAGTTTAAGTTAGAGAACGGTTGGTTTACACCGTCACAGTTTGCTGGACATCTTGTTATTGATCGAGCCAACGAGAGGGTAGCCTTCTTTCAGATGCATGTTCCTAAAGGCACTCTGAACTTTGACACTTGGTGGAATAAAACGGGAGGTTCTGACGATTCTCAATGGTTTACAGACATCGGCTTCTGCCCACAAATCGAACTCCGCGCTGGAACAGAAGATGTTTTGCAGAACACTGAATTCAGAGAATCTGTTACACAAGAAGCAGCAGGGCACAAATTGATACGCTGCTTCTACAAATCGCAGCAGATTAACTGGGTATCGCTTGAAGAAGCGTTGGAAATGGCTCCTGCGCAACAGAAACCGATTCACGCTATTTCGATAGATGGTCCGCTCGCTGACGAGTCCTGCTGAGGGAGCGGCAAGGGCCTGAGGGCAGGTGTCCTCTCTAATCATCAAATCATTGAATTCTTGAATGAAAACTTCATTAACACATGGGTGCCTAACTCTGAATTAGGACGTATTCGCAGCCTAAGGGAACCGATTGCTAAAAGACGCGAACGTGAATCCAAAACATTTGATACAACACACCCCTTAGCACAAACGATTATCAAGGCTTGGAAAGCTGGGTCAAAAAAAGGCTCACCCGTAGATTGCCTCGTCATATCACCAGCCTTTGAATTAATAGGTAGACAACTCGTCAATGAACTCGGTAAGGATAGCAGAACCAGGGGACTCCAAAGCGATGCGTATTATCTCACATTTCTCAAGGAAGCTTTGAACGGAAGACAGCCCGGATTAGGCAATCTTATCCTCACCAGCGACCATCCTTCGCAGAACGTATTGGACACTTTTTCGACACCAATAGGCGATCATCAGCATTACACCGTCGTTGTGATTGATACGACTGCCTTTGAAAACGGCGGCAGGCTTACCATTGATATTGAAGTCGGCAGGGGAGATGGTGATGGCACGTTTTATCTGCTTAACGGCGATAAGAAACTCTCCAGAAAAGAAGGAATATTTAAAGACGATATCCTTGCGTGGGCATGGAGTGCATCCGGTGAGACAGGACAAATTATACATCGTTTTAACCAAGGTCAACTTTTTAAGTTGGGTATTACGGGATACTCCGACGAAGAGGAAGTTTGTGTCAATGCCTTTCGCGCAAAAATTTCTGTAAAGCCAGCGGAAATGAACGAAAAATAATACCAAATCTGAAAAGCAAACTTGCATTGCGAATACGTGCCACAGGAAACCAACGGTCTCCTATGCTACAGAACACAGGCTAACAGCCTATGCTACAGAACACAGAAAACCAACGGTCTTCTATGGTAGAAAAGAAACCTTGATAACTCGTAGAAGTGCATCCAGTCTTGTATATAGG
>VYCT01000057.1 GCA_009843785.1 Candidatus Poribacteria bacterium | reverse complement strand
ACTTAGGATACCATTTTTTAAAATAACTGTCAATATAAAGTTGACATAACACTAGATCGACTCGTCTCGCAGATTATATGATCTCCAAATATCAGTGGAGATAAGCATGCTACTCCAAACAAAACACCTACTTTCTATCACATTGATCCTCTTGCTACTCATCATTGGATGCAATAGAGACGAACACATAGAGACACTCATCATCGGTCCCTATAAAGTAGACTGTGTGGGGGCTTTTGAGCAGGAGTGTTATCTTGAATTTAATGAGGAACGCCAACGGTGGGAGTTCTTTTATGAAGGCATACAAGGATTTGACTTTGAACCGGGGTTTATCTGGACGCTGAAAGTCAGTCTTCATGAACGAGAAGAAGGGATTCAGGATGTCGGACGGTACGAGTATCGGCTCGTAGAAGTGTTAGATAAGGAGGCGGCATCCGTAGATGAGAGGCCACCGCGGAAACCATAGGAACTAACCTTGCACGCCGCCTCCCAAAAACCTTTATACCACTACTATAAGTGCATTTGAGCAGTTCGCGGAATTCAACCTGTGACATCTCTGTAATGTTTTTCATCTGTTATCCTACCTCCCATGAATTGCTTGCAAATCTAAGCGTGCATCGACGTTATCTGAGACAGTGTTCGTCCAATCCACATCGTCAACACTCTGCAGGCTCATCAGGGCAACGTTCACCATTGGGTTAGAGAGGGAATAGTTCAGCAAAAAACTATCTACATCAACATCTGCCATCTCATTCGGGAAGCAGTGCTTCATGAGGTTCTGGAAGGCGTTACTGGTCGTAGAACGCATCAGCACAATCCCCATCTCTTGTGCGACGGCATCGGGGATAATACCGCGTCTGCCGAATGCATCACAGGTGCTCTGATACATCAGATTGTAGTGGGTCTGAATCATATCAAACTGTCCGGTGGCGATTAGCTGCTCCGTGCCGCCGGAGGGACCGTCCGCAGAAAATCCGATAAACCGAACTTTCCCCTCCGCCTTTAGTTTTAGATACGTCTCCAATCCACCGTTATTCAGAATCTGGTCTATTTCTTCCGCGTAGAACCAACCACCGTGGAACTGTAGCACATCAATGTAGTCGGTCCCAAGTCGTTGTAGGCTGCCTTCAACATCTGTGAGTATACCCTCTGGATTGTATGCTTCCGTTTTAGTAGCGACGATGCACGATTCTCGGCGACCCGCAATTGCCTTTCCGATAACCCTTTCGCTGTAGCCACCACCGTAATTGGGCGCGGTATCAAGAAAGTTGAGACCGCAGTCTATCGCGTAATGGAGCATTTTGACGAGTGCTGTTTCATCGTGTTCTGGGCGGACCCTACCACCGCCATAACCGATCTCTGATACGCTGAGTCCTGTTTTACCGAGTGTCCGGTACTGCATAATGAATCTCCTTACCTAAACAAAATCCATGTGTGAGGTGCGACTTTTCTTGCCGCGTATCGTACGATTGCTCGGCTTGATACAATTTTCACCAAACAGTCCCTCAACCTGTTCAATAATTTGCGGTTTATATGCGATATTGTATTTTCGGGCGCACCGCGCAATAACTTCACCGTACCGAGAACTCATGAGGCGTAAAATCAGGTCGTGGTCGCCTTTGTTGGCACGCGCAATTTCCTGAAGTGCTTCCAATTTCTCGGTATTTTCGAGGTCAGATTCTGGAATCATCACCTCAAGTGCAGATGTCTGCTGTTCCGCGACAGACTCAATATCCAATATCTTGTTCGCTTGGATCTGCAGTGCCTCTTTTTGCGTATCCTCATCAGAATCAGAATTGCGGTTTCTGTTATCAAGCTTGACGGTACCGCGAATCCAAACCACTTTTCCTTCTACGAGTTCAACAGCACTTTTGTATGCATCCGGGAAAACGACGACTTTCACGGCACCTTCCAAATCCTCCAATTCGATAACCGCCATGGGCTCTCTTTTTTTCGTGGTGTGATTGTTCACTTCCGTAATCATACCGGCCACGTCGACTTCGGAGTCAATACGGTTTTCACCGAGGCTTTGGGTGCTTGTGCTTGTGTAGTTTTCGATGATGTCGCCATATTCTTCAAGTGGATGTCCGGAAACATAGAAGCCGAGCTGCTCCTTTTCTCGCATAAGCCGTTCCAACGGGTCCAATTCCGGGGTTGCTACGAGTGCTACGGTTGCTGTCGGCGTTGCCTTGCCGTCTCCAAAGAGACTCATCTGTCCGCGATCGCGTTCTGCTTGCGCGTTCTGCGCGGCTTTCATAATATTCTCTAAACTCGCGAGGTATTGCGCGCGATGGCCTTCAAGCGAATCAAATGCACCGCTCATAATTAGGCTTTCGACAGCGCGTTTATTGACCTGTTTCGTATCCACACGTTCGCAGAAATCCTGTAGTGAAGCAAAGGAACCACCTTCCTCCCGTGTTTCCACAATGGAGTCTATAGCGGCATCACCAACACCTTTCAAGGCAACAAGCCCGAAACAGATGTCGTTGCCATCTACAGTGAATTCTCTTCTGCTGCTATTAACATCCGGTGGGAGTAGGTTGATTTCTATATCCAAGAAGGCAGCAAGTTTCTTACATTCGGCGCGATAACGGGTGACTTTCCCTGAATCATTAGCCTCACCCGTCATCATCGCCGCCATGAATTCGTGGGGATAGTGCGTTTTCAGATATGCCATGTGATAGGCTAACATTGAGTAAGCAACGGTATGCGACTTATTGAAAGCGTAACCGCCGAAAGGTTCAAGTAGATCGTACACCTCTTCTGCCTCTTCAGCAGAGATCCCTTTTTCGGTCGCGCCTTGAATAAATTTCTCGCGTTGCGCTTTAAGGAGTGCATCGTCCTTCTTTCCCATTGCGGAGCGGAGGATGTCCGCCTCACCGAGCGTAAAGCCTGCCATATCGCGCGCGATTTGCATCACCTGCTCTTGATAGATACACACACCGTAGGTGTTTTCGAGCGCGTTTTCAAGCGTTGGATGCATATATTCTACTTTTTGCAATCCGTTCTTTCTGTCTATGAACTGTTGCATCGTCCCGCTTTCTATGGGACCCGGACGATAGAGCGCAGGAATTGCGGAAAACTCCTCAAAGTTATCAGGCTTGAGTTGCATGACGACTCGATACATACCCGAGGACCCCTCTAACTGGAATAAACCGGCGATGAGGCCTTCACTGATAAGCGAGTAGGTTTTTTCATCATCAAAGGGTATCTCTTCTAACTTGATGTCCTTACCATGATTCGCCTTGACCATCTGTAGACAGTCATAGGTTTCAGTAAGACTGCGTAAACCGAGGGAATCGAATTTGACGATACCGACACCTTCAACAGTTTTACCTTCAAACTGTGAGGCGACTTGGTCATGTTTATCCTTGAACAGTGGGACATAGTTCGTGAGTGGCCCGTTTGAGACAACGATTGCGGAGGCGTGGCAAGAGACGTGCCGTTTAATGCCTTCAACGGATTTACTGAGATCCATCAATTCTCGGTATTCAGGACGGTCAGCGAGTTTCTGAAAATCAGGCACCTGGTCCAAGACTTCATCAAGTGTTATACCGGGTGTAGACGGAATAAGTTCGGTTAACCGAACAACATCTTCGAGCGGTGTTTCGAGGGCGCGTCCGACATCCTTGATAGCGGCTTTCGCACCCAATGTCGCAAACGTGGCGACTTTACCAACAGAATCTGCACCGTATTTTTGGACGAGATAATTAATAACGTGCTCACGGGCGCGATCGGCGAAATCAATGTCAATATCGGGCGGGCTGATGCGTTCGAGGTTCAGGAACCGCTCAAAGAGACAGTCGTAGTCCATCGGATTGAAGGTAATCACATCGAGGGCATACAGTACCAAACTGCTCGCAGCAGAACCGCGTGCTGAGAGCGGGTAGCCCTGTTTGTGGGCGTATTGAACATAATCCCACACAATGAGGAAGTAGCCGGAGTAGCGGGTTTTGCTAATAATATCGAGTTCGTAATCAAGTCGCTTCCGAATTGCCTCGGAAAGTTCACCATACTTTTCGCGTAAGCCTTGGTAGCATAACTCCTTAAGATAACTGTCGTTTGTATGTCCTTCAGGGACCTCATATTTCGGCATCACACTCTCGCCATATTCGAGTTTAAGTTGGCACCGATTGGCGATTTCAAGCGTATTACTGATAGCTTCCGGCGGATAATCCTTCAATGCCTCCCGCATTTCGTCAACACTTTTAAAGTAGAAGTGGTTGTCAAACCGCATCCGTTGCTGCTCGTTGACAGTCTTCTTCATCTGGATACAGAGAAGGACATCGTGCATCCCGTGGTCCGATTTGCGGAGGTAGTGGCAATCGTTTGTACCGACAAGCGGCAGCCCAAACTCTTTTGCCAATTCAACCATTATTGGATATGCCTCAAGCTCCTTGTCAATATAATGGTTTTGGACCTCAACGTAGAGATTCCGTTCTCCCATTATCTCCATCAACGTCTTGAAGTTTTGGATCCCTTCTTCTCGTCGACTTGAACAGAGGAGTTGTGGCACCTGTCCTTGGATGCACCCTGTTAGTGCGATAATTCCATGGTGGTGTTCGCGCAGGATTTCCATATCAATGCGCGGTTTGCTATAGAACCCCTCTGTGTATCCGAGCGATACTAATTTTAGGAGATTCTGGTAACCGGTTGCATCTTCTGCAAGCAACGTGAGGTGGTAGGGACCGCCTTGTTCCTTCCCGCGCTTTTTTCGATCACCGGGTGCGACATATACCTCACACCCGACAATTGGGTTCACCCCTGCCTTTGTCGCTTTATCGTAGAGTTCCCACGCGCCGAACATGTTACCGTGGTCGGTGAGCGCAACAGCCGGTGCGCTGTTCTCAATTGCCCAATCAACCATGTCCTTGATGCGGCACGCGCCGTCAAGCATGCTGTACTCGCTGTGATTGTGTAGATGCACAAATTCGGTTGCCATCTTTCCTCCAATATTTCTTTAT
>VYCT01000144.1 GCA_009843785.1 Candidatus Poribacteria bacterium | reverse complement strand
ATACATAACATAAATTAAGTATTAACACCTTTGAAAAGGATAACACAAAAAACGGACAATTGAATGATCTTGTATCGCACGCCGAATCAGAAAAGGTAGGATCTAAACCTCGTTTCGGACATCAATTTTGCCGGTCACCGCTTCGGAGATGAGAGATTGCCGGTATTCTTTGAGGAGTTGAATCTTTCGCTGCTCTGCGGCTATCAGCTCGTCAATCTGTTTGTTTTTGCAGTTGAGGAAGTCAACGATTTTTGCTTGTTCATTAAATGAAGGTGTTATTGCGGACATGCTGAAGAATGCATCAGGATATAATCTCCATCTGGAATGCCATATTCCTTTTGACCAACGTATAATTTCTTTGATATGATTTGGAGTTCGGTAGAGATAATCGTAATATTTTGGTACGTATTCACTACTTTTTAATTGGTACACATTATAGGAAGGACTTACAATTCCGTCAAACGATGAAACACCTAATGCCCCCATCCATGCCCACATTGTATTAATAACTAAATTCCCCACAGAACAGTGTTTGTATCCTTCCAAAGTTTCGGCTAAAAACATACCAACATTCTTCTTTTCTGCTCTTGGCGAAACCCCGGTAATGTGTGATACTGTAAGCAATTCCTCCTCTCCAGTCTCCGACCTATCGTCTCTCTCACGAAAGATGCGTTTGTTTCTTCTAACTTCCCAATGTGCTGGTATATCTCCAATCCATTCTACACCCGACGGTTTCATCTCCACATTCGGGTCAAGTCCTTTTGGCACAACCTGATTTATCAGTGCGGTGCGCTGTTCCTGCAGCAGTTCTATCTGTCGTTCTTTGAGGCGGATGAGTTCGTCAATTTGTTCGATTTTGCGGTCCAGGAAGTTGGCGATTTGGCGTTGCTCTACTAAGCTAGGCAACGGTATTTTTTCCTGAAAATAGGAATCGATGTCAAGGTTTTGAATCCCTGTGGTCTGTTTAATATGTTTTCTGGTTAAACCTATATGATAGAAGAAACATAAGCAGTACAACACGTATTTGGGAAAACACGAGCCCGATTTAACAGTGAACTTGGTGATAAAATTTGACGTAACACTCCGTCTTGATATTTCAGCATTAAACATCACTATCTTTCCAACAGGTGATTTTTCTCCGCCTCCCGATTTTTCTACCAATAAATCATAATTTTTTAGTATCCTTTTATCCTTTTCTTTTAGTGCTATATTTCTCAATGTAAGGTTATGTGTCGAAATTGTCAACTGTTCATAGTTAAAATCTGCCACTCGTATACAGTAAATATCATTTGCGTTTTCTTCTGGTTCCTCACCCCAGATACCACCTACTAAGTTAGATTGGGTATGTTTTATTTTTTTCATTTCCCAATGCGTTGGTATTTCTCCAATCCAATCCAATCCACTCTTTCTATATTCAGGATAACGCTTCATAATTCTAGCACCTTGTTCGATAACCCCTCACTTTTCCATTCAAGTAACAACATGGAGTGGAATGAGTCACATATAAAAACGGTAATATGGTTGATAATGATCATTTGAACCAACGTACTTAAGTATTTGCCCTACTTGACGGGCACAACGAAGCGTAATTGGCTCTCTGCCGTCAAACTGCGTATTATTCCAGTTCATTTTTGTCAATGCCAAAATTTCTTGAGCAAGAAAAGGAGGTGTGGCAGCAACTTGATCACATCGAATTCCTAAAGGTCTTGGCACATACATTCCTGGATATGCGGAAAAGAAATTTACACTTCCCTTTGTGTAAAGCACAAAGGGTTCTTCCCCTGTGTCCCAGAAAGTCCCACGTAGTGGTGGGTAGAGATTGCCACGAAATAGACGTGTACTGGAGTCTGTTACACTTACAAAATCTGCTAACTCGGGTCCAATAGAGTGATCTTGCATGGCATTTTCAAAGCCATCAATCTCGTCTCCATTGTGTTTTGAACTTTTATGAATCACAATTCGCGCTGGAAAGTTCTTATGTTCCCTCTGATAAATCTGCAAAGCATTTTTGAGCAAGTTATAAGCATCTTCAGCAGATAAGTGAATTTGCTTATCGTCCTTTGAGATATGTGCAGTACCACCTCGTAGAACAACACCTTCTCCGCGTTCATTAAACACCTGTGCTGTGCTAGTGAGTAGTTTCGTTTCATCAAGAGTTTTATAAAAACTAACTCCGATATAACATGTTGAAAATTCTGATTCGTTGCGTACCAATCGCCATGGCATTCCACCAGCTTTATAATAAAGGGCTGTATATAGATTCCATGCACGGGTCGCTTTATCTTGAAGCTGCTTTTTTTCTCCAGATGCTTTTTTAGACTTGAGACGTTTTTGTTCATCATAGGTGGATGGACGGATAATTTGCGTCGGTTTTCCAAATTGCATAGCTTGTGCCTTTAGGTGATCATGGAGAATGAACTTGGATGAAATAATTACAACCCCTGGCACCCTATCGAGTTCATCGGTATCATCGACGGCCTCCTCTTCCTCTTGATCAAGATATTGGACTAAAACGAATGGAAAAGCACACACAAAGACATCTGCAGTTGTTTTCTCAGATAGATACTCAAGTTCATCCAAATACAGTTGAGCAATTTTTAGGAGAACTTCATCTGTTTTGGTACCTTGACACAGTTCGTCAAAGCTTTTCGGTGGGATAGCCCGTTGGAGCTGGCTATCCAACACAAAATCGGCACAGAGTTGCATTCCTTCACCGAATCCCGGAAAGTGGGGAAAGAGGTTAGGGCGTTTACTCGGTTTGGCTGAAATTCCGGTCCGACATTCTTCGAGCCAAGCCACTATACCTTCAATAGTTTCAGGGGTGCCAACAATCCCTAACTTGATTTTTTTCGGTGCGAGGGTATTATCGAAATCGAAGGGACCGTGATTCATCAACCCAAACTTGATATCTATGTGTCTACCAGTCCCAAATTCTAATTCTGGTTCATGAAAGAAATCAGTTTTCATTAACTAATAACTCCAACTGGTTTTCTGCGTCTTCTTCCTCCAGAGTGTCTTTTTCCTCCGATTTGGACCAAACACTATCGGGGAGGCTGGTGTTGATATCCACTGTTGCCAATTGTCCAAAATGTAAAAAGGGATATTCCGACGAAAATAGAGTAGACTGACTGAGGTAATCCGCCCACATGAGTAATTGGCCTAGCACATCCGGATTCCGCTCCACACGTTTGATACCTTGCAATAATTCGTTACGAAACTTGTGCTTCCAGTAACCATCTGAAGTGAAGTGATAAGTCGGAAAAATTTCCAAATACCATTCGTTACTAAGTCGTAGAAAATGTCCTTTAAAAGCTGAGTGACGGCAGTATGTTTTTTGTGTCGGATCGTTTTTTTTTACGTATTGTTTGAAAACTTCTCTACTGACTTTTTTCTTTAGGCTTTGATACGATACCTTACGAATCCTTAGTTCCCTTGTTGGGCGAAAGTGATAGTGTTTGTGAGTCTCATTAAACTCTAACCCAAGAAGTTTTGTTTTTTCGCGTAGGCACCTGTTGAGCAACTTGACAAATTGACGCTTTGTGTCTTCATCTTTACTATCTGCCCATTCGCGCGTATCGAAACTTTCACACGTTCCCAAATCACAAATTGCGTTAAAAGGTGGTTCATCAAGTTTGTGAAAAGAGAAAATTTTCTTGTCGGTCAATATCCATTCTCGACCAACCTTGACTTCCATTAAGTTAAATTCTTTCCAAACCGATCCATCTCTCCGATAGTTGGTACCAGCAACATGTATTTTCGGTGCCAGGAATGTTACTTTGAGCAGGTTTGTATAGAGTGTCTCTGTTTTTTGCAGAGGAGCAAAGTAAGTCCCGGAATCCTTAGGCAAGGCAAGTGTTTTTAGAACGGCAGCGCAAGAGGCATCAAAACAGTCACGTTGCTTGTCAAAGAGAACTTTTCGGGCCTTTTGTATTGCAGGGTCCTTGAAATAATCTCTAATAGAAACCCAATAAGCCTCATCGGTATCGGGACGGCATACGACAAGAATAATCGGCACATTACCTCGAAGCCAGCCATCAAGGTCTTTTTGTGTACAACTATACTCAAATGAGTTGTCTGTTTCAAATTGAAATTGCTTGGTGGTTGCTTTGGATTGAACTTTAATAATTGCATTAGTCATTTCACCTGTTGTCGGGTCACGAATTTCAATCTCACCATCTATTCCGACATCATATATAGGGGTAGGCCGCCAAATATACCCCATATCTTGGACAATGCGCTCAATAAGGTTGATTCCGCTTTGCCCTATCAAGCTTTGTGATGTAACCCTTTTTCCCTGATTCATATTTGATAACCCAAATTGACGCTTAATTGATTAGGACTTACGCATTCCGCTTTAAAGTCCCGCTGATAAGGGGGATTTAGGGGGTTTAAAGGACAGAAATTACCGCTTTTTGCGTCTAAACGTCCGATATTTTCTCAATGGGCGTAAGTCCTGTTGATAATATTATACAACCCAATCACTTATGTTATGCTATCAAATCAATAATCCCTCATAATTCCAGCATCTCACTCAGCAAACCTTCATTTTTCCGATCCAGTGCTCCTATGCAATCGTTGAATATCATTTTCGCAGATAAACGCCCCTGTTACAGCGTTTTCACGGACCGTGTCGCGGAAATCCCACCACTGACTATCTACGACTTGCCAAATAAGTGGTTTCTCGAGTAATATCAAGTAATTCGTTATTCAATAAGTGAAACTTTTTCAAGGACCTCTGCTATTTGAGAAATACGTACCATGCCCCCATTAAGGTTGTTGTCATCCATCAGTTTTCTTAATGGTTCGTCGAAATAACCGTTTGCATACGGGGACATTGCGACAGTCTTTATTAATGTTCCTAAGTTGACATTTATATTGAGGCCTTCTTTAGGGATGTCTTTCAATATGTTAGTTTTTCTGACATCGAACAATGAAAAGTCATATTCAAACAGATTATCAGTATAAAAAGGAATATCTGAAGTGTAAATC
>VYCT01000175.1 GCA_009843785.1 Candidatus Poribacteria bacterium | reverse complement strand
AACAAACTAAAAGTTTATTCTACGTAAAGAAACATTTATTAACAGAAATGGTATCACTTTCCAAATAGCCTGCAAAGTTAGACCGGGTCCAGCTGCCCTCAGCAATATCACTGAAACCGGGAAATCCATTAGAGCCAGAACTAAATCCTTGACTTGCCAATGGCCCAATTTCCCAAGACTCAATCTGTCCCTGCACAATCTCAAAAGTCTCTGTTCGATATTCCAGGCCAGAGGCGAGGAATACCATGTCATGCAGCGGATAGGTCAGGTCAAGGTTAATGTTAGTATCCGATTGGATATAGTCAGTCGCCTGGGTCAAATTCAGTGGGTGTGTCGGGTCCAAGCGAAGCGTTGACGGTATTTCTGATAAAGAAGTCAGAGGCGTGTCGTCCAAAAGAAGCACTTAAATCCCATCCGAAATCCGCTACGATTGCCCCTTTCAATCCAACGAGGAGCGAGGCATCCCGTGTGTCGGCCCCGAAGCGTGGGGTGAATCCACCGGGAAACATCTCTTGGAATGTGAATAGATTCGGGTCATTCTCAACCGCTTGTAACCGTTCAGGATCAGGAACATGGTTGGTTATCGGAATATCGTCAGCGGCATGAGGCGACGGTTCGGGGAACGCCTCGCCGGCTTCCACTGCTGCCGCATTTTCGGCTTCCCACTCTGCCTTCTGGACTTCCCAGGCCGCCATTTCCGCTGTTAAACCTCGCAAATCACCAACGAGCAAAGTCGCCCCGCCATCATTACTAAACACAGCATCTCGAGTATTGGGATTTCGGAAATAGAACCCACCTTCAACTTCCTTCTGTGCATAGTTTGCATGACCGTAGAACTTAATGTCACCGGTCATACTTGCACCGTAGTTCGCAAAAAGTTTGATGTCGTTTCTGATAATCGGATGTCCCCAGGGTTGAGCAGGGTCAGCAACATCTGTGTTCCCGACACTAATAAGTGCAGCGGCATCATCTCGTTGGACAGACCGATCTGTCTCATTCATGCCCCCGTATTCTAAACTGAGATTCGTCCAGAGCTCTTCGCGTCCCAAACCGATATTACCTGCAAGAGAATATGTGAGCCCATCGCCAGCTTGGAAAATACCGGGTTTGATTTCAAAAGAACCCCCTTCGTAACTGTCTTTGAGTTGCAGATTCAAGACCCCTGCAATTGCATCGGAACCGTATTGTGCCGATGCGCCATCTCGTAGGACTTCCACCTGTTTCAGGGCGATGGAGGGGATAGGAGAGAGATCAGCCCCCTGTGCACCATCAGACAATCCGTTTCCGAGCCAAGCAATCACGGAGGCGCGGTGGCGTCGTTTACCATTAACGAGCAGTAAGGTGTGATCTGGTGCTAATCCGCGTAGGTTCGCTGGGCGGACAACAGTAGCTGCATCGGCAATGGGTTGGGCATTAACATTGTAAGATGGCACTAAGTTTCTCAGCAGGTCTGGCAAGTCCGTGTTTCCCTGTTTCACGAAATCATCACTTGGTAAAACATCAATTGGAACCGCAGATTCAAGAACCGAACGCGGTTTCGCACGCGTCCCAACCACAACTACACCCTCAAGCGTTATAACCTCTTGTTCAGATGTTGCTTCGCTTGATTCCATTTCAGTCTCTTGTGCTACTGCTGTAGATGCTGAACCTATAAAAACTGCGATAACAATGTGCATCAGAAATAGCACTGTTTTAAAATTAAGTGCGACTTTCATCAAGTTCTTCAGTGTGGAAACCCCGTCCTTTAGGGCAGGGAGGAAACACTGCTCCTTTTTTTTAACAAAATATGTCAAAAATGTTAGAATATCAATAGCAAGTCGGAAGTGCCTTGCTATGGGATGCGTTGATTATATCCGTGTCCAAGTAACTCGAGAGGCGTTAGAGAAACGTGCGTTTCGTAGCCTCAAGGTTTTGCATCGTGGGCTGCTTGAGCCCCTCGGGGGTATGCATGTAAAGTTACGCACCATAGCCCGAGAAGGAAGCCTCATGATTTATCATGAGGTGCCACTTGACAAATGAAGCTCCTTCATTATTTAGGTAAAAGACACCTCTATCTAAAACAGGATTTACTTATAACGCACTATAATATGAATGCATTATAATATAAACTTAATATGAATGGAATAGGCGCGGTTAAAAAACCGCGCCTATCGTGAGAAGTCCATTTAAAACCTTCATAAGAGAGGTTTTAGAAACTGTATCCGACCTTGGCATACCAGAACGCCCCATCAAAACCGAACGGACTGAATTGCCCATATTTGTTGCCGACAGAACCAGCAGCATTCGGGTTTTCATCGGGATAGGTATTCAGGATATTTCTCCCACCGAGCGTGAGCGTCAATCCCGCCCCCACGGTGTAACTGGTTTCTAAGTCGAAAATAACCCTTCCGGTGTATTCTCCAGTGCCTTCTACATCTGGATTCTGTAAGTAATCTTCAGAATCGAACCAACCGCTGAAATAACTGGCGCGCCCGAGCACTCCCCACGCATCCGTTATGGAGTAAACGCCAGTCAGGCTGGCGCGGTGTGCGGGTAAATTCTCTTGCAGTTCCCTGATGCGATCCTCGTTCAGCGTGTCCGGATTGTGATCGGTAACTGTGGTGTTCGTGAAGTTATACACGGCAACGACCGTACCGTTCGGTATTGGTGCCGTAACGACAGCATCAACACCTTGCGTTGTGGTACTGAAGTCATTGGTAAAGAACTGGAATGTTTCCAGATTCGCCGCGCTGGTTACACCTTCAGCGATGAGCTGCGCCTTCTGCGCGTTAGTCAATGCAAAGTGTTGTGACACCGATAACCGCTCTTTCAGCCGAATATCAAAAAAGTCCATCGTGAAATTTACGCCCAAAATATCGACGGTAAATCCACCTGTGAAGTTATTTGATTTTTCCGGGTCAAGCGAGTTATCTTCCTTGCCTGTCACAACATCAACAGCGGGGTTGGTGGAAGGAATTGTTCCTTTATTAACGAGATCACCCTGCTCAAAATCGTATTCAGTGGTAATGTTGAACGTATTTTGCTGTCCGGGTGTCGGAGCGCGGAACCCGGTACTATAACTTCCCCGCAACCGCATCGTTTCCGTAACCTTGTAGTTTGCAGCGGCTTTGTAGTTCAGGGTGCTACCGAAAATCTCAAATTGTTCACCGCGCACAGCCAGCGCGATCAGGAGCGGATCAATCGGTCTGATTTCAGTTTCCAGATACATCGCAACGTTGGAACGGTACCACTTGCCTGCCGCAACTGGGCTGAACCCCGAAAATCCGTTGGATGCAGCCGTGAAGCCTTGCGCTGCGAGGGGCCCGATCTGATGCGACTCGCGTTCGCCCTCTATGATTTGAAATCCTTCATCCCGATATTCCAAACCAGAAGCGAGGAACACCATGTCGCTGAGCGGATAGGTTACATCAAAGTTGAGGTTATAATCCGTCTGGATATAGTCGCCCGGATCAAAATAGGTCGGTGTATCTGGACCGAGCGAAGCATTAACCGTATTGAAGATAAAGAAATCAGCATGGTTGCGTCCAAAAGAGCCGCTCAGATCCCACGTTAAGTCCTTACCCAATGTGTCTTTGAGCGCGGTGCCTTTAACACCAACGACAACGGAGCTGTCCCACATGAATGCACCAAATCTGGGGGTGAATCCGCCTGGGAACATTTCTTGGAAATTGAATAGATTCGGGTCATTCTTGACGGCTTGCAACCGTTCGGGATCAGGAACGTGGTTGACTATCGGGATATCGTCAGCATCATGAGGTGAGAGTTCGGTAAACTCTTCTCCAGCAGCCTCCGCTGCCGCCCTTCGGGCTTCCCAATCCGCCATCTCGGCTGACAAACCCCGCAGATCCCCGACGAGCAACGTATCATCCTTCCCGCTTGGGCTAAACACGCCATTGCGAGTGTTTGGATTTCGGAAATAGAACCCACCTTCAACGCGCTTGCGTGCGTAGTTGGCATGCCCATAGAACTCGATGGTATCCGTGAGGGTGGCACCGTAGTTTGCAAACAATTTGACATCATTCTCTATAATCGGCTGCCCCCAAATTTGCGCGGGGTCTTTCACACGGAAATTGCCTGCCTTAATCAAGTTTATGGCATCTGTACGTTGGACGGACCGGATGGTCGGATCCGCGCCCCCGTATTCAAAACTGAGGCTAGTCCACGCGTCAGGATTCCCTAAACCGATGTTACCAGCGAGCGCGAATTGCCGACCGTCGCCGAATTGGTAGATACCGGGTTTAAATTCAAACGAACCGCCTTCATAGTTGTCTTTCAATCGAAAATTCATCACACCCGCAATAGCGTCCGACCCGTATTGTGCGGAGGCGCCATCTCGGAGGACCTCTACCTGTTGCAGGGCAATTGCGGGAATAGGTGCCAGGTCGGGTCCCTGTGAGCCATCAGACAGACCGTTTCCGAGCCAGTGAATCACTGCGGCACGGTGGCGCCGCTTGTTATTGACCAGCACGAGTGTATGGTCTGGAGCAAGTCCCCGTAAATTCGCCGGACGGACCACTGTTGACGCATCACTAATCGGCTGTGTATTGACGTTATAAGATGGCACCAAAGTTCTCAGCAGATCGGGTAGATCCGCGCCACCTTGTTTTTCAAAGGCATCGTTTGACACAATATCGATCGGTACTGCTGAATCTAAGACAGAACGCGGTCTTGCGCGTGTCCCCACAACAACAAGACTTTCAAGCTGGACAGGCGCATCCCCTTCGGATGCTTCTTCAGTTGTTTCTGCTTCGCTCGTCGTTTCTGCTTCTTCAGTTGTTTCGGCATGTTCATCGGCTATAACCGTCGTAAACGTGCACAACAAAACGCCTATAACAATGCTGAGCGCGAGGACGATCGGCTTAATGTGATTTTTATAAGACATATAATTTTCCTTAATGATTTTGGCGTAAACGCCAGATTTTCACTACTGATTTCACAATTGGTGATAAATTAACACACATGTTTAAAAACTAAAAGCATTAGAAAACGTAGCGAACAATCTACGCCTCCTTTACAA
>VYCT01000074.1 GCA_009843785.1 Candidatus Poribacteria bacterium | reverse complement strand
GTCCCATCACCGTTTTCAATGTATTTGCCCAATAATTTCGTCAAGTCATCGTAACTGGAACCGTGAATTAACGCAAATTTATCAAAGAAAGGCTCTTTATACGTGTTAGGGCCATATTTGTTGATTGTAACTGCCTTATTCAGCATAGCGCGTGAACTATCAATGCCTAAATAAGTAATGTCGTTCTGTCCTGCAAAAGCTCGAAAAGCAATACCCGCAGTTAATGGACCACAACCGAAATCAACGAATACAATTTTATCCTTTCCGCTTATCGGCGTGATGCACTTCGTAAAAATGTGATAAGACCCAAAAAGGTGCCTCGGCATGTGATGGACACAATAGATAGCCACCTTATCCTTTGGAAAATAATATTCATTAGACGGTTTATCAAATGAGACGTCATCAAAATCGCTCTGCCCTTGTTTCAGGATCCGCGCTATATCTTCCCAATAGTATATTCTGTTATTTTTAACAGCTTCCGAGAGTGCCGGTAGATCGTGTGTAAAGGGTTGTATGATTAGCTCTTCAAACAGATTTTTTAGACTTTCACTCGGTTTATAGTAGGTGTCATTGGGACAGTGTATATAGGACATATTTTAGAGTTTAAGGGAAATACTGAGTGAGTGATCGCAATGAGAGATGGATACTTTGGCACATGCATGCTCGTCAAGATAGTTTCACCACTACGCCGATACGGATATAGGACGCGCTTCTAATTCGCCGCGGTATGCAACCAGAATCGCAACCGCAATACATGTCCCGACAATACCCACCGGTGAGAAGTTACCGACCGTATCCACCAACAACCCGAGCAATGGCGCGAGAATAATTGTCGCCAGCGATTTCGATTGCGCCTCAATAGATAAAATCGTCGCACTCATCTCTGGTGTCGACTGCGCATTGAAACGGCTAATTAGCCCCGGTCGCCAGAAGTTCTGAAGGATCGCCAGCCCAACAAAAAGCACGATGATTGCCAGATACCAATTGAACCAGAATACCGGAATCAACAAAGCAAAGAATGCCAAATCTATCCACCACATAAATCGGGCAGCCCCCTCGTCGCTTCCCCGCCAATTTGAGACCTGATGCGAATTCCGAGAGGCAAAGGACGATAGGAAATAGAGCACAAAGTAGACACCTGCGACAAGCAATGCTGTTCGTTTCGATTCATCTAATGCTAAAAGTAAAGGCAATGCGATGACTGTCTGCTTAAGAATCGGTTGTAGGTAATCTTTACTGGCTTTATACATCCCTTCAAATCCCATACCTTCAAAGACCAATCGGCGGAGTGGCGGGAATTGCACTGATTGTTTCAAGGCACTGCCGAGCATACGGGCAACGGCTTTGAGGGAAAATTCGCTCTGTCTATCCCCATCTAACCGCGCAGGGTAGCCGAAGAAGTTAACGATATTCATCGCATAAGGGATAATTGAGAACCAGAAGATGTCTACAAAATTACCGCTGTAAAAAACCAGACCTCCCGCGATGAGAACAGAGACCGCGGAACCCATCTGCGACCAAGAACGGGTAAAACCGTATATTTTCGTCTTCTCATCCGACCTTCCCTGCAGGCGAAGCCAATCAAAGATCATCGCCTTATGAGTGCCACTGCGGAACGCATCGCCTAAACCGTAGAAAAACATCGCAGCGAACAGAGGGAACAGCGATTCACTGACTGCGAATATAACAAAAGAAGCGATATAGGCAAAAAATGAAAAAATCATGGCGCGTCGCCTGCCATAAAGATCTGCGACCGCACCAGACGGGATTTCAAATAGGTTAGTGCAAACCTCCCGAAATCCAATTAAGATGTCAATGGCAAAGTAGGACAATCCTTTGTCAAGAAACGCGAGATACAGAAAGTTTTCATAGTAACGTTGATTCTTCAGAAAGCCGTAGAGCGAAAAACGGAATAGCATCAGTACGTTCTCGTTTTTAACAGGTTAGAAGTGGCAATTGAAATCATGTTCACTTGCTATTTAGGCGCGAGTAGAACTTCTACGTAATCGGTTAAGATAATAACAG
This sequence comes from Candidatus Poribacteria bacterium, assembly GCA_009843785.1. Taxonomy (GTDB): domain Bacteria; phylum Poribacteria; class WGA-4E; order WGA-4E; family WGA-3G; genus WGA-3G. Next base: position 3,005 of record VYCT01000074.1, on the reverse strand, counting down.
ATAGGACTTACGCATTTCCCCGGTAGGTGCGGTTTCCTAACCGCACCGATTGCATCATGATAGACCTAATCCTCTGATTTTGCGTAAGTCCTAACAGATAAGAAAAAAAAGGCAAGAGAAAATCAGAAGTGCTTAAATGCTATCACACGAGAGCAGTGCCATAGAAATGTACAGGGAAACCGCGATCCTGTTGTCAAGTTACGACGGATAAGGACTACAAGTCCGCGGTCAATTCTTCTTGGTATGCAAAGAGTGCAGGGGTCCCACCCGTGTGGAGGAAGATAACGGTGTCGTCGCGTCCGAGTTTACCCTGTTGGATGTGGTCAATGAGGCACGCCATCGCCTTAGCGGTATAGACAGGATCCAGGAAAATCCCCTCGGTTTTGGCAACGAGTTTGAGGGCATCAATACATTCGGGTGTGAGGTAACCGTAAGCTTGCCCGATATAGCCATCTGTGTTCTGAATATCTGCATCGGTGACTTCGGTATCTAATTCCAAAAGTTCGGCGGCACCATTCGCAGCACCGCGTAACCGATCAAATTTACCTTCCCAAACAATTGGTGCGATGCCAAACGGTTTCATCTTCAGCCCAAGCGTTTTGGTGCCGAGAACAAGTCCTGCCTGTGTGCCACCTACGGAAGCGGTATAAATCCAATCCGCGTCAATATCTAACTGTTGTTGCTGTTGTGCAATTTCAGCGATACACCACGTAAAAGCGACGGCGGCAAGGGCAGTCGAACGCGGTGCTGCGAGAACATAAGGTTTCAGTCCTTGCGTCTTTAGTTTTTCCGCGAGTGCGTACTTCACCACATCTAATTCGGGTCCGAACGGCACATCAACAATCTCAACATCCGCGCCTGCGATATTATCTAACAGTAGATTCCCTTGGAGGATACTCTTGTGATCACGAGCGAGGCGAAGATAACACTTGAGTCCGAGTTTACCGCAAGCAGCAGCAGCTTGTCGGCAGTGATTGGATTGCGAAGCCGCGCCCTGTATAATTGTATCCGCACCTTCTGCAACAGCGTCGCCGATCGTGAAGGTCAGTTGCCGGACTTTGTTGCCACCAAATGCCAAACCTGAGCAATCTTCGCGTTTCATAAAGATACGCGGTCCCCCGAGTGCTTCGGAAAGTCGCGGGCATTCTTCCAAGGGAGTCGGGAAATGACCGAGGTCTACCTGTGGTAGCTGCGCGATCTTTTGAACTAAGCGTTCGTTTGTCTCCATCCACTCTACTCCGCTTCAATGACAACAGCCGTCTGATTGACACGTTTACCATCTTTGGACTGCAATCCAGCTTTGACAACTTCAACGATCGTCCCCGTTTCAAACTCACAAGAACGTGCACCCTTGACCTTGTGATACTTCGGTGAAACCTTCGTCTCTCCGACTTCAATCGGGATGACTTCAGAATCAACGAGATCCAGGAACCAATTCAGACGTTTCGGCAACGCATTCCCTTGCGTACTCTCGACCACCTCAACGAAGAGAAAATCTCGGATAAATTCAATGAGGAATTTTTTAAAGATAAGCACCTCAATTTTCTCTGCATGGTTCTTTTCCTGCTCAATCAACTTACTCGTGAAGCGTTGAAGATAAGCATCACATTCATCCTGAATTTTCTCCAAATCGCGTTCGCTTTCAGCGAGAAGGTCCGGAAACAAGGTCGGTGCCGGTGTAGAGACACCGCGCGTCTGCTTGAGTGTCCGTCTGAGACGTGTATTTACTTCATCAAGCACTTGGACAAGCTGCTCGGTTTCAGGTGTAGCACGTCCGGTCTCCTTCCGCCATGCGATCACTTCGCTTACCATGAGATTCAGGAGCAAAATAGCGATTTCCGACTCGGAGAGCGTATCCATATCCCAATTAAGGAGATTGAGTCCATATCCCTCGTTGTAATCGCGTTCCAACTTAGCAAGTTCGTCTTGAAATGCGTTCTGAACGGCTTCGCCTTTTTGTTGATAATAAGCCTTACCACGCCTACCACCGGCAGCAAGCCCCAACGCTTGGACAAGATGTCCAAAAACACCCTTCTCTCTCCGTTTTAAAGCTGTAGTACCCAGCTGCGCCGTCGCTTCCGCCTTTCGTTGTACCGCGCGTGCACTGAGTGGAAGGGACGGCACTGCGATCTTAAATTCCAAATTAGAATCCACAATGGACGACACAGGCACGGCATCCTGAGTTACAGGGAGTCTCAATGCCATAGGTCCAGGCACAGGTTTTCTTTCCGGCACCTGTTCGCGCTCCGGTAGCATTGATTCCAAGGGGCGTTCGCCAGAAGGATGTGGCACTGCTACTTTTTCCTTTACCTGTTGCGTCGTTTCGACATCAGGTAAAGAATATTCGTCCGCGTCAATGCCTGTTCCTATCGGTTCCGAGGCCTCTGCCATCGGAGCCTCCTTTGCTGCTTCTATCTGTTGCGTTGCTTCTACCTCCGGAACGGACGGTTCACCCCCATTACTCTGGGTTTCTAAAGGCGGCGTAGGAGCAACAGCCCCAAGGTCCCGTGGACTCCCTAAGAGGGGCTCCTGAACCTTGTCCTGAACTTCTGTGAGCGATTCAGATTTGAGCGGATCCAATTCAGCCAGGGTTTCTGAAGTATCCGCCACTGATTGTTCAGGTTTGAGTGCCTCCAATTCAGTTAATATTTTTTCAATGCGGGCAGAAACGGGGTCAGCATCATCAACAAAAAAGGTTAAACGATATGCTTCAAGAATCTCTGTCGGGAGGCGGCGCGAGACGGGTGCATCGGTTAACTGAAACTGCGCCCAATTGGCGAGTCCACTCATCAAAAGCTTCTGATACATTATACGCACCTGTCTTTCATTGTTAACCAGATTCCGTACACTCATAATGGTGGCATCACCATCAATACTAAACAGGATTTCAATATCCCGGAAACGCCCTGTTACGCTGTTCCTTGTCATGCTATCCTTCTCCTTGAAAATCTCTCTATATATATATTAACAAAGCGCGAACATAAATTGAGGAAACGCTATTGCAA
>VYCT01000171.1 GCA_009843785.1 Candidatus Poribacteria bacterium | reverse complement strand
GAAACAGCCTTCTCTCGAAACTGATAACTGACTGCTGATGACTAATGGCTCATAGCCGACTGCTGATGGCTAAAATTTTTACTTGCAAATCCGCATAAAATGATATATAATTTTAAAAACAAAATCGTATATACCCGAAAGTTTTCACGATACCGCGGTTCCTAAGGATAACCCAGAATGCTTTTTAACTTCGCAAATGTGTTAATCTTCTTGATTGTTGGTTGCCTATTTGTCGTTCTAAACCTGACAATCTCTCGCCTCCTGCATACCAAACTATTCTCAGGCGAAAAGTATATCCCCTATGAATGCGGCGAAGACCCAATCGGTGATACGCGGATTAAGTTTAACACCCGCTTTTACGTCATCGCGCTCATTTTCCTAATTTTTGATGTGGAAACTGTGTTCCTTTTCCCGTGGGCAGTCGTTTTCCGAGACTTCGGTCTCTTCGCGTTTTTGGAAATGCTTGTCTTCATCACTATCCTATTGGTTGGACTTGCCTACGTCTGGGCAAAAGGCGACCTGGAATGGATCCGATCCACGCAGCTGGAAGTACAATCCGTCCAGCGGGAGGAACGTTATGATAATTGATGAAAAATTGGACAAAAACGTTATTGTCACTTCGGTTGACGCTGTCGCTAACTGGGCACGCTCTTCAGCACTCTGGCCCATGACCTTCGGACTCGCTTGTTGTGCCATTGAATTTATGGCGACTGCCGCTTCTAACTATGACCTCGATCGGTTCGGGGCAGGCGTACCGCGCGCGACACCGCGCCAATCCGACCTTATGATCATCTCCGGCACAGTCACACTCAAAATGGCGACACGTATCAGACGGCTTTATGAACAGATGCCGGAACCGAAATACGTCATCTCTATGGGCAGCTGCGCCACCAGCGGCGGCCCCTATTGGCAACACGGGTACCACGTCCTCAAAGGTGTTGATCGGATTATCCCTGTTGACGTTTATGTACCCGGATGTCCACCGCGCCCGGAGGCACTCATTGAAGGGCTACTCAAACTACAAGAGAAGATTAAAACCCAGACCGTTGCCAAGCGCGAACATGTCCCCTTCTTGAAAAGGCTCTTTACCAAAACAGAATGGTACGAACTCGAAGGAACTGAAACTGAGACTGAGACTGAGGCAGAAGCACCCACTGAGGAAAATGATAACCCACAAACTACTGCCTAAGACATCAACGCGTCTAACGGTAGGAGCGACTTGTAGTCGCGATCATTGTAGGAGCGATTTGTAATCGCGATCATTGTAGGAGCGACTTGTAGTCGCGATCATGGAGTAGAATTTACGTGAAACCCCAAGAAATCTATGATGCACTAACCGCACAGTTTGGCGAAGCTGTTCTCGGGTTTGATACCGAACTCGCTGGCGATCCGAGCATTAGCGTTGCGCCCTCAGCAATCGCCGATGTGTGCCAATATCTCGCCAAAACTGATACATTGGCGTTTGACTCCTTGATGTGTCTCAGTGGGGCAGATTTAAGTGCTAAAGATGAAGAACTCGCTGTCGTCTACCACATCTATGCCATGCAACACCGGCATAGCGTGGTCATAAAAACGGCAGTCCCGAAAACCGACCCGCACCTCTCAAGCGTCTCGCATATCTGGAAAACCGCAGATTGGCACGAGCGCGAAGCTTATGACCTCTACGGAATTTTCTTTGAGGGACACGACGATCTCCGCCGCATCTTACTCCCCGATGATTGGGAGGGATACCCTCTACGCAAAGATTATAAGGAGCCTGAATTCTATCGCGGTATGCGGGTGCCGTATTAGAGAATGTTCACTTTGTCCGGTGTTGCACGCAACCGAAAATATTATACTTTTCGTTTTTTTTTCGAGGAAATCTCAGAATAACAAAACGCCTCAGAATTCAGGCAGCACGCTGGTTTGTAGCCCCAAAGACTGAACATGAAATGTTACACTGGTGTAACATTTTTCCCATAGAAATACGACACCACCTTTCTCTGAGAACAGAGCTAAGATTTGACATTACACCACAAAAATGGTATCATATATAGTTAGTGGCAAAGTCTAAAAATAGAAGAAAACGCGTAAGTCCTATGTCAAAAGAAACGCAGCTTGGAACGCAGCGGAAAGCGGATTTAAGAGATGACCGTGAAAGTTTGGATCCCGGTGTTTAACCGCAAGGTAAGTTAGAAAAACGTTGCAGAACCGACATTATGGAAAACACACAACAGACTGAAAGCAAAATTATAGAACTCAAACCGTTCGCCGATGAGATGGTGGTGAACATGGGACCTCAGCACCCAAGTACACACGGCGTGTTACGCTTGGAATTGAGATTGGATGGTGAGGTCGTTCGGGAAGCAATTCCGCACATCGGTTACCTGCATCGCTGTTTTGAGAAACATTCGGAGAACCTCTCTTATCCCCAAATCATTCCGTTCACTGACCGAATGGATTACGTGGCGGCGATGAACCAGAATTGGGGATTTTGTCTTGCCGTCGAGAAATTGATGGCAGCGGATGAAAGCAAGGCATTTGAGGTGCCAGAACGGGCGGAATACCTGCGCGTGCTGATCTGTGAGCTAAACCGTATCGCAAGCCATCTCCTCTCTTTTGGAACCTACGGGATGGACATCGGCGCATTTACGCCTTTCCTCTATGCCTTTCGCGACCGAGAACGGCTGCTCCTCCTTTTCGAGAAAGTCTGTGGGGCGCGGCTTACCTATAACTATGTCCGCATCGGCGGCGTTTCCGAAATCATACCGATGGAACCCGGATCTATCGCCGAACAGAACTATTTGGACGAGATAGAAGCATTTTTAGACTATTTTGAACCGATGATTGACGAGTACAACGAACTCCTAACAAAAAACAGCATCTTCACACAACGCACGACTGGAGTCGCCGTTATGCCAGCAGAGATGGCACTCAGCTATGGCGCAACCGGCCCCAACCTCCGCGGCTCCGGTGTGGATTGGGACCTCAGGCGAGATGAACCCTACTCTATCTACGACAGATTTGACTTTGATGTACCTGTCGCTGTGGATGTCCCAGAGTTGGGCGCGGTTGTCGGGGACTGCTGGAGCCGATACAAAATACGTATGGATGAGATGAAAGAATCCGTCCGAATCGTCCGACAAATCTTGGCAGAAGGGCTGCCCAGTGGTCCCGTAATGGCAGATTTAAAAGCCGTCCGTCCACCTAAAGGCGAAATCTATTTCCGTAGTGAAGCACCCCGTGGTGAACTTGGATTCTACATTGTCAGTGACGGTACACCGAAGCCTGTACGCCTCAAAGGACGCTCACCCTGTTTCAGTGCTTTGAGCGCGCTACAAGAACTCAGCCGAGGCTTGATGGTCGCAGATATTATCGCAATTATCGGAAGCATTGATATTGTGATGGGAGAGGTTGACCGGTAAATATACTCAATCAAGGGGTAAACGATGAGAATTACGACGGAAAAACAGGTAAATGTCTTAGTATGGGCCATCGTTATAACCCTTTTGGGCTGTGCCATAGCTAATTTTTTAACCAACGTTGAGGTGATATCTGCAACCGTTGGCTTAGTTTTCATCGGTTCTGTGTGTCTACTTGAGGTGGTGCACCGGTCTGAACCAGGACAACAAGTGCTTTCACACTTGCCAAAAGTGCTGCCCGATAACAGATTTTTGCGATGGATTCTCCTATTAGCTGGTGGTATAGTGACTGTAGACTGGATTTTGGAAATTGGCGAATTTTTGCTTGCCGGATAAGGAGATTGGATGTCAGATTTTAGGGCGATGTTTGCAGGTTTCCCAAACTTTAATGTATCTGAAGGTTTCTTTCCCAATATAAATTTACAAGAAAAACTCAATTGGGCAGAGGAATTTATACAGAATGTTTTAATCCCACGACTTCCTGAAGCGGTCGCTGCACATTTTCCTGTAGAGTTAGGCACGGTTCTCGTCATGTTCGCATGCGCGGGCATTTTCGTTGGAGTTGTCCCATTACTTCCGTTAGTTCTCGTGCTGGCAGAGCGAAAAGTCGCCGCCCGTTTTCAGAACCGGACAGGTCCCATGCGTGTTGGACCGTGGGGTACACTTCAAACGTTAGCCGACGGTATAAAACTCATCTTCAAAGAGGACTTTATCCCACCACAAGGTGATAAACTCCTTTTCCTGCTTGCGCCTTATATTATTTTCGCATGCTCCTTCGCGGTTTTCGCCGCTATTCCATTTGGTGAAAACATCTTGGTGAGTCCCTTTAATATCGGAATCTTCTATATCATGGCGATCTCCTCTGTGATTGTCATGGGTGTGATTATGGCAGGGTGGTCCTCAAACAGCAAATGGTCACTGTTAGGTTCTTTACGCTCCGCCGCCCAAATCGTTAGTTATGAAATCCCGCTCGGTCTCTCTATCCTGACAGTTGTTATGCTCGTGGAAAGTTTGAGCATGGTGGATATTGTAGAAAGCCAATCTAATGGCGTTTTCAGTTGGCTCATCTTCCGATCACCGTTTACCTTCATCGCATTCTTTATCTTTTTCATATCCGCTATTGCCGAGGTAAACCGGACACCCTTTGATTTGCCGGAAGCCGAGTCCGAAATCGTTGCAGGTTTCCATACCGAGTATAGTGGCATGCGGTTCGCACTCTTCTTTATTGCTGAATACGCAAATATGTTCGCCGTCAGTGCCATCGCTGTGACGCTCTTCCTCGGAGGTTGGCAGGGTGCCTTACCCGGATACGACATTCTCGGCGGGATGCCCGGTTTCGTTATCAAAACTCTTGCACTCGTTTTCTTGATGATGTGGCTGAGATGGACACTGCCACGTCTGCGCGTAGATCAACTCATGAATCTCTGCTGGAAGTATTTCATCCCGATCGCCTTCTTTAACATCTTAGGCACAGGAATATGGGGACTGATTTTTGAAGAGGACAGCGTGTGGAGCATCGGAATTAGTTGTGCGATTATCTATATCGGGCTTATCAGTGCGTACATGATTGCTGGACGCGTGATGGCACAAAAACCGGAACCACAACCGAGTTAGGGCTAACTGCTGGAGGGAACATCTAAATGGAGAAATACATACGAAACATCTACAGAGGCGTTTACACCGTACTCGTCGGGATGCGGGTGACAATCAGACAGTTCTTTCAACCGAATGTCACACATCAATATCCGTATGAACACGACTATGAAAAAAAGCGGAACGTCCGGGAAATCCCGAAAGGGTACCGTGGGCAGCTCTATAACCGCACTGAAGACTGTATCGGATGCAAAAAGTGCGAAATGATCTGTCCAGTCGATTGCATCGTTATTGATGCCACTAAACTCCCGAAAGGTGAACACCTCTGGGATAGCATGAACGTCGTTCATCTTAAAGACGGACGCGAAATCATCGGCATCATTGAAGGCGACGACAAAAAGGTAAAATCGGAAGATTCAATAACCCTCACGAATATCACTTCTCGCCAAGGTCCGCAGGAAGTCATAGATCGCCTTGAAGCATCGGCGGATGATAGTCGAACCCAGACCTTTTCGAGCGATGAAATATCGCGGGTTGTTACGCGAAATCCCGTCGTTTTTTACCTCGACAAGTTTGATATTGACATGTCCCTCTGTATGTATTGCGGACTTTGCACGGAAGTATGTCCGACAGAATGCCTTACCATGAAGGACACCCTCGAAGGCATCGAGTACTCCAAATTCGACCGGTCAGACCTCATCTTCAGTTTCGACAAACAATCGATGTATGGTAAAGATGGTTTTGAAGACGTAGAAGCCGCAGATTAAAAGAAATATTAGCACTAAACACGTAGCTTGAAACGAAGTGGAAAGCGGATTTAAGAAGGGACCGTCACAAACCAAACTACCGTGCTTTAACCGCAAGGTAAGTTAAAAATATGGATTTTACACTTACAAACTTTATTTTTTATGGCTTTGCACTTATGACAGTCGGCTCGGCACTCCTTGTCGTGACAGTGCGAAATATCGTGCACGCGGCATTTTCGCTGATGGTGACGCTCTTTGGTGTCGCGGGGCTTTACGTCTTTCTACAAGCTGATTTTCTCGCCGCAACCCAAGTGATTGTCTACGTTGGCGGTATCCTTGTCCTGATCTTATTCGGTGTCATGATGACAAGCGGACGCTTGGAGATGCGTATTCATATTGAGCGCGGGCAGCTCTTGCTTGGCGGCGTTGTTGCGCTGGCACTCCTTACGCTCCTTTTGACTGTTATTGCTAATACGCCTGCGTGGAAAAATCTCACCGATGATGGCACAGAACTCCCACCAACCACTGAGAAAATCGGCGAACTGATTCTCAATGGACCGTTCCTACTTCCATTTGAGGTCGTCTCCGTGTTGCTGTTAGTCGCGTTAATTGGAGCCGCCCTGATTTCCCGAAAGGAGGTTAGGGACTAAAAATGACCTTACAACATTATCTCGTTATCAGTGCAATTCTGTTCACACTCGGCATTTTCGCTGTCTTGACGCGTCGGAACGCTATCAGTATTTTGATGGGTATTGAACTTATTCTTAATTCGTGTAATCTGAACTTCGCCGCGTTTTCGCGTTTTATGACACCGTCGGAGGACATCAGCGGACAAATTATCGCAATCTTTGGCATTGTGCTCGCTGCAGCGGAAGCCGCCGTCTTTTTAGCGATTATCCTTGCGATCTATCGCGAATTCGGTAGCATACGTCCCGACGAAGTGGATACCTTGAAAGGTTGAAATAGTTGTCAGTTATCGGTTTTCAGTTTGCCTCACAGTGAGAGTTAAGAGGACGTGTAGTATTTACCAACGCTTTCACTGCCATAAGTGACTGACGGCTGACAGCCATTCTTCTGACAACTATAAAAAAGAAAGGCTTAAACAGAGAAAGATATGGTCGTACCTTTAATAAGTATCATCTTGCTTTGCCCTCTTGCCGCTTTTGCGATTTTCGGGCTTCTCGGTTTAGCGAATCGGCGTTTCCCTCGGCAGGACTACTTGTCCACCGCAGCAATGCTCATTGCCCTCGCCTGTTCGTTCCTGCTCTTACGAGAGGTGGTTCCCAGTCCAGAAGCGCATACCGTCGATTGGCTTTCGCTCGGTGGCGTTACGTTCTCTATGGGCTTCTACTTGGACAGTGTCACCGTCATCATGCTGATTGTTGTGACGCTCGTCAGCAGCCTCGTCCATATTTTCTCTATGGGCTACATGCACGGTGATCCACGGTATCCACGGTTCTTTGCCTACCTATCGCTCTTCTCCTTCTCAATGCTCTTTCTGGTTGTGTCGGACAACCTCCTCGGCATCTATATCGGTTGGGAACTCGTAGGACTCTGCTCCTATCTGCTCATCGGCTTCTGGTTTGAAAAGGACTCCGCTGCGAATGCATGTAAAAAGGCGTTTTTGACCACACGCGTCGGTGATGTCGGCATGTTCATCGGCATGATGATGCTGTTTAAGCAATTTAAAACGCTTTCACTCTACGGAGATGGAATTTTTACACGGATCACCAATCCTGAATACTTTACAGCAGATGCAACCGGTATCGTATGGCTCTCTATTGCGGGTGTGCTCATCTTTTGCGGTGCTATCGGTAAATCCGCACAGATGCCGCTCCATACATGGCTCCCTGATGCTATGGAAGGCCCCACACCTGTCAGCGCATTGATTCACGCGGCGACGATGGTCGCTGCGGGTGTCTACCTCACGGCTCGGATGTTCCCGATCTTGACAGAAACCTCGTCTCTCGTCATCGCCTACGTCGGCGGCATTACTGCGTTGGTCGCCGCAACGATCGCTATCGTTCGGTTCGACATTAAACGGGTCTTAGCATATTCCACAATCAGCCAATTGGGATACATGATGCTGGCGATTGGTGCCGGCAGCTACGTCGCTGGACTTTTTCACCTGACAACGCACGCCTTTTTCAAGGCACTGCTCTTTCTCGGTTCAGGCAGCGTCATTCACGCCTTCCACGCCATGCACGCACACGCACATGATGATGAACACGATCACGAACATGCAGACAGTGAGGAACATATTCTCGGTTCTGAGATTCCACCTGACCAAGATATGCGGAATATGGGTGGACTCCGCCACAAGATGCCGATTACTTTTGTCACGATGCTCATCGCAACACTGTCTATCTCCGGCGTGCCGTTCATCTTCTCCGGGTTCTGGAGCAAAGATGCCATCTTAGGCGGTGTGTTGGGACGCGCAATGGAATGGAACTCCGCACATCACTATATCCTGTTTGGGATGGCACTCTGCGCCGCAGGAATTACAGCGTTCTATATGTTCCGCTTAATCTTCATGACCTTTTTCGGTGAACCGCGCAATCAAGAGATGCACGACATGGCACACGAATCTCCGAAATCAATGACTGTGCCGCTTCTGATTCTGGCATTCTTGAGTCTGCCTGTCGTCAATATACTCTGGTTTAACGAAGCCTATGTTAAACCGCCACCGCAACCACATCTGCATGCACCACAACACGCTTATATTGCCCCCGATGGTAACACAGGCGGAAAGGGTTACGCTGTATCACTCTTTGGCGTATCTGAAGCAGTCGCAGCTGAGGAAGAAGGTGGACACAGCACAGATGGCACACACGCAGACGACGGACATCACGGACACGGGCCCGCACATACCATCGCGATGGTGCTATCGATCATCGTCGCGGGCTTAGGTATATTCCTCTCATGGCTGTTCTACCACAGGCGAACTTTGTCCGCTGAATCCGTCGCAACGACTTGCCGACCGCTCTACAACCTGTTCTGGCACAAATACTACTTTGACGAATTTTACGACGGTGTACTGGTCACGCTCACGGTGTGGAAAGCACGGCTTTTTGCCCAATTTGATGGAAGTGTCGTTGATGGCATCGTCAACGGTGTTGGCTTTGTAACGCGAGATCTGCTTGCTGCGTTCACAGGGGCTTTCGATAACCGCGTCGTTGACGGTATCGTCAATCGTGTCGCCCAAGTCACATGGGCAGTCGGCGGCAGAATCCGTCGTATTCAGACAGGTGCGATTCAGACATACCTTTTCGTTGTGCTGGCTGGGATTGTATTGTTAATCTTAATTTTCCGGGCGTTGTAGCTGCCCTTTTGATGGGAGAAGGAGGATTCCCACGAGATGTTATTGTCCCTAATGATTTTTATCCCGTTGCTCGGGATGGTTGCTGTTTTACTGCTGCCTCGCGAGTCGGAGGAACTGGTTAAGCGCGTTACGCTCCTTTTTACGCTCATTCCGCTTGCACTTGCAGTATATCTATTTATCTCTTACGACCGATCAACTGCAGGCACGCAGTACGTCACCAATGTCCCTTGGATTGATGCATTCAATATCCAATATCACGTCGGCATTGACGGCCTCAGCGTGACGCTGCTGCTCCTCACAGCACTCCTGGGTCCAATCTGTGTTATCGCCTCTTGGCGCAACATTGAAAAGGGCATCAAGGCGTATATGGCACTGTTCCTGTTGCTTGAGACAGGAATGCTCGGTTTCTTCGCTGCGTTAGACCTTTTTCTCTTCTACGTCTTCTTTGAACTCACACTGTTGCCGATGTATTTCCTCATCGGTGTCTGGGGCGGACCGCGTCGCGAATATGCTGCCATTAAGTTTTTCCTATACACCCTCTTCGGCAGTGTGTTGATGTTAGTCGCGATGATAGCCGTCTATCTCAACAGCAATATTGTTAACGGAGTGGCTGAAGGGGCTCGAACATTCGATATTCCTACGCTCATTACTTTAGCCGCTACACAAGGACATGCACTCGCCAATTCAGACTTCCAAGTATGGGTATTTGTCGGTTTCTTTATCGGGTTTGCTGTTAAGGTACCGATCTTCCCCTTCCATACATGGCTCCCCGATGCACACGTCGAAGCACCAACTGCCATTAGCGTTATCCTCGCAGGTATCCTCCTAAAGATGGGAACTTACGGATTGGTACGGATAAACATGGCGATGTTCCCACAAGGTTTAGACCATTTTACCGACGGGATAGGTTTCTGGGGCAATAGCCTCGCGCTGCTTGGGTTCATTAACATCGTCTACGGATCCTTCTGTGCACTGGCGCAAACCGACTTTAAGAAGTTGGTCGCGTATTCCAGTATCGGACACATGGGTTTCGTCATCTTGGGGCTTGCCGCACGAAATGATAGCGGTATCACAGGTGCGATCCTCCAGATGTTCAACCACGGTGTCATCAGTGCAATGCTCTTCCTACTCGTCGGTGTCCTCTACGATAGGGCACACCACCGTGAGATCAACGGCTTCGGCGGTCTCGGAACCAGAATGCCTATCTATACCGGCATCACGACGCTCGCATTCATGGCTTCTTTAGGGCTGCCCGGCTTGAGCGGGTTTGTCGGAGAGGCACTCTCCCTGCTCGGTGCCTATGAGAGATTCAAATTCTTGACCATCTTATCCACAATAGGTATTGTCGTCGGTGCCGCATATTTCCTCTGGACACTTCAAAGGGTCTTCTTAGGGACACTCAACCCGAAATACGAAGCACTCCCTGAAATCAACGGACGTGAAATTCTGACACTTGTACCACTCGGCATCTTAACCATCGTGCTCGGTGTCTGGCCCAACTTCGCCATTGATATGTTCAGAGAATCCGTTACCAATCTCATAGATGTCCTGAACGCCATATAGGAGGTTTGAGGAAAGCATGAAAAATATTGATAGCCTCCTCTATTTCACCCCGGAAATCCTACTGGTCATTTTTGCTGTTGCTGTCATTCTCCTTGATCTCGTTGTAAAAAATAGGGAGAGTTCCGCTGTCGCACATCTTTCGCTCGTAGGATGTATTTGCACTTTTGCTGCTGTTCTCTTTATACACTTCTCTTTCGGTGATGAAGGACCTATCTCCCTTTTTCTGGGAATGATCCGACTTGATACGTTTTCCAGTTTCTTCAAGATTCTGCTGTTACTCGCAACTGCCGCAACGATTCTCTTTTCACTCCGCTCTGAGGAACTCGACGCGCGGTTGAAGGGCGAATACTACGCCCTCTTGTTAGCCATCACTCTCGGCATGTTCCTCATGGCATCGTCAACCAATCTGTTGATGATATTCATTTCGCTGGAGACAGTCAGTCTCACTTCCTATATCCTGGCTGGGTTCTTGACGCATAGCCCGCGCTCAAGCGAAGCGGCGTTCAAATATATCACCTACGGCGCAGTCGCATCTGGAACAATGCTTTTCGGGCTCTCCTTCCTATTCGGAATGACAGGGACAGGGGATCTGGCGCAAATTGCTGGACGACTCACAGAACTTCTCGCAGCAGGAGATATAGCACCGCTCGCTGTGCTAATTGCGATAACTTTCGTCCTTGCAGGTGTCGGCTATAAGATAGCATCTGTACCGTTTCACATGTGGTCCCCTGACGTTTACGAAGGCGCACCTATCCCGATAACCGCTTTCCTATCCGTCGCCTCAAAATCTGCCGGATTCGCGCTGTTCATCAGGTTTTTCTATACCGGGTTCGGCTCTACTGGATTGATGGAATCCGTTAACTGGCCCCTCATGTTGGCGATAGTTTCCGCATTGACGATGACCGTCGGTAATCTCGCAGCCCTCCCCCAACAAAATGTGAAACGTCTATTGGCGTATTCAAGCATCGCACATGGTGGGTACCTGTTGATGGGGGGTGTCCTCCTCACCTCCGAAGGTATCGGGGCAATCCTCTTCTACCTCGTCGTCTATCTCTTTATGAACCTCGGGGCATTTTATGTTGTTGTCCTCGTCGCGAACGAGGTAGGAAGTGAAATGATTGACGGGTATCGTGGACTCGCTTCACATGCACCATTAGTCGCTGGTGCAATGATGATTTTCCTCTTTTCCTTAACCGGAATTCCGCCATTCGCTGGGTTCTTCGGAAAATGGATCCTCTTCACCGCCGTCCTTGAGCAAGGATATTATTGGCTCGCACTTGTCGGTTTGCTAAATAGTGTCGTCTCGCTTTACTACTATGCACGTATTGTCAAAGCGATGTTTTTTGAAGAGGCAGGCGAGGAAACCGATAGCGTCTCCTTCTCTACTGGCACCTTTGCATTGCTGAGCGTATTCGTTATCCCAACGATTTTTATCGGATTCCTGAATATTTTCTATACCTTCTCCAATATCTCAGTTTCTGTGATGCCAATGCAGTAGACCGTCAACTCTCTACGGGCATTTAGTTTTACATATTTAATTTATGGATATGTCCATCTTGCTGCTGTAGGAGCGAGGGTGCTCGCGATATTGCGAACTCTGAAAAAAATGTTGACAACGCAACGCACTTAAGGTATACTTAAAAGTGGATAACACGCATTAGTTGCAGGCGCGAATTGAGGATTTTGCCATAATGAGTTATAGCAATTTCACCTTGGAATCAGTCGTAACAAAGTTTGAATTGGAGAAGACTGAATCCATAGGCCTCTTTTCTGAAATAGAACCAATTACCCCGAGTGATTATCTCACAACAGGGCTAGCGAAAAAGGTGCCCTTGGCGGCCGCGATCGGGACTGAGAAGGCACGCTCCGAACTTATTGTCGCTGATATCCTTGTCGAACTCTGTGAAAAGTTCGATTATCGGATCAGTTTTTTTTCGGGAATCGACTTTAATGTTGATTTTGAAAACGATTTAACAGGCGTTTGCGATTTTTTAATCAGTCTGTCACCGGGACAACTTTTTTTGGAAGAACCTGTCATCGCCCTTGTTGAAGCAAAAAATACGGATATGAAACTTGGACTCGGGCAATGCGTTGCCGAAATGATCGCCGCACAACGTTTCAATCAGGAAAAAGGGAACGATATCCCGTGCGTATATGGTGCCACGACAACAGGAGTCAATTGGCAGTTCCTCAAATTGGAGGAAAAGAATCTACAGATCGATATTGCAATCTATCCAATCCAGGAGAGCGACAAAATTCTTGGTATCCTCTCCGGTATGGTAAACCAAAGTGCCTAAAAACAGCGCACGGCTACCATACTTTGTATTAATGCCCGGTCGTCTAATGGTAGGACGCATGGCTCTGGACCATGTAGTGAAGGTTCGAGTCCTTCCCGGGCAGTTCTCTATTATTATATTAATGTGCCGCTATCGTCTAGGGGTTAGGACGGATGGTTCTCAGCCATCAAACCGGGGTTCGAATCCCCGTAGCGGTATCTCTTTACTTGTAAGGGCGGGCGTGCAGACTACCCGCCTATTGTTTTAAGCGCGCGAATGCCTTCTGAGGTAGAATCCTACACATTGGAGAAAATACAAATGCACGACACTCCGACACACACCAACCGCCTTATCCATGAAACAAGCCCCTATCTACTCCAGCACGCACACAATCCCGTTGACTGGTATCCCTGGGGCGAAGAAGCAATCGCGCGCGCCAAACAAGAGCAGAAACCTATTCTCCTGAGTATCGGCTACTCCGCATGCCACTGGTGCCACGTCATGGAGCGCGAATCCTTTGAAAACGAGGAAATCGCCGCCGTCATGAACGAACTCTTTATCAACATCAAAGTTGACCGAGAAGAACGTCCCGATTTAGACGAAATCTACATGAACGCCGTCCAAGTTATGACCCGTCAAGGCGGATGGCCCATGACCGTTTTCCTCACACCGGATCTCAAACCCTTCTACGGCGGCACCTATTATCCGCCCACTGACCGATACGGCAGACCCGGATTCCCGAAGGTGATGGAAGCCGTAGCAGAGGCATTCAACGACAAAAAAGTACAGGTACTACAACAGGCAGATCAACTCACGACGCAACTTAATCAGATGAGCAATGTCGTCGATCCACATGAACACGAACTCACGGAAGAACTGATGACGCACGCGTTCCAACAATACCGCTCACAATTCGATGCGCAACACGGCGGATTCGGCAACGCACCCAAATTTCCACCCAGCATGGGATTACCTTTTCTCCTACGCTATTGGCATCACAGCGGCAACGCCAACGCTTTAGAGATGGTAGAACTCACCTTAGAGAAGATGGCACGCGGCGGAATGTACGACCAACTCGGCGGCGGTTTCCATCGGTACTCCACTGATGCACACTGGCTTGTCCCGCACTTCGAGAAGATGTTGTATGACAACGCGCAACTCGTCGTCGCCTATTTCGAGGCGTACCAAGCCACCCAAAAACCGTTCTATCGCCACATCGCCACCGAAACCCTCGACTACGTCCTCCGCGAGATGTACGACGCAGAGAACGGCGGTTTCTATTCCACACAAGATGCAGATAGCGAAGGCGTGGAAGGCAAATTTTTTGTCTGGGAACCAAACGATGTCGAAGATGTCATCGGCGAAGAGAACGCCGAAATCTTCTGCGAGTATTACGACATCACGTTACAAGGTAACTTTGAAGGGGAAAACATCCTCCACGTCCAAACACCACCGGACATCTTTGCCAGAAAGCTAAGAATGGAACTTGAAGACCTGGAGGCTCTCCTTGCAGACGGAAGGCAGAAACTCTTTGAAGAGAGAGAGCAGCGGATCAAACCCGGACTCGACGACAAAATCCTAACAAGTTGGAACGGCATCATGATCCGCGGCATGGCGATGGGTTACCAACTCACTGGGAAACCTGAATACCTTGAGGCATGCGAAAAGTCCGCCGAATTCGTCTTGACAACGCTATCCCAAGACAACGGACTCCTGCTACGGACCTACCGTGCGGGCAAAAGCCATCTCAACGCCTATCTTGAGGACTACGCCTATTTCATCGCCGGTTTAGTCGCACTCTACGAAGCCAGTTTTGAACCCCGATGGCTCACGGAGGCAGAACGTCTCGCACAGATCATGATTGAACAGTTCGGAGATGATGCAGGCGATGGATTCTTCTTCACCGGTAAAGCGCACGAAACGCTGATCGTCCAATCCAAATCCGCCTACGACGGTGCCACACCTTCCGGTGCATCCATGGCAATTCATAGCCTCTTACGACTCGCCAAACACCTCGACAACCCTGAATTCCACGACAAAGCCGTGGAAACCTTGAAACTCTATTTCCATCAGATGGAAGGGATGCCAACAGGGTCAGGGCAGTTACTCTGTGAGTTAGCCTTCCTATTGTCCACTCCCAAAGAGATCGCGATCGTCGGTAAAAAAGGCGATGCAAAAACAGAGGCAATGTTGACGGCGTTGCACAGCATATATCAACCCAACAAAATCGTCGCCTCAAGCGAATCAGCAGACGGACAGATATTACCTCTCCTCGCTGGCAAAACCCAAGTTGACGATACCGCAACCGCGTACGTCTGCGAAAACTACGCCTGCCAAGCCCCCACAACGGATGTTGACACATTCGTGGAGCTGCTGCAATAGTATACTTATTGCATTAAAAACTTCATTCTCATTCCTAATGAAGCACAAGAGGAGAATCAATGACACACACAAACAAATCACCAATCAACCTCGACTGGCACCCACTCTCAGAAGAAGAGATCCGCCACTTTGACGACAACGGCTATCTCATCGTCCGCAATGTACTGGACTCAGATATCATCGCCGAACTCATTGAGGCAAGCGACCGGCTCATCGCGAGCGACCGACGCGAGAACCGTCAACAAAATTTCGACGGGTTATACGACAGTTTCCGAAATAGCATCTCTATTCTTGATGCCTTCATCCCGCTGCTTACACAGAAAACCATCCTCCCCGTTGTCGTCCAGCTGCTCGGTGCGCACTTACAACTCATGACCTCACACCTGATATACAAACACCCCGATCCACCGGGAACACCCGATACTACTCGCAGA
This sequence comes from Candidatus Poribacteria bacterium, assembly GCA_009843785.1. Lineage (GTDB taxonomy): Bacteria > Poribacteria > WGA-4E > WGA-4E > WGA-3G > WGA-3G. The sequence continues at coordinate 18,152 of VYCT01000171.1, read as the reverse complement.
CCGGGTTGGCATCGCGACTACGCCATGGCAACGACAACACACGGCAACAAGGTACCACGCATCTTGCTAAAATGTGCCTACTACTTCACCGACCTAAGTGAACCCAATTCCGGCGTAACACTTGTCGCACCCGGTAGCAACCACCTCCTCGAACGGGTTCCCATTCCAAAAGGACAGACGGATCCCGAAGGCGCACTCGAAGCGAGTTTACAACCCGGGGATTGCTTACTGTTTGAAAACCGCACCTTTCATGCGGGGGCTGCAAACTTAACTCACCAGATCCGTAAAGGCGTAATGTTCGGCTACGGATATCGGTGGTTGATGCCGATGGATTATCGGACACAGGAACAGGCGTTGTTAGATAAACTTACGCCACTTGAGCAGTATCTGGTGGGTGAACCCTACACGAAAACGAAAGAATTCATTCCCAGCGGTAGTGAAAGTCCCCTCGCTGAATGGTGTGAACAGCACGGCGCACCAGCAGTAAGACCCGCTCATTAAAGTTTGTAGGAGGGGTTGTAACCCCGCTTCTGGGAGGAGTTTGTAACCTTGATTAGGTCAATGTAACAACATCTTTCTTAACAATTTCTTTCGTGTGATAGTGGTCTGCACGAGAAATCAGTTCCAACGTCTCCGGCGAGAGTCGTCCCCGAACCTCCTCAGACACACGACTTTCACCACGGTGTTGCGGTCTATAGCGTAAGGTCAGGATGCAACGATACCGATCCTTCGGTTTCCAAGGCAGCGCGCCGTGCGTCAGGAGTTCAGAAATAATCACCACATCCCCTGCTTTGGGTGTGATATTAAGGACCCCCGATGGAATGTCATCGGCATCTTCAATCTTTCCGTTGTTGAAGAGGTGTTCCGGTCGATCAAAAAGCGTCTTGTGTGTACCGGGAACGACAAGCAACCCACCATCTCCGGGATACACATCGTACAGGTACGGAAAAACGACAAAATCATCACAAAAGATGCGACCCTCCCGGACCTCATAACGATTGCAGTGCCATCCAAAATCTTCGCGTGCGCAATGCAAGCGCAGTCCTTCCGCCGACTCCGACAAACCCGCCCGATCCGCAATCATCGTGCCGCGAAAGAGTTGCGGTTTATCCCTTGTCAACTCTTTGATGATGGGCCACGTCGATCGGTGCAGTGTGAGTGCTTCTAAGGGTTTCGCAAAGGCAAAGCCGTTCGGGAGGTTTTTTTGGCTGGAGTCAAATCCGGGTGGGAGTTCTTCGGTAGGTGTATTGATGTATTCATTTGCCGCTGCTTGTGCCGCTTTTAGTTCTTCATCAGTTAGGACATTCTTCAGGTGAAGGTATCCAGTAACATCAAATAGATACCGTTGTTCAGGGGTCATCATCCTGCTTTTCTCCTTGTCTCACAAATAGAATAAATAATAGGTAGGTTGAGTTGAACGGAAATCACCAAAAACGCACAAGAAGGAATTGATTTTCGACTGTTCATGTCTCTTTAGGTGAAACCCAACATTAAACCGATGCGTCCCATACGGGCCAGTCATCCTCCTGTAGCCGCCTGAACAATTTATCAAACGCTTCGCTACCGTCATCTTCCCATTCGTCGAGACGTACACCCGGCGCATACGATTCGTCAACGCCCTGTTTCATGAGGCGTTCCGCCTGTTGCAAGTTCCGGTAGTAGTGCTTTATACCACCCGGCAAAGTGACAACAGAGATATGCCGCTCCCATTGCGGCTCCGGTGTTTGAGAATAGCGTTTCACAGCATCTTCATCTAACGCGACACCCAAACCAGCACCTTCTGGCACCTGCATAAATCCACGCTGGACTTTATGCGGCGTAATAATTAAGTCGTCTTCATAAGCGTGACTGGCAGTAACGCCGGACAACGTGGCAGTCGGCATCACCGCGCCCAGATGACACGCAAATGCTGCTGTGATGCCGGTACCGACATACTGTAGCAGAATCGGCGTGTTCGCGGCGGCGAATGCCCAACCCGATGCCAGCGCACTTTTCACACTCTCGTGGCTACACAGCGCACCGTCGAAATCACCGGCTCGCAGTCCAATCCAAGGACCAGACGGTTGACGCGATGCCCCTTCCCGGATAACACCGACACCGTGCAAATAAAACGGGATCCGAATCTCCTGATGCAACCGTCGCCACCCCTCCACATCATACGCGAAGATCGGTTCCTCAAGACCTTTGACAACCGGAATCTTCTCTAACTCTCGCAGGATCGGCAGTGCTTTTTCAACATTGATTAGCGAACCGTTGAAGTCAAACTCCACACGAAAGTCCGGCGGCGCAACCTCTTGAATTGCTTCCGATTGCTCAATGACATCGTAGAATGCCCGCGCCTTACACTTCAGACCGCGATATCCACGTTCAGCGGCAACCTGAATCTCGTTGGCAGTATCTTCGGGAGACATACACGGCATCCACCACCCCATCGCAACCCACTGTCGAACCTGTTGTCCCATCAGTTTCCATACCGGCAAATCAAGATGTTTACCCATCAGGTCGTAACACGCCATATCGAGATTAAAACGTCCGTCACCCATGACGTGGTCAAACGGGTTTGTGCCGAGATAGGTATCCAACACGTCCTGATCAAAAGGCGGTCCCGGATTTTCACCGAGACCGATGAGACCGGTATCGGTATGGAATTTGTAGACCGTGACCAACTCGGTCATTGCAAAGTGGTAGTATTGTGTACGAATCCGTTCCTCATAAGGCACCCGTAACGGAATCGCTTCTATCTCGGTAATTCTCATCTGTTATTACCCTCAAGGCACCAGCTGCACTTTAATCGAATCCGAACCTTTCTGAACCATCTCAAACCCTGTCAGATAATCCTCCAACGGCAACTGATGTGTCACAATATGACTTACATCGATTAAACCGCGGTGGATATAATCAATCGCCAGCGGATACGCATAGGGTCCCAAGTGTGAGCCGTGGATATTCAGTTCTTTTGTGTCGCCAATGATTGTCCAATCCACAGTCACCGGCTCCCGCATTACGCTAAATTCGACAAAGGTGCCTGCCTTCCGAATCATATGAAGTCCCTGTTCAACCGCCTTCGGATGCCCCGTCGCTTCAATATAGACATCACATCCGTACCCTTCCGTCAAATCCAACACCTCTTGAACAGCATCCGTTTCCGATGGGTTCATCCCAATATCCGCGCCCAACTTCTTGGCAACCTCTAACCGGTTAGGCATCAAATCAATAGCAATCAGCACACCCGGATTTTTCAACTTCGCCGCGCCAATCATACCGAGACCGAGCGTTCCTGCACCTGCAACCACGACAACATCACCAAACTCAATGTTGCCGCGCTGCACGGCGTGGATAGAACAGGCGAGCGGTTCAATCACCGCTGCATTCGCTATCGGAATCTCGGAGGGGACCTTGTAGACAAGCGAACGTTCCGGAAACTTCATATAGTCCGCCATACCACCGTTGACAACCGGTTGGAACCCGTAGATATTGTGGACTTGGCAGAGCCAATATTTTCCTGTTCGGCAATACCGACACTCCCAACACGGAACGATCTGCTCCGCGATGGCACGGTCACCGATTTCGAGATTGTATTTCTCGCCTGCTCCCGGACCGAGCACTACGACTTCACCAACAAATTCATGACCAGCGATGACGGGTGCTTCCACGTACGGCTTGCGGTGTTCGTCGCCCCAGAAAAGCGGCGCGCCTGTGTAGCACTTGATATCGCTCGCGCACACACCGCACGCGTCTACCTTAATAACCACTTCACCCGGACCCGCCTCCGGCATCGGAACCTCTTCCAGACGATAATCCCACGGTTCGCGACACATAATCGCGCGCATCGTTTTCGGCATTTTTTAACTATGGACCTCGTTACGATTGACCCAACGAGCCAATCGTCGTTCTCTGAGTCAGGGTACCCACTACCTAAAGGTAGGGACTTGTGCTTCCTCGCAGTCAGCGGGTCACTCTAAGGAGTTCACCGTCTTACGTCTGCTCCACTTAGGGCAGCCAAGCCTGCCCGTTTGATGTTCCTCGCAGCGTTTACGTCTCTATCGTGGTGTGAGCCACATTCGGGACATGTCCACTGCCGATCTGAAAGAGAGAGTCCTTTGTTAGGATAGTCACAATCACTGCAAGGTTTCGTTGTCGCAGTCCACATATTGATTTTATGAAACGTTTTACCATGTTTCGCACATTTCTGTTCTATTATCTCAAGGAGTTGGTAGAAAGCATTGTCAGAGACTTTACGCCCCCACAAGCGTTTCATACCGTCAAGGTTCAGCGTCTCGAAAATCAGTATATCAAACTCTGTGCAAAGTTCGGTAGATAGTTTCCATTGCCAATCAAGCCGTTGTCGTGATATTTTCCGATAGTGCCTTGCTAAAGCACGACACGCACGATACCAATTGCCCGAACCTTTAACCTTACGACTTAATGCCTTAGAGAGAGACCGTAATACTTTCAGTGATTGGTTCAAAAACTCTGGTGATTCTATTTTACGGCCTGTGTCGCTTGTGAGTAATGTTTTGTTTCCGTAGTCAAACCCTGCACTCTTACCCGTCATAGGCTTGGGGTCGGAATCGTCAACATTATCGCACGAAAAGCATATCCAATAATCACCACACCTGTCTCGTTTGATGGTGATCGTCTTGATAATACCTTGAATTTCACGGTGTTTATGTATAGAGAACCATGTATCTATACAGTTGATTTTGATACGATTATCTTCAAGTGTGTACCCGGCTTGTGTAAATGTTAGGGAGTTGTATTTATGGCGTGGCTTAATCTTAGGGAAACCCACTTTACGCGTTGTTTTACCAGATTTGCGGTCTTTGATGTTATCAAAAAAAGCATCTCGCGACTTGCCGTAACGCAATACAACGTCTTGAACAACCTGACTCGGTAAGTCTGCCCAGTGCGGTTTCGTTCGCTTTTTCAGTTCGGTAATGTGTTGCTTCAAACGAGAAATAGACACATTTTTACCATAAATACGGTAATACCGACGATCAAGCAGCATGATATGCACGTGAATCTGCCACATATCGTCAATCATATTGGCAATCTTTATCGTGTTAGATTGGTTCTGAAGCTTGAACTTGTAAGATTTTCTCATGGAATATCACACATCACACCTTTTAACCCCTTACCAGTGGGTTGGCAAACACGCCACCAAGCAGTGGCGCTGGTAATGTTTGCCAGTGTGATAGTATTAATTATACTATATTTTTACCACATTTGTCAAACCTTTTTTTCACACAACTATAGGCGGTGTCTACATCCCCGCCCTAAAGGACGGGGGGTTGACACCGAAGATTATGCTAAGACCTCTTAACTGAAAACCGAAAACCGAAAACTGATAACTATTAAAAACGGTGCAAGATATGATAGGCAGCAATACCCAACGAAACATGGACGTTCAGCGATGCCCCTGCCCCATACATCGGAAGGAAAACGACCATATCGCAGGCAGCAAGCGTCCGTTTCGTTACGCCATGGTCTTCGTGTCCTACAACAAGGCAGATTTTATCAGGATAGTCTACTGCATCGTAGCGGACTGACTGCGCGGTAACCTCCAAGGCACAACCCGTATAGCCATCCGCTTTGAGTGATACGAGAGCGTCTGCCGCCTGCTCTACATACCGCCATTTTACCCGTCGATGCTTGCCTCGCGCAACTTTGCGGACAAGCGGGTGAGGCGGTTGCGCACTGATGCCGGTTAGGATCAGTTCTTTGACGCGGCACGCATCCGCTATTCGAAATGCTGAACCGACGTTGACGGGGTCCTGCACGTCTTGTAGGATAAAAATCAGTTCCTTCTCTGGTAGCTCCGACTGCTTCAGAAAATCTTTGAGCGGCTTGCCGCGTAGTTGTTTCATACCCTATGAAAACATCGGGGTTACAAACCCCGCCCAGAAAAGATAGATGATGAAAACGTCAGAGTTACAAAGCCTTCCCACAAGAGATGAATTACGCCGCTTTGCGTTGTATCAAACGTCGCCTTGCACTCGCACGTGCGAGCCCAACATCTAACGTAATATGCGGGTAATTCGTCATACCGAGATTGATCGCATGTGCCGTCTCGAGGTTGAAACCCCACTCGATCCATTCCGGCATATCTGCCTCTGGAATACCACCAGCTACGACAACCTTCATGATACTAATACCTTTTCCTGTATCATACGCACGTTGGATGTATTCCAGATGCCGGTCAATCGAACCCCCCTCTAACATTCTACCTTGTTTATTCGCTGTCGTCAGGATAACCTCAATTTCAGGGTGGTCTATCACCGCATCCATCACAGGACCGGTATAGGTATGCGTTGAGCAGCCAATGACTCGGATTTTCCCGGCAGCTTTCGCCTCTCGGAATGCATCAAGCACACCCTCACGCTCCCGCGCGGCCAAGTCCTCCGGTGAAGCTATTGCGTGCAGCAACATAACATCCACATACCCGGTCTGCAGCTCGCGCAGCGCCTTCTCAATACTATTAGAGGCACTATCGTAATTTTTCACGGCAGTTTTCGTCTGAATGACAACCTCTTCTCTACGAATCTGGCGAATAGCCTCCCCAAGGTGTGGTTGCGTCCCGTACCCTTCGGCGGTATCCCAGAAGGTAACGCCTTCGTCAAGTGCCTTCAAAATCAGTTTGCTACCCGCTTCAATGGTATCGCAAGTGTCCTTGATTCGTCCTGCACCGAAACAGAGCCGTGAGATTTCTAAACCCGTTTTTCCGTATGCTAAATATTCCATGGTACCCTCCACATCTAATCGTTGGTTTCTTCAACAGATGCTTGTGTGACTATGATTTTATAAACTGGTTCAGATGTCCTTTAATATACTTTAACCGAATTCCAGCAAAAAATGCAACTTTTTTCTCATCAATCTTCGGGCAGGAGACCCCATGCTTTAGCTTGGAGAGGAATGCCCGCTCTTATTTTCCTATTTTTTTTGACGTTTCTATCAAGATATGGTATAATATATGTATCACGTTGGCAAGTCTAACAAGAGTTGCTACTTAGCAATTGACTTGCCTCCCACTTGTTAGGGGTTAAAAGCGTGATACGTGAAACCCAATGAAAAAGAAACGAAAAAAGAAACAACGTCGCCGCACGTATAAATATCAGATACGCGAGCATCCTCAGAACATGCGTCTCGGCAATATGCTTGACGACTTGTGTGATGTCCACAATCACTTTCTCAAACTTGAGAACCGATACTATCGCAGATACGGCAAGTATGCGGGTCGTTATCGTTTGCAGCCACATCTGACGAAGTTACTTGAACGCACCCATAAGCATTGGACATGGATACCCCGCGACACTCTTGATGCTGTGATTATTCGTATCCATCTTTCCTTTGAAAACTTCTTTGATGTTCCTAAGTTCGGTCGTCCGAAACACAAGAAGCGTGGTAAATACCGTTCTGCGAAGTTTCAATCCGCTTATCTTCTTGAAGAAGGTGGTGTCCGTATCTCTTTTAAAGAATGGGATGAACCTTCGCAGTCCTTCAAGTTCAACAAACGTTGGTTTTCTTTTCATCAGCATCGTGATTGGAAAGGTAATGTTTGCTATATCCAAATCCTTCGCGATGCTGTCGGCACCTATTGGCTCTATGTTGTTATAGATGATGTTTCTAAAGAGGTCTTACCCGCAACAGGTGAAAGCGTTGGGGCAGACAATGTAATACAAGGAATGGATTTGGTCTATTCCCAGACCAAATCCGGTATGAAAGCCGCATTTTTAACACTTTCTACAGGCGAGAAGATACAATCGCCAGAATTCTTGAAACAGTCCTTGAAAGCACTTCGATCTCTTAACAAAGCATTCAGTCGTAAGGTTGTAGGCTCCAATAACTGGTGGCGTTGTCTTCGTCAACTCACGAGACTCTACCGGCATATCTCCAACCAACGCAAAGATTGGCATTGGAAACTTGCCACAGACTTGTGCCGAAGGTTTGACGCTATTGCTACTGAGAAACTCAACCTTAGAGGTATGAAGCGTCTCTGGGGACGCAAAGTCTCCGACCTTTCCTTTGGGCAGTTTGTTGAGATATTGAAGTATAAGTGTTTCAAACATAAGCGTGAGTTCCTTCAAGCTGGACAATGGACTCCTACCACAAAACCTTGTTCGGATTGTGGGTATCACAACAAAGACCTTTCTCTTTCTGATAGGGAGTGGACCTGTCCTGAATGTGGCTCACACCACGATAGAGACATCAACGCTGCGATAAATATCTTGAGGGCTGCTCGTGGTCCCTCTGTGGAGCAGATGTAAGACGTTTCCTCGGAAACGCTAACTGCTACGAAGCACAAGCCCCCGACTTTAGTCGGTGGGTGCCTTGACCTTGGCAATAAATCAGTTTTCGGGTATTATAAGAATAGCATTCAAACGTTGTAGAGGTATTTATTGATGACCAAGAGCCGTTCCTTGCAAGAAAACAGTCCGGAGAGCATCACTGACTTAGCCCCAGAGGGGCACCATGTGTATAGGGGACAAACCCTTTTCAATAATACATCTGTTGAAATTACCATCGTCAATGACCGAGTTCAGTCAATTCATGAAGTGGCCGCTGCCGATAGCACCATACAGATCGCACCGGTACCAATAGATATTCAGGTGAACGGCTTCGCAGGATTCGATCTCAATGTTGCCACCGTTACACCGGAGGATGTCTGTGCGATGGTACGTGCTCTCTGGCGAGTCGGCACCGGTTTCTTGTGTCCAACCGTCGTGACCGCTTCTTTCGGCGCGATTTGCAATTCGCTGCGTGCCATCGTAGAAGCATGCAAAGCAGACGCATTGGTTGCTCACTCTGTGCTTGGGATTCACCTTGAGGGACCCTACATCTCTGCTGAAGACGGACCGCGCGGCGCGCACCCATTGGAACACGTCAGAGACCCAGATTGGGACGAATTTCAGCGGTGGCAGGACATCGCCGAAGGTCAAATCTCCATCGTAACCCTCGCCCCTGAGAAAAAGGGTGCGATCCGGTTTATCGAAAAACTGGTTGTGAATGGCATTGTCGTCGCATTGGGGCATACAAATGCTTCAGCAGATGATATTCAAGCCGCAATTGACGCTGGCGCGAAACTGTCAACACACCTCGGCAACGGGGCACATGCACGCATCCGGCGGCACCCTAACTATATCTGGGAACAACTCGGTGCCGATAACCTCTGGACGAGTCTTATCGTCGATGGCCATCATCTGCCACCTTCTGTCGCCAAGTCAATGATGCGGGCAAAGACGCTGGATCGATGTGTCCTCGTCAGCGATGCGGTCGCTCTGGCAGGCATGGAACCCGGGACCTATCAGTTTGCCGGAAAATCCGTAGAATTGACATCAGAACGGTGTGTCCGTTTAGTCGGGACTGAATATCTCGCCGGTTCTGCCATTGAGTTGGCACGCGGCATCGAGAACAGCGTCCGATTTGCGGGCATATCACTTAAAGAAGCAGTGTCGCTCGCCACATTACAACCGAGGCATCTGCTCAACGCGAAAGCACAAGTAGAATCAGAAACAAACCTAATCCTTTTTGAGTGGAACGCAGCACAATGCGAAATTAATCTGATTGCGACAATTGTCGGCAGCGAGTTAGTATATCATGCAGAGGCGTAACAATAGCACAATATCGGAGGGAACACACGATGGAAGGTTATTACGGCATTGGAGAAGTGTTCGTTAAAGTCGCAAACCTTGAACGTGCAGCAGAGTTTTATCGAGATCTGCTCGGATTTGAAGTGGTAGAACGGAACAATCGGCAGCTTTATATCTACTTAGAAAACGGACATCTCGTCCTCAAGGAAGCCGGAAGTCCGGGACATGATGCCGGGGGACCGATGCACTTCGCCTTTGTGACAAGCACCGAACGAATTGAACAACTTGTTGCGCAATTCGCTTCCTTGCCTTATCGAACTCGCGGACCCTTTAATTTTGACGACCCGCGCGGCAAATGTCGGGCTTTCTTCATCTTTGACCCAGACGGAAACGAAATCGAGTTTAATGACCTCTACTATCCCGACAACTCCGTTTAAAAAACCGCCATTATTTTGCGAGGAAACTCAAATGCTAACGCCTACAGAAATCAACGCCTTTGTTGAAGACGGTTATATCATACGTAAAAACGCACTATCAACAACAGACATCGAATCCTACCGAAGTGCGATTGATCAGATACTCCACAAATGCCGTACTGAAGGTCTACACGCGGATCACCTACGTTACATAGATGGTGAACGCGATGACATTTGGGGGGTCAATAATATTTTTCATCCCAGCATTCGTGAACGCGCACTTGTGGACGCACTTGCGCATCCACAGATACTCAACGTTATCGAAGCACTTATTGGCAAACGGTTAAGGTATCATCTCTGTACCCTGCTTGTCAACTCCGAGCAGAAACCCTACCACATCAGATGGCATCGAGATACCGCAGCTGACGGAGAAATCCCGCTTGAACGTCTCCTGAACGGTTTGAGAAACCACGTGCAGCTCAACGGCGCACTCTACGACGATGAAACCCTCTATGTCGTTCCCGGCAGCCACCGACGAGAACTAACAGATGCCGAACGCAAGGTCCTACAAGAGACACCCATGGCAGAAATGCCTAACCAACTCGCTGTCAAACTAAAAGCAGGCGATATTGTCTTTTACAATTCGAGGATAATTCACAAAGGCTACAACCTTACAAACGCGAAGCGACAGACCTTACACTACGCCGTTCTCGTAGCGCCACCAGAAGAGACACCCCCAAACGATAAAGGTGTAGAGAGTCAAGCATGGCTCAACGAACCTAATTTTCTCGGCAGTCTCCCGCCTCGACTCAAGCCACTTTTTGACAACTGGCTAAAATACGGATAATCGAGGCAGACAAGGCACTAATCTTTGTGGCAGATCATCGCCGTGATCCAACATAGCCGTTTAAGGAAGGGCAGACATTTAAGGAGAGATGTATCAATCGCTTTAAGGAAACGGAGGGAGCCTCTATAAAGGATCGGGACAGGGAGGCATTTCTGCCAGAACAGCGCGCTCACCGAGGAGAGATGAAACTCACGATGCTCCAACCTCTCAAATTCTGCACCGACGGTCTCAATATCGCTGACTGAGAAATAGCGCAACTTGCCAGAATACTTAAGAAACACTTTGCGATACAGCCATACCGCAGGGTGATGGCGCATATTCTCAATGAAAATCGCCTTCCCCCCCGGTTTGAGGACCCGGTAACACTCTTGAGCGGTCTGCGCATGCTCTGTAAACACCAACACAGATTTGGAGATTATGAAATCGAAAGTATTGTCTGGAAACGCGAGATGCATCGCATCCATCAGCGCAAAATCAATTGACGCAACGACGTTGTGCTCCGCGGCTCGCACCCGTGCCTCAGCGAGTCGAAACGGCAGTAGATCAATCCCAACAACAGACGCGCCCCGTTTCGCTAACAGCGTCGCCGTACCGCCTGTGCCAGCACCTAATTCCAGTACCTTTTTCCCTTCCAAAGTCCCCATTTTCGGGAGCACATACTCGAAAACGGGGACGTAGAAGTCTTCCCACCAGAGCAGAAGCTCTGTTTCAACAGTGTCGGCGCGACCATCGGATGCAAGCAAACCTAAATTTTCCCCATCTTCCGGAGAGCGTCAATGCAACGTTCAGCACATTCGATCGGCGGGTACGGATAACTCTCCTGTTCAACAATGTACCATTCAGTACCACCAACAGTTTCACAAGCATTGAACACAGCATCCCAAGGGATCTCACCTTCACCGATGAGTGCTTTGTCATTTGTGGCGGAATACTCTTTAATATGCACCAGTTTCGATCTGCCCGGATAGCGTTCAATAAAGGACACAGGGTCGGAGCCGGCGCGAAGTGTATGACCGATGTCAATTTGCATGACAACATCATCGCGGGTGTTACTCCCGAATATATCCCACGGGATCTCGCCGTCCATCGGTTGAAATTCACCGGTGTGGTTGTGGTAACCCGTAAACATCCCCTGATCAGCGATTTTTCCAGCAATATCGTTGAAGAGTTTTGCTGTGTCAAGCCACGCTTGTTGGGAGCCTTGATACTCTCCCGATAGTCCCGGTACAATCAGATACGGGTTGCCGAGCTCTTTGTTGAATTCAACCGTCTTAGCGAGCGCGTCGCCGAGGAGTGTATTCAACCCTGTATGCGTCCCAGCAACTTTCAATCCGAGGTCATCACACATCTCTCGTAACTCTTCGGCAGTCCGGTCATAGTAACCCGCAAACTCAACACCTTCATAACCCATCTGTGCGACTGCTTGGAGCGTTAAAGATAGGTCGCCAGCACAATCGTCTCTGACGGAATACAACTGTAATGCAATCGGAATTCTATCGCTCATTGCGTCTTGTTTCTCCAAAATTTTTATGATATTGGCAAGTTAACGACCTGCCCACTATCTGCTGATACCAATCCGGCTTCAAGGATTTCTTGCGCATCCCGACTCACTTTGGGACTACACAAACCTTCAATGGGCTCGCCTGTCTCTAAGCAGTGGATAAAATATTCCGCAGCGTTGCGCTGACCTTCTGGCAGTTGCTCAGGCGTTACCACCTCGGCATCACTGCCTGCGGGGTGCAAATGCACTTCGTTACCACTGACCATCAACGCACCCTCAGTGCCATAAACCACTGGATTCGGTGTAACATAACCGACCTTTTGTGTCCAAGACGCTTCTGTAATTCCGAAAGCGTTCCCGTATTTCATGACGATGACAGCATTATCATCAGGAATCGGATAATCTTTCACGAAAGTGCCGCGGAACGCCGTCACCTGTTGAGGGGTACCGAGGAGGTAGGCACACATATCCGCACAATAACAACAATAATCCATCAACGCACCCGCACCATTTTTCTCCTCATCGTAGAGCCATTCGTAGAAGTAACGCGAGCAGCCGATCTCTTTAGGTCCGTTGTGCGCAGAACGCCACTTAAAGTAAAAAACGTCACCGATTCTGCCGTCTTTGATGAGATTCATCGCTGTATTGAGTGCGGGACTCCACGCCGTGGGCCAATTCACCATGAGTAAAGTACCGGCATTTTCTGCGGCAGCAACCATCCGCTCCGCTTGTGACAGGCGCGCAGCCATCGGCTTTTCTGAAACAACGTGGACACCCTTTGATGCCGCAGCCTCAACGATGTCGGCACCCGCACTGTTCTCTGCCGATGCTTGGATAATGTCTAATTCTTCTTTTTCTATCATCTCTTGCCAAGAATCATAGACGTTCTCAACACCCGTTTCGTTACTAAATTGTGTGCGTAATTCCGCATTGACATCACCCGCCGCAACGATTTCAACGTTTGGATGTGATTTCCAATGGCGAAGCTCGCCCCAAACATGATCATGCACAAGCGACGCGAAGCCAATGCGATATGTTTTTGCCATCAATATGTCTCCTATAGGCGCGCCGTATCAGCACGCAGTGTATGCACGCTTAAAAAGCGCGCCATTTTTCAACATTCGTCTACTCTTCAGCGCGAACCGCGATTTTAATGGCTGTTTCGCCGTTAATACGGTAGCCACCATCAAGTGCTTTAAAACCATCTTCGACCTGTGAAAGTGGCAGCTGGTGACTAATCATATCGGCAAAGGGCAGCCCACTCTGTTCCAGAAGCGGTAAGCCGCGAACGAAGTGTTCGTAACTGCTCCCCCAGATTGCCTCGACCCGAAGGTTTTTGCGCATCAGTAACTGGTTAATGTTGAAGTCAATTGACCCCATATCCACAAAGTGCCCGACCTCAACAAAAGTGCCGCTGCGGCGGGTGTACCCCAACCCTTCTGGCGTAGCAGGGAGAAAACCTGCACATTCAAAAACAACGTCCGCTCCTTCCTGGCGCGGCGTTTCCGCTTTCACAAGCTCCGTCCGCTCTTCGACAGAGGTGACCTCTTCAATATCTATTGTTACGTCCGCACCGAGCCGTTTCGCGAGTACCAGCCGTCCAGCGGGGCCACCGACCATGATCGCTTTCGCAGCCCCGCTCAATTTCGCACACGCAAGCGTTACAAGCCCAATAGCACCTGAACCTTGCACAACAACGGTATCACCGAGTTTTATTTCACCGCGCATTGCGGCGTGAACACCAACAGTAAAAGGCTCTGTGAGTACTGCAACCTCAGGAGAAGTTTCAGTCTTCATAAAACAGGTATTCGGATAGTTGAGATACATATAATCTGCGAATCCACCGCGAAAATGTGGTGCTTCATCGGGGTTCCACTGGAATCCGTAAGCACCGTAGTTCGTTCCCGGTGCAAAAATAACTCGGTCACCCTCTTTAACAGGTTTACCTACATAATCCGTTTCCACACCTTCGCCGAGTGCCTCAATAATGCCGACGTTTTCATGTCCCAACAAGACTTCTTGTTGAAAGCCGTTCTGCCAGTTATGCAGGTCTGTTCCGCAGATCCCCGCTAACTCTTGACGGAGCAGCACGGTGTTAGGTTCAGGTTCGGGAACCGGATATTCACGAATCTCAAAATCCTGACCGTACGCCACCACGGCTCTCCCTGTCCGACTCATATATCTCTCCTCAGGTTGATTTTCGGGGCACACTTGCTAAGGGTACCCCTGTTTAATTATATTCAGACATATTTCCGCTTTTTTCGCGAGATGAGCACAATTGCAATAATAGCAATGACGACAATTGGCAACCAAAACGCTTTAACGAATCCCCAGAAAATGGTAAATCCGATCCAAAGCAGGACTTCAATCCCAACGATCATCGCTGTTTTGTTCCACGGGAAGTCCGCACCGTACTGCTTTTTCAACCTACTGGCATATAGCCACGAAACCACTAAAGTACCAACAATTGCCACAAAAAATAGGAAATTAACGAGCCCTTGGATGCCGTTTAAAATGCCTAACATGAGAATTTTACTCCTTCAAAACTTACGCAGCAAGCATCTGTTCGCAGAGGTCCCCGTGCCTCGGCGACCTCTCTTTTCACGGTTTCACTCACAGAATCCGAAACGTCCGCTTTTATCCGAAATGGCGTTTGCGTAAGTCCTATCCTTATTAAGTTTTACTTGCAATTATAGAGACACACCATCTAAAAAAGATAGTAAAATGTGCATTTTCTCTTGTTTTCTCAGGACTCGCGGCGAATGCGCGCCGGGCAACTATAAACAGCCATACTCCGTCCCCGCATGAAACCGACCAACGTAAGATGACCTTCCTGTGCAAGGTCAACAGCGAGTGTAGATGCGGCGGAAACAGCAACGACAACTGGAATGCGCGCGAAAAGCGCCTTCTGCACAATCTCAAAACTGGCGCGACCGCTGACCATCAAAATGTGTCGCTCAAGTGGCACCAAGTCAGACAGTAACGCCTGACCGATCACCTTATCA
The DNA here is from genome assembly GCA_009843785.1 of Candidatus Poribacteria bacterium. Classification (GTDB taxonomy): domain Bacteria; phylum Poribacteria; class WGA-4E; order WGA-4E; family WGA-3G; genus WGA-3G. The sequence goes on along the minus strand of VYCT01000171.1, from coordinate 2,796 downwards.
ACAGCGTTGTGTCTGCCGATGTCTTCTCTAACAATCAGCAGCTCACCTGTTTCACTGAATAATCCAGCGGCGTGAAGCCCACCCGTCTTTTCAAAAACCGATTGTGCTTTCCTTAATCGGTCATTGAGCTGATAGAGTACCCCTTGATTCAGACAAAACCCCGAATCCAGCGGAGATACTTGCTGTCTAACAGATTCAATCGTCATCTTGCCACAGAGTCCGCAGCTCGCATTCGCGTGAAAGTTGCGCTGCCAACCCGATTGCGTATCAAGATCCAATTCTTCCGTGAGCTGAACATTGACAATGTTCTGTAGCGACGATAAACTGCCATCTTGCGTCTCAGGCACCTCTTCCTCGCAATATGCAATAATTTCGATGTCATCGCCGGAAGTTATGAGGCTTTCCGTATAAAGGAAACCCGCTGCGAGTTCAAAATCGTGTCCTGGGGTCCGCATCACAACGATTAAACTCTGTTGTCCGACCCGGATCTCAAGTGGCTCTTCAACAACTAATTCATCTTCGACCTGGGCAGGTTCGGCATCTGACCAACGCGTAATAAGTTTTGTGGATGTCGGTTGCATGATTTTTAAGTCCGCGTATGCCTGTGAATAGATCTTAGCGGATGTCCATAGATGCCAAACCATTGCTGGTCGCTATCCATACCCTGTTGTTTGCTACAATGAGAGCATAGATTGTTAATTCACCGGACACTATTTGTGGGGTCGTTGTATACTCCCAATCATCAGAAGAACGTGTGTGATGCGTATAAAAAGTTTCGTTCGTTGCTATCCACAGCACTAAAGGCGTAGGCGGTGGCGGCGGGGAAACTTCCACTTCTAACGCCTCTGTTTCCGGAGAAGCTTCGGGTGTTAGCGAATCCGGTGTTTCTACAGGCGGTGCCTCATTTACTGCCGGAACTATCGGTGAATTGTCCAAAATCCCTCTGATGTAAATGTTTTTGAGGTTCTTCTCATCCTCTATACCGGTGTGGAGCGTCGTTGATTTTCCGTTCAGTCCATCCAAATCTGCTCGAAAATAACCGTTAGTCTTTTCAGTAGCATTATACCATGTAAAAAGTATCTGATCTTCTGCAGTATCAAAGTCAACAATCGTCGTGCCTTCTTGGATTTCAGTAAAACGATGGGACCCCCACTCCTCGGTTTTACGGTCAAATGTCACTACAATGTCTCCTTTTGCCGAGGCACCCCAAACGGTTGTCGGCAGCAACAACAAGGTCTCAATGTCATCTTCGGGAATGAAACTCTGTTGTTTATTGTAAACAACAAACGACTGGTCACCCCGAATCTTACGACCAACGCCGGCATCGGTAGCAAACCATATCTCAGTGTCATCCATCTTGATGTCCTTGACCCAGGCAGGGTATCCATCGGTTGGCGAGTATATCTGGATTTCGCGCGTTAACTTATTGTAATGGATCGCGCCTTGAGAACGCGTGCCGACCCACACCTCTTCCCCATTTGCTGCAATGGCTGTCACATCTGGTACCTTTACCGTTGCGTCGTTAATCAGCTCCGGCCCCTCTTCAATCGGTATCCAGTTATTGAAAGTAGTGTCAAATAGCATTACACCGTTCGGGGTACCCACCCATAACCGCGTATCATCGGAAGCGATGACTGGCACACGGTTGTCAGGGAGACCATCTGCTACTGTGTAGACCTTCCATCGGGTCTGATCCAAAATCTGTTTTGCGTGTTCCCTTATCGTCTCATCTGCGCTCGCCTCAAGGACCTGAGATGCTTGATTCCCAGCTTCTGCCGTTCTACCCAATTTCAAGTTGACCTCAGCACGGATGAGATGCGCTTCATAAACCCACTCGCTTTCCCGATAACGCATAATAAACCCTTGTAAAGTATGGAGCGCATCTTCCAACTGATTGTTTTTCGCTTTCAGTTTTCCAATTAGGAAATATGCCTTTTCATGGAACAACGTGTCGGAGTTCTGTTGAATTGCTGATTCAAGGAGGGGTAGTCCCGTATCATAATCCTCTAATTCTTCAACAAGCAGAAATCCAGTGATGTAACTCAATTCTGGTATCGATGTCTGTTCCGGATAATGTCTTAGAATCAGTTGGTAACTATCCACAGCTTCCGCATAAGCCTCGTTGGCGAGGGCAGCGTTTCCGAGTTCCTGAAGATGTGGGACCAAATCAAAATTCGCCGCATCAAGGATCGCTACAGAACGGAAACGTTCCAACGCTTTTGCATTGTCGCCATTTGTTTCGTGAAGTAAACCGAGTTGATAATGCGCCGCCGCATATCTCGGAAACTCTTCAATAGCAGATTCAAACCGCCGTTGTGCTAATTCAGGGAGACCTAACTCCAGCAGCGCCAGCCCATTGCGATAATACTTCGCAGCGGTTCGATCCTGTACATTCGCTATGTCCGATGTAAAACTAAGGGTATGTCCCATCAATGGGAGTCTTAAGATTTGTCCTTGGTATTCAATTTCAAAGTGAGTATCAGTAGCACCGCGCCAAACACCGGTGAGTCTATCGCCATTTTCGCTGTCAACGATGGCATATTGTTGGCTATGTGCCAAGTGTTGGTAGAAAAACAACCCGGTAAACGCTATTAAGGCAAATAGGCAGTGCGTCTTTTGTTTTTTTCTATGTGTTTGTTTTACGAATTTTGGGTACAACATGATTTACCTTCAAAATACGAGCTTTAGATATGATGGTTATAATATCAGAAACTTCTGGAAATGTCAAGAGCGTTTGACAACGTCACTTACCCCCATTTTTTTTGGGGTTTAGAATATGGTTGATGTTGTTAGGTC
>VYCT01000304.1 GCA_009843785.1 Candidatus Poribacteria bacterium | reverse complement strand
ACCGGACACCGTCCACCCAGACCCGGTAGGTTCGGTTTCTAACCGAACCGGGCATAACTCAAAAATCGTGGCACTTTTAAGATGGAGCATCAATTAGATTTGGTATAACAAGTCCACCACTATCAAGATGAGCCTTGTGGTTGCGTTGATGCTACTCTTCAATCACATTGCTTTTAACTTCACGATGACAGGTTGGAAAAACCGTGTGATGAAAACCGTTGCTTTTATATCAATAGCATTCGGATTAACTTACACTTTATGGGTAGCCATTAGTTCCGGTTTCTTCGGGGTAATGTGAAGCGACACTTTGTGAGGTAGCATAAGCGTCAATGAAGTAATGAAAGTGTTTAACCGTTGTTATGCCTCTCAAATCGTCCAAAAGGAGATAATTTTTGTGAAGCAATTAACCGACACCGAAAAACAGGAGTTTGGGGCGAAAATTAAAGACGAACGAGAACGCCAACGAACTCTTCGGATGAATCCGAACCGTCCAGCGGTATCGACAGAGGTTGAGTTCACGTTCAACCTTCTTTGGGGATACGGTTTCCTTGTGCTCATCCTTTGCTTCCTTGCCTGGGGCGTGTTTATCTTCTTCAAGCAGTGGGATTTTGGCTATGACCAATACGGCGGTCTCATGATCGCCTTAATGCTCTTATTCAACCACATTGCCTATTTTCTCACGACAAAAGGGCGGAAAAGCATTGTGATGAAAACCGTCGCATGGGTTTGGATGGTGTTTGTATTTGCCTACCTCTTTTCGCTGTAGGAGCGAGTGTTTTTGCTTGGGTATTTCTTGTCGCTCGCGATCTTCTTACTTTTCGCTGTAGGAGCGAGTTTTACTCGCGATCTTCTTACTTTCTTATAGATTATTTGACCGATGCCATCTGATGTGAGGTGCTCACATGAAAACGTTATTCATTGATGACCATGATGTTGAGGAAATCGACAACCTCGCCCGGAAGTTACATCCACTGCGAAAAGTTGAAAAAAACGCCGTGCTTCGACCTGAGCATCGCTGGGAAAACTGCGGTATTATGATGTGGACAACTCCCGCATGGGTTCCCGATGAAGCGGTTTTCAAGGTGCTTTACTACGCCAGTTCAGAATCAGATGATCCAGAGGTTAAACTCGATGTAACGGGTGCGCCGATGGGTGGGCGGAGTTTTATCTGTTATGCGACCTCGGAAGACGGTGTGAACTGGGAAAAACCGGCTTTGGGACTACAAGATTATGATGCCCTTACATGGCGAGGCACCGCAATCGGCACAGATAACAATATCCTACCGACAGGCGTGCCACTCGGACCTATTTACGACCCCCACGACCCTGATGAACAACGCCGCTACAAAGGCATGGGATGGGGAAAAGGCGGTGGACTAACGCCAGCAGTCTCGCCAGACTGCCTGCACTGGACCTACCTTGATGTGCCACCTGTCCCAAGTTCAGACGAAGCACATTTCGGTTATGACGAGGAGAACGGTCTATTTATCGCGACCGTTAAGCACGCCGGACCCGATGGCAGGTCACCTTATGGGCGCAGCTTCTGTTTGAGTACCAGTGAAGATTTTGAAAACTGGAGCGGAATAGAACTGGTTTTCCACGCCGATCAGATGGATCAAGAGAACGGCGAAGAAAGGATCCGTAAATTCATTGAGGATCCCGATTATCTGACTCCGATATACAACCGACCTGAAGAATGGCGCACCGACGTTTATAATTTTCCTGTATTTCGCTACGAGGATTTATATCTGGGGCTGCCTGTGATGCACCATTGGACAGGGAAGCACCCGCCACTCTATGAAAACGTAGACAGTCGTAAGTCGGTGGAACTATCTTCAAGTCGCGATCTACGGCAATGGGAGCGGGTCGGGAACCGCACGCCATTTATTGAATTATCACCCGTAGGGGATGGCAGTGCCTACGATACAGGACAGATTTCGGTCGTCAACGGACCGATCAGACGGAACAATGAACTCTGGTTCTATTACCTCGGCGTTCGACACCGTAGCCAACCTTTGGCAGACATAATAAACAGAAAGTATCTCAACAACTTTGCCATGTCACTCGCCAAACTTCGTGTTGACGGTTTTGTGTCGCTTAAGGGTGGCATTGAATGGGGTTCAGTGTTGACCAAACCGATGGTCGTGGAAGACAACGAACTGCGTGTGAATGTGGATTCTTGGCGTGGTCGGGTTAAGATAGAGGTTCTCAATGCCGATAATGGTCAACCCTTTCCGGGATACACCTTCGACGAAAGTATTCCGGCGATGGTCGATAGTATTGATGAACCGATGCGTTGGAAGGAGAAGGCTGACCTTGCTGAACTCCGCGGTAAGACCGTGCGCCTTCGCTTTTCTATACTCGAGGCAGAAATTTACGCCTTCTGGTTCACTGACTGATTTGATACACTGACACCAAGTCGCAATAACGCTCACAACTTGGACACAATTTAAACCTATGTTTGTAGGAGCGAGCTGTGCTCGCGATTCCTACAAGGAACATCAAAACTATGAGCACAGCTATAGAAAAAACAGAAGCACTTATTCAGGCTACGCGAGAACTCGGCGCGATGTATACAGACGATCCATATCGACCGCGCTACCACTTCACACCGCCATTTGGCTGGATGAACGATATCAACGGCTCCATCTTTTGGAAGGGACGCTATCATATCTTCTATCAACACAACCCTGAAGGTGGCTATTGGAAGTGGATGCAATGGGGACACGCCTCGAGTGTCGATCTCGTACATTGGGTGCATCACCCGATCGCTTTAACACCCGACCTTGACGGACCAGACCGAGGCGGATGTTTTAGCGGCGGTGCACTCGTGAATCTGGAGGGGGTCCCGACGTTCATCTATCACGGAATTCCTGATGGCACGTGTATCGCAACAAGTGATGATGACCTGCTCATTACGTGGGATAAGCATCCTGCCAACCCAGTGATTCCAGTGCCAAAACCGGGTGAGAAAGGACACGGCGAGTATATTGTATTTGACCCGTGTGCTTGGGTGGAAGGCGATACGTATTACGCCCTCATCGGAAACACAATACCGGGACAAATCGGAGACGGAACTGCGCTGTTTAAATCGTCTAACCTCGTAGACTGGGAATTTGTCCACTCCTTTTATCAATCGCGGCGCGAGTGGACAGACGCTGAAGAGGACTGTGCAGTACCTGATTTCTATCCGTTGGGCGATCAGCACATGTTACTCTTTTGTAGCCACTGGCAAGGCACACAGTATTACATCGGACGATTTGAAAATGAGGAATATCACGTCGAAACCTACGGGCGGATGAGTTGGGAAGGTGGATTGCTCGGTGGACCCCGCTCACTTTTAGATGCCCAAGGACGGCGTATCTTTTTCGATTGGATTCGCGAAATCCGTGGCGTTGAACAGGAACGTGCTTCGGGTTGGTCAGGCGTTATGACGTTGCCACGCATCCTGTCCCTCGCAACAGACGGTAGTCTGCTGATTGAACCCGTGCCAGAATTGGAATGCCTACGGATGAACCCAAAAACGCGTGAAAATATCACCTTAAACGCTGATGAAGATATGAACTTAGAAGATATTCAAGGAAACTGCCTTGAATTGGCTGTTGAAATTGAGCCCGGCGATGCAACCGAAGTCGGCGTTCAAGTACTCTGCTCACCAGATCAGGCTGAACGCACCGGGATTCTGTACGTCCCAGCGGAAGGCACGTTAAAAATAGACATCAGTCGTTCTACCTTAAACGAAGCAATCCGCTACCCATACTATCGGGACGCGGGTGGCACTGCAAGACTACCGGAATCAGAACAGTTCGTTGACGCACAATGTGCCCCGTTTAAACTGAAGGACAACGAAGTGCTTCAACTCCGCATCTATGTTGATAAGTCTGTGGTTGAAGTGTTCGCGAACGGTAGGCAGTGCATCACACAGCGGGTCTACCCAACGCGAGCCGACAGCACCGCTGTAAAATTGGTGAGCCGAGGTGGACAGGCACATTTCCGATCCGTTCAGGCGTGGGAGATGGCACCCGCATTTTGAGAGACCGTCTTATGATTGATCCAAAGTTAAAAGGAAAAGTAGCACTAATTACAGGTGCCAACCACGGTATTGGTGCCGCAACGGCTTTAGCTCTTGGTAAACAAGGCGTGAAAGTATTCGCTTCATTTTTTCATCCACCGTGTCGATACAGCAAAGCAGAATTGAGACATGCCGAAGCAGCAGGTATCGGTGGCGATATCCTCTACCAAGCCATGCAACAAAAGCCTATTTCTAAACTTGTTAACCAATTTAAAGACGCTGAGATGACCATATCTGTCTTAGAGGCAGACCTCGCTGATGAAACAAACATCTCAAAACTTTTCGAGGCATGCGAGGAAGAACTTGGTCCTGTTGACATCCTGATTAACAATCATACCCACTGTGTGCTGGAGACTTTTGACCCTGAACAAATTTCAACTGAAGGGAGCGGTATTTTCTTATCCACTGCTGCAAACATTGATGCCCATTTTGTTATTAATTCTCGAGCGTCTGCATTGATGATGCAAGCATATCTGAATCAATACCTTGAAAATGGGCTGGGCTGGGGGCGTATTGTAAATACCAGTACGGATCCCGCACACTGTCACCCGCTGAACGTTAGTTACGCTGCCAGTAAACATGCCATTGAGTCTTACAGTCGTTCCGCTGCCTGTGAGTTAGGGAAATATGGTATTACGGTGAATGTCGTTGCGCCTGGACCGGTGCAAACAGGTTACATTGTACCAGCGGATGAAAAAACGATCGCAGAATCTACACCGTTAGAAAGGGTCGGCAAACCTGAAGATGTGGCTGATGTTACAGTGTTTCTCTGTTCTGAACAGGCGCGATGGCTCACAGGGCAGCTACTGTATGTTGGGGGCGGTTATCGGATCCCTCAATAAATATGTAGCATATTTTCTGTTGATAAATTAAAATGTTAACTTGGAGTTTGTGAGGTAAACATCATGGCTTATGAAATTCCGAAAACAGTCTTAGGTCGCACAGGTTTAACGGTTACCCGACTCGGTAGCGGCGGCGCGTATTGTGAATCCGTTGACGGCTACCGGAAAGCAATTGATGCCGGTATCAATTATATGGATACGGCACGATCCTACAGAGATGGCGAGGATGAAAAGGTCATCGGAGCCGCTATAAAGGGACAACGCGATAAACTCATTCTTGCGACGAAAACCGCTCAGCGCGATGCAAAAGGCGCACGGACAGAACTTGAAACATCGCTGCAGATGCTCGGCGTTGATTACATTGACATTTACCAACTGCATCACTTGAACACGAAAAAGGAACGAGACCAAGCGTTAGCACCCGGCGGCGCATTGGAGATGGCGCAAAAAGCACGAGATGAAGGGCTTATCCGATTCATCGGTGTTACCGGACACGATTGGGTCCAGATTCAGCACGCTGTCGCAACGGGGCATTTCGATACCGTTCTCTGTTGGTATAATTGTGCGATGAAAACACCAGAAGGGACAGTTTTCCCGGCAGCTGACAAACATAATACCGGTGTCGTCATTATGAACGCCTCGCGGAATGACAGACTTTTTGGGGACACAGACGCACCGTCTCCAGAACAATTCTACCGTTATGTACTCAGCCATAAAAGTGTCCATCTAACGATTATGGGATTGAGAGACGTTGAACGGTTCCACCGAATTGCAGAAGCACTCTCCGAGCAAGAGACCTTAACACCGGAGGAACAAGAGGCTTTGGAAAAATATGGAGCGCAGCGGCTCGAAGAAGGCGCGCTCACACCGTAAATCCGATGCTGAAAATCGGAGGACAAGTGAACATGTTAACAAACGACTGGAATTTCAATGGATAAAAACGCATCAGATCAGACCAACGGCCATTCGGTAGAATCCTATCCGCATGAAAAACGCAATTTAATTGTATTCGCGCTAAACCAGATTCTGATGCGTCTCGGTTGGATGTTCAAATCCGAATCTGTCGTCATTCCAGCCTTTATTGATGTCTATACCTCGTCTGGAACTATCCGCGGGTTGCTGCCGCTCATTCTGCGAATTGGGCAAAGTCTGCCTCAGTTTCTGGTGGCACAACGTGTCGCTCGGATGCCTACAAAACGTGGATTCTTTGTTTTCACCGGTTTCGGTTTTGCGATTCCGTGGTTCATATTGTCCGCAACGTTAAGCTTAACACGCTGGTCGTCCAACGTTATTGTCGCTGTTTTTCTCGCGCTGTGTACCCTGCACTGGCTCGCGGTGGGTTGCAATCATCTGGCAAACGGGACGCTGCAGGGAAAACTCATCAGTCCTGAAAAACGGGGCAGGCTGCTCGCCTATTCCAATATCATCGGTTGTACACTTGCGATTGGGGTCGCTTTTTACCTGCTACCGCGTTGGTTTTCTGTGAGTCCGCCGCGTTATGCTGTGCTCTTTGCGGCAACGGCTCTCTTCTTCGGGATCGCAGCGGCGGTCAGTTTTGGGTTTAGAGAACTCCCTTCACAGCCAGAGGGCACGGCCCCTTTTTTTAAATTTCTCGGCGATGCACTTTTATCCTTGCGGTACGACAGAAATTTTCGGCGATTCGCAGTCGTTATCCTGCTGTTTTACTCGATCTGGCCCCTTTTCCCACACTATACCGTTTTCGGAACGCGAACGTTAGGACTCGTCCCTTCTGGTTTCGTCACATTGATAATTGCGCAGAATGCATCCAACGCTATCGGTGCCGGTATCATGGGCAACATCGCAGACCGGTCAGGGAACCGATTTGTCTTGCGTATTCTGATATTCATCAGTGCCTGTATGCCCCTGTTAGCAGTCGGCATTAGTCGAATGCCAACCGGTGCCCAGTTTTATTGGATTATCTTCGCGCTTATGGGCTTCACACCCGTGTCAGCCCGCATTGTCACGAACTACACGCTTGAAATCGCGCCACAGGAGAAACACCCACAATATCTCGGCGTGATGAGTCTTTTTCAGGCGATCCCGCTGTTCGTTTCACCGTTGATTGGGGCATTAATCGAGGAATTCGCCTTTGAACCGGTTTTTATTGCGTGCGGTGCTCTTGTTGTGGTAGGGTTTTTGCTGACCTTCCGATTGGCTGAACCGCGATTTAGCCAAAGTGCCTAAGAATCAGTGTTCCCCTATAAAGCGTGTCGGATAAACACAACATTTATCTTTCTCTCTGAACGGTTCTATCCAAGTCCCAGAGGAGAATCGTGCCATCATCACCGCTGCTGGCGAGGGTCTTTCCATCAGGTGAGAATCGCAGGACCCTGACAGTACTTGTGTGTCCAGTAAAAGTTACCAATATCCGTCCACTCGGAATTTCCCACAGGCGAATGAGGTCTGATCTGCCTAACTGGCTATCGTATACACTGCCACCCGCGAGGATTTTCCCATCAGGTGAGAATGCCACAGCAAAGACCGTGTTTGTATAGGTTGGAAGTGTCAGCATTTCGTTACCGGTGATGGTATCCCACAACCGAATCGTCATATCATCGCTACCACTCGCAAGGATTTTCCTATCGGGTGAGAACGCGAACGTCCAGATATCGCTTTTATGTTCCGTGATTCGGTACATTTCGCGACCGGTTGCGATGTCCTGGACCTGAATGTGTTTTCGATCTTCGTCAATCTTGGCAGAGATAACAGGATTGGGTAAATTCGGAGATTGTTTGCCGAGCGTTTTTTTAATGGTTTCTGTGATGTCAGGTGCTGAGATTTGGACACCCGTGGTTGTATCCCAAAACAGATGTTGATCTTCGCTACCATAAAGCACAAGCCGACTCATAACTGTCTGTCCATTATCAGAAAACGTCAGTGCACTGGCACCTCTACCGTGCCCTGTGGTGAAAGTAGAGAGATATGTTCCTGTTGCCGTCCGCCACTGGTGAATTGTACCATCCCAGCTGCCAGTTAAGATAGTGTTCCCATCAGGGGAAATTGCTAAGGCTTCATGTTGATCCGTATGTTTTGTGTAAATAGATTGAAGACGTTGGCCAGTAGCTGTGTCCCATACGTGGAGGTCTTCATTTTCTCCATCCCAAGATCTCCAATCGAAACCGATGAGGGTTTTGCTATCCGGAGCGAACACCAAGTGTTTCGGCGAGCTTTTCTTTAGAGTGATGTGTGACTGTGGTTTGCCTTTCGGGAATGTATACGAAATGACCCCATCTATCGTACTACTGGCAAGCGTTTCCCCGTCCGGTGAAAATGCCAACCCTTCAATCCAACCACGTTTGTGATCTCTCAGGGTTGAAAGTTTTCGTCCGTTTTCTGAATCCCAGAGCCGCAGAATGCTGTCCCGATGCCCGCTCGCAAAAATTTTCCCGTCCGGTGAAAATGCGAGTGCTGCAATAGCATTTGGATACGTCACAGTTCTATGCTTATCAAGAGAAATTTGGAGTCTGCGAATCAAGTTGTCCGTATATGTGGTGTGGCGTTTAATCTGTTCACCGGTCTCTGTATCCCAGAGGATCAGTGTGCCTTTCCAGTCGTCGCCACTGACGACAGTTTTTCCATCAGGTGACACTGCAATAGCTGCAATTCCGCCCAAGTGTCCAGCAAAAACAGCAGTTTGTTTCCCGCTGTCTATATCCCACAACCGGACTGTTCCATCACCGCTACCACTTGCGAGGAAGCGTCCATCTGCCGGGAAACCCAATGAGGTAACCCTACGCGTATGTCCTGTCAGGAGGATGAGTTCCTTTCCTGTCTGCGCGTCGTATATCCAAATGCCTATATCTGTTACAACTGCTATGCGATTGCCATCTGGTGTATATTTGATGTCATGTAAGGTGCCTTTTCCGAGCCGAAATTTGGCATCTTCAGGAAGCTGCCATTGGGAATAATCTGTATCTGTTTCCGCTGATTCTGCGTCTGCAACTGATGCCGACACATCGTTAGGCTGCTGGTTGCCAGTATCACTTTTGCTCGGTGCATTGACATTTCCCAACTGCGTCCGAACATCAGGCTTGGATTCGAGGTTTAGCACAATAGGTGCCTCAATCAATTCCACTGTCATCTCTGATGCAGCATCGAAACTATACGGCTTTTGGAAACGCGACAAGTATTGACTACCAATACCTAACATTAAAAGGACGACTGCCAACGTAGACGCAGCGAGCACCCACGGCACCAACGGTTTACTGTTCGGTGGCGCGACCGGTTTCAGACGCGAAATTTCACGTATGATATTCTCTGTCAGATTCGGTGTGATTTGGAAATTGCCTAAAGCCTCTCGTATCATCGGCTCCTCCTTTTTTAAACGTTGCCGCGCACGGTAGAGACGACTCTTAATCGTACTTACCGATACACCCAAAAACTCACTTATCTCTTCATACGTCATTCCCCCAAGGTAGTAGAGCGTGATGACGATCCGGTCACTCTCCTGAAGTTTGGCAAGCAGCTTCTTGACGACTTCGCGCTGCGCTTCTGCGGTTGTCCGTTCGTTTTCCGCAATGACATATCCAGAATAGCTCGCTCTTTCTAATTCCGCGCTGTTTGTGTCTTCCAATGACTGTGTGGACAAACGTTTCTTGCGCCTCCACATCTTGCAGTAGTTCGCCGCTATCACATAAAGCCAACCTGCAAACTTCTGTGGTTCCTTGAGCGTCGAAAGGTTCTGATACGCTTTTAGGAAGGTATCTTGCGTAATCTCTTCGGCGACATGAAAATCTCCAGTTTTCCGCCACGCGAGCGCGTGCACCGGTTTTTGGTGTTTTTTTACAAGTGTGGAGAACGCAGTATCATCACCGTCAAGCACGCGTTGGATGAGCTTAGCATCGTCGTGTTTCATCGGATACCTCTAAAAAAGGAATGTTCACTGTTTTATGTCCATAATTATTAACGATGCGACTTAAAATAAAAAAGTTTCACAATTCCGCCAATTCTTGATTGTGAACTTTGCCGATAGATGTGGGAACATGTAAAGGATGTTGAAAATTCTATCTTTTTACAGATAGTGAGAGGGAGGAGGATTGTACCCCTGTTGCTCGATTTGCCCGCTTTCTGTTAGTGGAATTATACCATAGATCCAGCTAATAGTCTATATACTTTGAGCTGAGGACCAGAGCCATTCAATTGTCACATAACTCCGATTTTTTCGTACACATCTCTTCCCGGTGGGAGCGAGCTGTGCTCGCGATCCCTCCGCGAAAATGCCTGAAAAACCGAAAACTGAATGGCTCTGAGTTGAGGACCCTCTGTTTTCTATAGACCTACCTCCAGATCTATGATAACCTATCTGCACAAGAAACATAGCATAACCCTATTTGAATTTTGTTTTCATTGAAAAAACGGACAGGGATGGATTTTAATCTTTTATAGGAGGGGTTTGCAACCCCGATGAAGGAGAAGCACCACTATGGCAGAGAAAATGTCGTGCCCATTTTGTCAGACTCAAGTCGAATACGCTATCGAAAATTCTCCTGATTGGTATCGCGATCCGTCCCTACCCGTCTACCGAATCGATTGTCATGATAAATGTAGACAGTATTGGCTTGAAGCCATTTCTGACCCACACCCACAGATTGATCCTGCCATCGTTACCTTCTTGGATTCACTCAATGACGAACAGCGAACATTTGTATCCGAATCGACACGACACGCTTGTGACAATGGCATTTTGATAGTTTATAACAGAAATATCTTACAATACCTTGTCACCGATTGGCACTATGTAAAAGCCGCTGTTACGTTGTATGAATTGAATAACGTTTCATTCCAAATTAGTGGTATTGGATTTGATGTCGCGAATATGTTGTTTTTCTTAGATACTGCGGACGCACGGTTCACACTGAGACTCCATCGAGCTGGAACCTCTATCCATGAAATTCGATCTAAAATCTATTGGTTACAAGCCCTTTGGAACGAAGCAAGCATCAGGACCCTCTCTCCCGTGCCTGGACGTGATGGAGAAATGATTCAATGCCCCTCTCCAAACGACTTATCACCGCGCTATGCAACTGTATACGATTGGATTCCCGGTGAGACGCTTCACGGACTCCCCGCAGCAGAAAAAACACCGGAACTGATTCGGAAGCTTGGAATCATGGTGGGACGCATGCACGCTGTGTCGGAAACATTAGAATTACCGAACTGGTTCACCCGCCCGCGGTACGATACAGACTGGATTACAGCAAAAATTGAAGCAGCACTTGGAAGCGATACGGACACCTCGGCGGAGGAACTTGCAAAACTTTCCTCTCTTTCTTTACGCTTTTCACAGTTTGTCGCAGAACACGGTGAAGAACGAGACGTTTTTGGGCTCATTCACTCGGACCTGGAACCGCACAATATCATTGTCTCGGATGGACAACCCTGCCCAATTGACGTGATGGAGTTCGGATTCGGTTATTATCTCTCAGATATTCTAACGCTTTCACGCCATTTCAGTGAAGATGAACAGACAATTTTCTTTGAGGGTTACCAAGAAATCCGGGCACTCCCAACGGATTACCCTCAACAGTTGGCTCTATTTGAAGAAATACGCGTGTTGTAACCCAACCGGTGAATCTAATACTACTATTTTTCTCCCTGAAGAATCTTATCCAAATCCCAAAGGAGAATAATATTACTATCGCTGCTCGCAAGCGTTTTCCCATCATCTGAAAATCGCAGTGCGTCAATACCTCCGGTATGCCCAACGAGGTTCGTCAGCACATGTCCACTCGGCAGTTCCCACAACCGAATCAGATGTGATCTGCCCAACCGGCTATCATATACCCCACCCGCGAGGATTTTTCCATCCCCTGAAAAAGCCACAGCGGTGGGTGTGACCGTATGCGTCTGAAACCTCTGAATCTGTTTGCCGGTAGTTATTTCCCACAACTGAATCGTCATATCTCTGCTGGCGGTTGCCAGGGTTTTGCTGTCAGGTGAAAACGCCCATGCATGGATTATGTCCTTATGTCCCGTAATGTCAGCAATACGGTGCCCGGTCTCAACATCTCGGAGCCGAATGTGCGTCCAATCCGAGTTGAATCCCAGAAAGGTTTTGTCATTCGGCGAGTGAAACAATAACTGATGGATGCGTTGTTCGGTTTGCCTAACGTTTTGCTGGAGGGTGAGTTGTGTCCCCGTCTCTATATTCCACGACTGGACAAGGTCTTTATCTTTCCACTTTGTAAGTGTTTTCCCATCGTCAGAGAACAGCAGGATCCTACTGTAGAATCCGCCATGTCCTGTCGTGAATCTGGTATGTTTTCCTGTTGCTAGGTCCCATGAGCGGATCGTGCCGTCCCGGCTACTGGTCAGGAGGATATTTCCATCTGGTGAGAGTGCCAATGTTCTCACCCTACCTTTATCATGCGTAGGGAACGACCTTAACAGCGCACCAGTGTCTACCTTCCATACGTGAATGTGAATATCCCATCCCTCATAGAAAGTATCTCTATCCTTCTCATAATACCCACCTGTGCCGATAAGTGTAGTGCCATCTGGTGAAAATATCAAATTTTCCGGAAAATGCGCGTGATGAACCGGCCTGTGTGACAGCCGTTTGCCGTTTTGGAGTGTATGTAACAAAACGCCTGTATTTGGTAAACTACTGGCAAGCGTTTTTCCATCAGGAGAAAGTGCCAAACTCCTAATAAACGCATGTTTATCCGCTTTGATCAGGGACAGTTTTCGTCCGGTCCCTGCATCCCAGAGTCGTATGATACCATCCGAATGTCCGCTCACAAAAGTTTTCCCATCCAATGAAAAAGCAAGACCTTCAATCGCATTAGGATCTGTCAGTGTTCTACTCCTATCAAGGAAAATTTTGAACGTATGGATCAGGTTATCTGTGTATCGGGTATGCTGTTTAATCTGTTCGCCAGTCTCCGCATCCCAGAAGATAAGCCTGCCTTCCAATCCACCACCACTGACGACAATTTTCCCATCAGGCGACACCGCAATGGCCTTAATGCCACGCCAATGTCCGGCAAAGAGTGCCATCTGCTTACCGGTCTCTATGTCCCACAATCGGACAGTTCCATCTAAACTCCCACTCGCCAAGAAACGTCCATCCGCAGGGAAACCCAATGAGGTAACTATATCCGCATGTCCTACAAGAAGCGCGAGTTCTTCTCCTGTGTGTGCATCGTATATCCAAATCCCGATGCTGGTTGCAACCGCGATACGGTTACTATCCGGCGTGAATTTGATATCATATAGGCTACCCTTTCCGAGCCGTAGTTTTGCACCTTCAGGCAGTTGCCACCCGTTATAATCTTCCGCCAAAAGTGCTGGTATGAACAGGATTGCAACCAAGAGTAGTGTGAGAAGAATGAGTCGTGTGATTTTCATTTCCAAAGTTTCCTTTGTCATGCGTTGGGTTTCTTTGAACCACGCCTACGGACTAAATTCTTATATCAAAGTTCCTCATAAAAGCATAACACACCGATTGGAGATTGTCAAATGGCACTGAAAAACTCTCTATTTTTTCATAGACTCACCTTCAAATTTATGATAACATGTCTGCACAAAAGGCATGGAATTTCTAAGGAATCTTCACATGGAACACCGCTACCTTTTCCTTGATCTGCATCACATCACCCGAATGGAAGGGGTGTATCGCCGGATGCACCAACCGCAACGGCATCCGAATAATCCTATTTTACGAGGCGAGAATCCGTGGGAGAGCATCGCATCCCTCTACGGCACGGTGCTCTACGACCCGCAAGATTCATTGTTTAAGATGTGGTATCTCACAGGACCTTACGCCGATGGCATGGTGCAAATCCGTCAACGAAGTGCACTCGGCAATATAACACTCCTCGCTTATGCGACTTCGACCGATGGTGTGCACTGGGAAAAGCCTGTCCTCAATCAAGTCGATTTTGAAGGCAGTACCGAAAACAATCTCGTTGACATCGGACGCACAAACTGCGAGGGTGCGGCTATCCTCTACGATGAACATGAAACCGATCCCGCGCGTCGGTACAAAGGATTTTATTGGGAACATGGCGGGATTGACACCTTTGTTGAATATGAAGGGCGCACGATCTGGGGACACGGTGACGGAGACGGTATGTGGATGTCCTTTTCACCAGACGGTATTCACTGGACGGACTGCGAAACGAATCCGGTTATTCCCATTGATAGTGACACAACCCAATCCTTGGTGTGGGATCCGAAAATACAGAGGTATGTCGTCTTTGGGCGATTCGGGGCAGGCGGACGTAAAACCGCACGCGCCGAAAGTCCCGACGCGGTCAATTTCAGCGAGCCAGAACGTGTCTTTGAATGCGACGCTGTTGATGAAGAAGGCACGCAAATTTACGGCATGCCGATCAACATCTACGAAGGCATCTATCTCGGTATGATCTGGGTCTATCGCGAAGGCGTTGATGGCACGATTGACACATCGCTCGCGACGAGCCGTGACGGTATCCGCTGGCAACGCGTTTTAGACCGACAGACTTTCCTGACGCTCGGACAGCCTGGCAGTTGGGAAGACGGCATGACGCGGATTAGCCAGAATTTCATCACACACAACGACCAAATCTATTTCTATTACGGTGGCGTGAACGGACCGCACACGGGTAGGAAGTTCAAACAGATCCAGCGTAAGCACAAGTCCATGCTCGGCTTGGCGACCTTACGACGGGATGGCTTTGTCTCCCTTGATGCAGGTGAGATGGAAGGATACATGCTGACAAAGCCTTTGGCAATTGATGGCGGAGAATTACACCTCAACGTCGATGCAAGTCAAGGCTATGTCATCGTCTCCGTCACCGATGATATTGGGACACCTTTGGAGAATTATACCTCTCAGCAAATCGTCGGAGATCAATTAGATGCAAATGTCGAATTTAGCCGTTCATTGGAAGCAATCAAGGGCAAGGAGGCCCGACTCCGGTTTCAACTCAAGAACGCGAGTCTATATTCCTACTGGTTCGTTTAATCACTGGAGACTATTGCTACGTCCAGTTTCAAGTTGTATTGCTTACAAGATCATATCTACCAGTAGGAGCGAGTTTTACTCGCGATATTTGACTCGTCTTGTAGGAGCGAGTTTTACTCGCGATATTTGAACCAAACTTTTACCACCTGAGGAAAAAATGAAACATATCTACCACAAAGAAGATGCCGAAGTTGTCCGTATTGAAGGCGATGCACCGCGAACACTCTACACACTCATCCAACCAAATACGGCGAATACTGAGCATTTCGCAATGGGGTTAGAGGAGATTGATCCAAATAGCGAAATTCCTATCCATTCCCACAGCGAAGCAGAAGAAATTATTTTTGTCTATGGAGGACAAGGCAAAGCCTTCGTCGGTGATGAAGTCGCTGACCTGAAACCCGGCACAGTTATCTATCTCCCACCCAATGTCGAACACCGTTTCGTCAACACAGGCGACGAACCGCTTTGGATTACGTGGACGCTCTCGCCACCGGGGTTTGAGAAGCAAATTCGTAAGGTCGCAGACGGCTCCGCTGGGATGGAAGTCTTTAGCGAACCTGATTAAAATCGACTTTTACATAAAATAATGCACCTTTTTCGCCCTTAAAGTGTGTCACTATAAGTGAACCATAAGTGTCAATTTTAGAAAAAAGGCGTGTTTCCTGCACTCAGAAAAGTCTTCCGAAACCGAAACCTCTTGCATATCAGATATAAACTGTGAGGTGAATGTTCGCTCCTGAGTTCCGTAGGAACAGTATGTTTGTAGTAAACCCACAGATATTTAAATTCGTTATCTATTTTTGGAAATCGATTTAAAAGCCTCAAAAATTCTTAGGCTTTCCCAACGCCAAACATTTCCTCAAGGAGATTTTCATGTTCAGAAAAGAAAAATGCTTAATCGTCGCGTGTGTACTTTATCTACTATCCTGCACTTTCTACTATCCTGCACTCACCTCTGCCCAAGACGAAAAAGTTGTCGAACGCTACAAATTAATGCTCAGTCGCAACCCGAAAGAGGGAAGTACGTTCGACCGACTCTACCAACTTTATCTTGAGGATGCTGGCTTAGATACCATGGTTGCCGATTATCAGGCAGAAGCAGAAGCCAAACCCAACGATTCAAACCTCCAGCTGATCTTGGGACACATTCACAAACGTCTCGGAAAAGATGCTGAGACGCTTACTGCATATCAACGTGCCGTTGAACTCGCACCAAACAACTATTATCCCCATTTCGCCTTGGGACAGATGTACGCAACCCTGCGTCGGCATGAAGACGCAATCCGAGAGTTGACAAAAGCCGCAGAATTATCAGAACAGACACAGGCCGCATCTCCTGAAGAATTGATGACGATTTACAAGGCACTCGGACGCGCCTATTTCAGCCGAGACCGCGTAGACGAAGCAATCTCAGCATGGACAAAAATCTCTGAACTGGATCCAGAAAACATCTTTTCCCGTATTGAACTCGCAGACCTCTTCCGAGAACAACAACTCTACGAACAAGCCATCGCGCAACATGAAGCGATTATCGCACTTAAAACCGACGATCCATATCGCGTCTGCTTGAGTCGCCGCGAGATCGGGAATATACACGAGGAAAAGAGTGATTACGAGGCAGCCATTCAAACCTACGAAGCCGCGTTGGCGTTGACGGCACCCGGAAACTGGCTCCGTAAGGATCTTCAACACCGTATTATCGGCATTTACGCCGCCGACGGGAACTGGGAAGGCTTAATCACACACTATAAAGAAAAACTTGAAAATACACCGAACGATCCAGAACTCACCGGTTTGCTGGCTGAGGCACATATTGAAAACCAACAGTTAGACGAAGGGATTGATGCCTATCAAAAGGCACTTGAACTCGCACCGACAGACACTGCGCTCCGCTTGAACTTAATCGCTGCACTCCGCAACGCTGAGAAGTTTCAGGAAGCGGCGGCTGCCTACGAATCCCTCAGCGAACAACAACCCGACGATTTTGGCATCTACCGCGAACTTGGCGAACTATACCTGCAATTGGATGACGAAGACAAAGCAAGAGCAACCTATCAACGGATGCTTGCGCGCGACCCCGATAACGCAAGTACGCACCTTATCCTTGCCGAGATTTACGCCAATCATGAATGGATGGATGATGCCGTCGCAGCATATCAAAAGGCGATTTCACTGGCACCCGATAAGCTGGATTATATTGAATATTTCGGTGAATTTTACTTCCGAGAAGGGGATCGTGCGAAAACTTTGGAGACATGGAACCGCATGGTTGCTGGCGACAAAGCCGTCGCTGAAAACTATGACCGCCTCGCGAAACTGCTTGATAGCAAAGCACGCGTACTAAACAGTCAAACCGAAGCCATCGCTGCAAGCCGAAAAGCGGCTGAGTTGGCACCCGATGTGTACCGTTATCGTGAGGCATTGGCGAAGCGATTCCTGGAGAACAAAGATTATGACAAAGCCTTAACGGAATACACTGAAGCCGCGAAACTCGCACCGAACGAATTTTTCGCCGAACAGATGGATAACCAGCGCATCGAAATTTATCGGCGGCAAGGAACACTTGTTGAAAAAATCGGTGCTCTGGAAACGGCACTTGAAAAACCAGACATTGCAGCCGCGGATGCTTTCATCCAGTACAAGCAGCTCGCTAAGATGTACCTCAAACTCGGCAATACCACCTATGCGCTTGAAGTGCTTATGAAGGCGAAGGCTCTCGAATCCAATGACGTTGTTGTTAACCGTTGGATCGCTGAGGTTTACACATTACAGGGACGGCGTGACGATGCAAACGCTATCTACACACACCTGATTGAAGTCGATGGCGCGAATGCACGCGAATACTATACAAACATCGCGCGTTCCTATCTTGAAGTTATGGATTTTGCTGCTGCTACGGACGCAGCGAGGCAAGCGATTGCCCACAGCCCGCGCAATCCCGAAGGGCATCAGATGCTCGCACTGATCGCGAAGCAAGCCGGAAACTACCAGACGGCTATTGACAGCTTCAAGCAGGCGATTCGGCTTCGACCGGAATCGACGAACATCCGTTCCGAACTTGCTCAAATTTACAAACTTTCAGGAAACCCCCGACAGGCACTTGAACAGTACTGGCGGTGTTGGGAATTGAGCGGAAGCATCAGTGATAAACTCGCTTTTGTCAAACCGCTTTCTGAATTATATTACGACTTGGGGCGACGCGGCGAGTTGGAAGAAAAATTGAAACAGATGTCGAAAACCAACACATCTGATATAGGTGCCGTCGTTGCATTAGCGAACCTCTATCAGATGGAGGGCGACTTACCTAACGCACGTTTCCAACTTGCACGCGCTTTAGATCGGAAGCGCGATAACCCGGACCTCTTGGCACAACTCGTCAAAATCAGTCTGGATCTCGGTGATACACAGGACGCACTCACCTATCAACAACGACTCGTCAAGGCACAACCGAATCCTATGCATCGGCAACGGCTCGGTGAATTACTCTTTGATGTAGGGCGAGAACAAGAGGCGATTCAGGCGTGGACGAAACTCCTCCATACCAAAAATCAACCTTTTGACGCAGAGATTAAACTCGCAACTTTATTGATTCAGCACGGGCTGTTGGATGAAGCGATTTCTGTTCTTGACCGTGCAGCGGAAAAGGTAACAGGCCCAAACGCGCATATTGAACTCTATCAGTTGGCGGATGCATTCGTCGAAATGAACGAATTTGACCGAGCACATCCACTTTTTCAAACGGTGCTTGACATGCCGGAACCGACGCAAAATGCAACACAGAACCCAATAACAAACGCACCGCGCGCGACATCGGGACCTCCCGGAATCAGGACAGATAGATTTAATCTACCCCGAACGCTCACCTCTCGAATTCAGCGACCCTCAGTTCAGATCCAGGGGGGGCGCCAAACCCAGTGGATACCGACAGACTTTGATGAGGCACAAGCGGGCGCGCTCGTCCAGATAACAACTATCGCGCAACAGCAACGAAAATTGGAGGCACTCATCAACCAGCTTGAAGTACAAGTTGATGCCGATCCCAAAAACATAAGGGGCCTCGAAACGTTAGCACAAATTTATATCTTAACTCAAAATACCGACAAGACGAATGAAACGCTTGAACGGCTCATTGCCGCATCACCCAACGATCCTGTCTATCAAGGAACGCGCTTGACCCGATTAATGGGGCAAGGCATCAGTTATGAAACGCTGAAAAAATATCTTGATGAAATCACCGCTTTAGTCCCTGAGGCACGGCTCTGGTATGTCGCACGATATGCAAGCGATTTCTATCGGCAGGGACGGAAAGAAGGTACCGAGAAACTGGTCGTAGAACTGGTAGATGCAGAGGTGTCTGACCTCAATACGGGCACAACGATTGTGAGTGCGCTCGCACGGATGGGAAAAATAGATGCTGCCGAGAAAGTCCTTACACAGATGCCAGTACCAGGGCTTTCAACGCCACAACGTCAGTCAGCACAGAATCCGCAACTGCCAGCAAGCGGTGTAGGGGTTGGGTTACCCAATCCCTACGCATCGCAGCAATGGCGGCAGTATCGGGATATCTATCAAAATCTCGCCACTGCTTATATTCGTGAGGGACAGACCGACAAAGGGATTGCGCTGTTCTGGACCTTCTTTGAACGCACCAAACCGCAAGCGACAAACGCACGGCGCGTCGCAACATTAGCATACGCAAATCAATCTTACTCCGGTTACACATCGCTACAGACAAATTATCCATCACCGACGACTTACTACGATCAAAATCGTTTACAGTTCCTCCAGCGGGTTTTCAGCCAATTGTGGTCCCGCGATCAACAGGAGGCACTCTACAAAAAATTGCAGGCTGAATTGGAGCGTGCCACAGGAAGAGACCGGATCTATCCGAGTCTGGCACTTAGTTATTGCTATTGGTGGGTAGGGCAGCGGGACGAGGCACAAGCCGTACTCGCCGCGCTTCAAAAGGAATTCCCTGAGGATCTTACCCTCAAACTCAACACAATTTTTGCCTCTATCCAAGCAGGACAGCACGCCGCAGCATTCACATTAATTACCGGACTCGCTGAGGCGGATCCGCGAAACCGCAAACAGTACCATGAACTCACACTCCAGCTTGCCGTGCAGACAGGCGATACTGTTGCTGTACGCGAATTGGTGACGAAGGTACTCAATTCACCGAGTGGAGCTCGGGAACTTTATCAATTCTCGCGAACGCTTCAACAGAACGGACTCACCCAATACGCGATCGCTATTGCCAAAAAAGCGATGACCCTCGCAACCGGTGAACGTGATCCGAACTTCCTTGTAGATTTAAGCCAACATTTGGAGGACTTAGGACGCGGACAGGATGCCGCACGTATCGCCGCACGCGCAATGCAGTTCGTCAACCAGCGCGACCGACACGGACGCACATTGTATTCCTGGGACCTTCGACGCGCCGTACAGACCGCTGGGCGCGCAAAAGGATTGCGAGAACGCGAACCGCAGTTGGTCACAGCTGCCCAGAAGGATCCGAATTCGTTTCAGGCACAAGTCCGGTTGGCAACCTTCTATGAACAGACGAATCAAGTGCAAAAAGCATCCGAAGCCTTTGACGCAGCACTTGCCCTGCGTCCCCAGGACTCTATGACACGACAGCGATACGCGCAGATGTTAGAACGCCGCGGTAAGGCGAAGGAGGCGGCAGCGCAATACCTGATACTCCTCAAAGAGAATCCAAACGCACTCGGCTACAACTATTACCAAGTAATGGACGTTTTCTTTACCGCTGGCAAAGTTGATGAACTCGTTTCGCTCGCCAAGGATATGATCGTTCCATCTGTCGGGTTGAGCTATAGCAACTTTTTCGCAGAAGGCGTGGCACGTCAGGCCCTCGAAAACAATAACCCTAAAGCCGCTATTGAGCTCTACGAAAAAATTATTGCCGTGCAGCCAAACAACACTTCTTCCTATACCGCATTGGCTTCCGCTTATGTCGCTGCGGGGGATCGTGAGAAGGCGATCCAGCTCCTACGCGAAAAACTGGACGCAAAAGATACAACACTATCGCCTAATCCACACATCCAAGTGGATATGGTATCAAAACTCACTGAGTTCTACAAAGCATCAGATCGGATAGAGGAATTGCTAACCGAATATGAAGCAAAACTTGATGAAAAACCCGATGACGCGTTGCGCATCTATCTCGTCGCTTCTATGAAGATTGCAGCGGACGACCTTGAAGGTTCAGACGCACTCGTTGACAAACTCCTCGATGATTCAACGCCTGTGGACACACACTGGTTAAACAATCTCGCCGATGCTTACCGAGGCGCGAATGACAGAGATCGTGAACTGCGTTTGTTGGAGTCGGCAATCGCGAAAATCAATCATCAAGATACATGGCATCTGACAGAAACCTATCAAAAACTTGGCACGGCTTACGCCAAAAAGGGTGAGAAAGAGAAGGCGCAGGACACATTCCGTAAGATGGGGACGTTCCGCCTACTTCAGGGGCGCGGCGTGTATGATAAAGAACAAATCGCCAACACATACATGCAACACGAGATGTGGGACGATGCTGAGGCTCTCTTTACCGAAATCGTTAATGACTTCTCAACGCAGCAGTGGACCCGTGAACAGGCACAACGACAGTTAATGCAAATCAAACAGCGACGTGACGGATTGGCGAAGACAACCCGTACGCCTGAAACAACGGAAAAGTTTGATGTCGGGATGCAAAGAACGTTAGCACAACAGTACGTCCAACAGAACGAGGTCAAAAAGGCGGTAGACATTTACGAGAAGCTCGCAGAGGTGATGCCCGAAGACCTTGAATCACGCGCACAACTCGCAAATCTCTATTCACGTCAAAATAAGCACGATAGGGCGGTAGATACGTGGGCAGCCTTACTTGACGAAGATCCCGAAAACACAAAGTATCAAGACGGACTCGTTGATGCCTACCAAGCTGCTGACAGAACCCCCGAAGCACTCGAACTTGCGCAACAATACATCGAGGTAGACACAGAGAACGGTGTTCACTATGCGCGCCTCGCGAAACTTTATGCTGCCGAAGACCGCGTTGACGATGCCATTGAGGCATATAAAAAAGCCGTTGAACGCAATCCCAGCGATGGAAAGGCCTATCGTCAATTGGGACAACTTTATCTCCGTAAAGATGATCTGGATGCTGCTGAAAAGGCATTCAAGGATGCCATCCAATACACAGGACAACAGTTCGAGCGTCGAAGTATTGAACGGCAGCTCATGAGCGTCTACAAGCGTCAAGGCAAATTAGAAGAGATGCTAAAGCAGGCGGAAGAGGCTGGTACGATAACGTTTGAGATGCAACGAGAGCGCGCACAAGACTACCGCAACGCCGGTGAATTTCAGAAAGCAATTGAGGCATATAAGAAGGCTTTGGACCTGGCGACACAAAGCTACTATCGAACTAACATCACCAACGAGTTACTGGGACTATACGTACAGGTTGGCGATAACGATTTGGCAATAGAACTCTACGAGAACCAGTCTCAAGCCAGCCCTATGGGAGGGGTATCAATCAGTACAGGGTCATCCGGTCTCAAAATTACGTCGGGTGGAGATAAGGCGCGCGAAACCTTGATTAATGCCTATAAAAATCAGGGAAAACTTGAGGAATTGGAAACCATTTTTAAGAACAAACTTGAAACGGACGCACAGAACCCTGCTGTTCTTGAAATGGTGGCTGAAATTTATCGGAATGCACGCGATCATGAGAAGGCGGCTGAAGCATATCAGGCACTTTCCAAAGCACAACCGGGGAACCTCAACAGTTTTTTCTATGCTGCTGCCGCCCTGCAAAAAAGCAACCAACCAGAACTCGCAAAAGAGATGCTCAGTCAAGGTGAGACAGCAGTTTCTACCAATCCGCGCGCACAATTCGATATCTTTTTACTCATGACACTCGCTTCTATCTGTGCTGAGGGTGAATTGTACGAATCCGCAGTCAAGTTTGCTGAAGACACACAGGCTGCAAGCTCACGGATGGGCGGTGGGCTCTCTTCGCTGAACGAGTATGTATACGAAATCCTCGGGAAGAGTTATCTCGGCGCGAAACGCTATGAAGAAGCCGCTGACGCATATAAACAGATGGCGAGACTCGCCAGATTTGACCAGATGCGAGAAATAGCGGAGAAGGGTATACGCCAAGCTTACACTGAAGGGAACCTTCATGAAAAGCAAATTCCTGAGCAGTTACAGAAGGTTGCGGAAAACCCTGATGATCTTGATGCGCGTTTTGCGCTCGCTGAAAACTACGAATTAAGCGATAACGTTGACGAAGCCATCGCACAATATCAGAAAATTAGTGAACTCCAACCCGATGACGCACAGTGGTACAAAAAGATTGGGGATCTCTCTCAAAAGCAGCGGCAGACGGATGAGGTCGTTGAAGATACGGCACTCGACTTGCCTGGAAACGGAAGTTTCGTGGAAATTGCCGATAGTGCCGCTTTGAACAATATCAGTCAACAGGTAACCGTGACCGCATGGATCAAACCGACCGATGTCCCGAACAGGTATACGCCTATTCTTTACAAAGGAGACGAGCGGACACCTAACATCAGCAATCGAAGCTACGCACTCTGGCTACGCAACGATGGTCGGATTCAATTCGCTGCATCGCCGAGGGGCGAGGCAGAAAAATTCGCCTTTTCACCGCCGGGATCCATTACGCTCAACAAATGGCACCACGTCGCAGGTGTGGTTGATACTTCACAAAATAGCGTAAAGATATATATTGATGGTGTTATGGTCGGGAGCAACGATTTTAGACGGAATCAAAACATTTATGAGAGCAGTCTTCCAGTCCGAATCGGCGGTTCTCATGAAGAAGAGTGGGTAACGCATGCCTCGTTTATAGGGCAGATTGACCGGGTGTCTGTCTGGGATGTCGCCCTAACAGAGCATGAGATTCGCTCAAACATGAACGCTCGGTTGAAAGGGGACGAACCTGACTTAATCGCTTACTGGGAATTTGACGAAGAGATGGAAGGGCATATCTCTGATGCGTCATCCAATAAAAGCAACGGTAAACTGGTCGGGGATGCTAAACTGGAGCCTTATACCCGTCAGATCGTAGCTATTGCAGGTACTGAGCAGTTAGCACAGGCAGCTGCAGCATATCAAAAAGCGATTCAACTTGAACCGACCTCTTATGAACTGTACAACTTGTTGGCACAAACGCATGAAAAAGCAGATCGGTTGTCAGAAGCAGAAGCGGTGTATCGTCAGGCATTAGAGGCTTCGCTTGAAGAGTACGAACATGATGCCGCAATCCGGAGCATCTGGAAACTTTACGCCGACAAGGATCAGAAAGACAAGGGAGTTGCTGTCCTTGAAGAATTAAGACCGAAAATGGGGACAAGTGTTTCTTTGCTTGAATTGTTAGGCGATGCCTACAAAGCAGCAGGCGATGCTGAAAAAGCAGATGCGGCGTACACCGAGTGGCTAACGATCCAACAGAAAAACGCAAATCGGCGACAAAGTCCTGCTGGCTATCGCAATCTTGCAAGGCAGATTCTTGACAAAGGTATCATGCCGGAAAAAGGACTGGAATACGCCGAACGCGCATCGCAAATGGGGTCCGGGGCAAGTTACACCGAGACGTTGGCGCAGGCGTATGTCGCCAATGACCGGTATGAAGATGCATTGGTGCAGCTCAAACAACGCCTAAACACCATGGAACAGGAGGCGTTTGTACGCTGGTTAGCCTCATGGATTTCTCGAGCCGGTAAGAATGCTACCGACAAAGAACGTTACGTTGAGATGTTGGATACTTTGGTGAATACCGCGCCGAACAATCTGACGGATCAATTGGATGTCAATCTTAAATTGGCGGAGTTCTGCCATGAAAATGCTATGCCGGAGAAAGCGAAAACGTATATTCAAAAAACGGGCGTTATCACTGAAGATAAGTGGTTAATCCTCGGTCCGTTTGACAATACCAAAGGCATCGGTTACGACACGGCATACATCGCAGAAGACGCAACACAGATTGACACAACCGCAAAGTACGACGGTGTAGACGGGCAGATAAGTTGGCAAAGAAGCACCGATGAAACCCTAAACGGTTATATTGATCTCGGACAGGATGTCAATTGGCGTGTCGCTTATGCGTTTGTGACCGTTACCTCACCCGATGAACGCGAAGCACAAATCCGTTTTGACAGCGACGACCAAGGGACAGTCTTTCTAAACGGCGAAGAGGTGTTCACAAACACCGGTGCCCATAGTGTCAGAATTGACCGTTATACGATTCCTTTAACGCTCAAGTCCGGCAAAAATAGCATCCTCGTCAAAGTCTGCAATGAGGAAGTCAAGTGGGAATTCTACCTACGGATTACCGACCCAAATGGAAAACCCTTTACAGATTTAAAAGTCAGCAGTGCTGACCCTGAATCCCATTAGGGAGATCTGATTCTGAAAAAAGAATAATGCAGGTTCATTGCTACAAGTGAAAATCTGATCAAACTGGTATGGTCAACAGGTTTGTGGTATAATTTTTGCCAAAGACACGGTTACAACGAAACTTGTGTTTAAAGGAGATTTTGGATGACTTATGTTCTTTATGGTTTAAATATTGCTGCACACTTGGTTTTTGTAGGGCTTCTGCTGTTTTTATCTTTTCGGATGGGATCAAACGGTCTTATGCTTATCAGTGTGGTGCTTCTTGTTCATAAAATATTTGAATGGATTTATTCCAGTTTTCTTATTCCAAATATGCTTAATGGTTGGGATACAGATAAAGTAATCGGGTGGCTCGGGCTAAACATGAGTCGCATGGAATTTATAGTGACAATTAGCCATATTCGCTCACTTCCATTTTACAGTTTATACTTTCTCGGTGTGTTTCTCATCTATGGAGAGTGGCGACAGGGAAAATTTCGCTATCCGCAGCCTGAACACATAGTCTGGTAGGTTCGGTTTTGCGGTGTACTCACCCCGGGGAATGTCCATAAGGAACCTTCATACCGTTGATTCATGCGATCTGCATTCCCAACCGAACCGGATACGACGCGGAACCCTTGAGGTTTCCTTCAAAGCCCTCTTGAATTCTGTCGCGACCTCCAGACCAGTAGGTTCGGTTTCCTAACCGAACCGGATACGACGCGGAAACCTTGATGACTTCAAACCTCTCTTGAGTTCCGTAGGAACGGCATCTGTGTAGAAATGTGTCTCCGCCAAAAACCAGGTTTCCCCGTAGGGGGTTTTTGATAGGGTGTTTCTGCAGCATCTATGATCGGGGCGCACCAAATAGCGCAAAATATCCCTAAATTGACACCTATGGTGTAGAAACATTGATCAACCAAGGAGCAAGCCCCGTAGGGGCGGCATCTATAAAGCCACTGAAGGAGATTTTGCATGACTTATGTGCTTTATGGTCTAAATCTTGCCACACACTTGGCTCTTATAGGGCTATGGGTATTTTTATGTTTCCGGACGAAATCAAAAGGGTTGATACTCATTAGTGCGACACTTCTTATATTTCAGATCTTTGATTCCATTTTTGAACAAGTTGTTAAGTCAGATTGGTGGCGATGGGAGCCGGGTAAAGTGATGGACGATGGAATACTCGGTATGAGTGACGTGGAGTTTTTATTGACAGTCGCTACGGTAACACCTTTAGTGTTCAAAGGCTTATGCTTACTCGGTGTTTTTCTCATCTATAGAGAGTGGCGACACGGAAAGTTCAACTATCCGCCAACCTGAACAACGAGAAGAACTCACCGCGTAACGAATTTCGGTTTTTTAAGTTGACTTCCCATTTCCCAGAATATATAATAGGACTTACGCATTCCGTCTTAAAGTCCCCCTGATAAGGGGGATTTAGGGGGTTTAAAGGGCAGAAATTACTGCTTTTTGCGTCTCAATGTCCAATATTTGCTCAATGTGCGTAAGTCCATAATATAACGGAACTTGCCAAGGCTTTGGTTCTGATTGAACAACTACAAGAAGAAACAAAAAACTGGCAAAGTCACGATAACCCATTCGTCAAAATATGAACTTTCAAACCCGCTGTGAGCAGTACCTACAAGATCTCCATCGTACCCAAGGAAATCCCGATGCAACGCCAGAACTGTCTCTTTTCCCGCATCTCCAAACGTTTCTTGAGGAGATCACCCGTAACTATTTCAGCAGAGGCACGATAACATTTACACAGGAACCGAGAAGAATCGACCAAATTGGGAGACCGGACTTCATAGCGCGCGACGAATTACTGCCCCTCGGTTATATTGAAACAGAGGCGTACGGCAGGGACCTGAACAATCTGACAGGGCACGCTGCTACCCAGAATACACGATTTATTGAAAACCTTGACAACTTCATTCTTACCAACTTCGTTGAATTTCGGTTGTATACCGACGGGCAGCTCCGCTCAACAGCAAATGTTGAAGATAGCAGTGAAAATTTAGAAAGACTGTTGGAGCGGTTTCTCAGTGCTGGTCGCGTGCAAATCGGGACACCAGAGGCACTCGCGAAACACCTTGCACGCCGCACACGCGAACTTCAAATCCAGATTGAAACGACACTCACGGACGAAAACAGTCAGATTTATAGTATGTTTTCGGCGTTTAAGGAGCACCTCCTTGCAACACTGACACCGGACGATTTCGCGGATATGTACGCCCAAACGCTTGCTTATGGGCTCTTCGCCGCACGCTGTATTCTGCCGAACGGCACAAATTTCTCACGACACACCGCCGCCGCAACACTCCCAAAATCAAACCCGTTTCTCATCCAACTCTTCCATCACGTAGATTCCCCGACACTTGAGAAAAATGTCACCTATATTTTGGACGATATCGAAATTCTGCTCCAAAACGTCTCAAAAGAGATGCTCTGCACCGCCTTTAGCGTCCAAACCCATCTTGAAGATCCAGTTATCCATTTTTATGAGACATTTCTTGCGGAGTATGACCCGGATCGGCGCGTTGAGCGCGGTGTCTACTACACCCCCCCACAGGTTATCTCCTATATTGTCCGATCTGTTGATCGCCTGCTCAAGACAGAACTGAACAGACCGGATGGTCTCGCTGATGACAGGACGCTCATTCTGGATCCAGCGACAGGAACCGGCGGTTTCCTCTTGGCAGTGCTGGACCACATCCGCGAATACGTCACCACGCATTACGGCACAGGGGATTGGAATCAGTACGTCAATGCGGAGTTAGTCAAACGGCTTTTCGGGTTTGAACTACTTGTTGCTCCCTATACGATTGCCCACTTGAAGTTGGGCTTATTCCTACAAGAGCAAGGATGGCAAGCGACCGAACGTCTCGGCATTTATCTCACCAATACGTTGGAGGAACCCGTGGAGCGGACAGAACGGTTAGCTCTTGCGGAATTTATCTCTGACGAAGCGAACGCAGCGGTCTCAGTGAAACGCGATGAACCGCTACTTGTTATTCTCGGCAATCCGCCATATCCGCGTGATTCTGCCAATCCAAGTCGCGTAGGAAGAAGGTTAACTTTTATTGGTAGACTCATTGAGGATTACAAACAGGTAGCTGGACAACCACTTGCTGAAAGGAACTCAAGGGAACTTCAGGCAGATTATGTGAAGTTTATCCGATGGGCACAGTGGCGAATTGATAGAAACGGCGAAGGTATAATAGGCTATATTGTCAATAATAGTTTCATTTACGGTCCAATTTTTCGCGGGATGCGACAAAGTTTATTGAAAAGTTTCAACACTATCTATCTGCTCAACTTACACGGTAGCATCAGAATACAAGAATCAGTACCACCAGACCAGAAAAATGAAAACGTTTTTGACATTTCACAAGGGGTTTGCATCCTGTTGTGTGTCAAAGAACGGGACAATCCTGCCACTGCCACGGTACATTACGCGGATATATGGGGATCCCGAGAGGAAAGATACGATATGCTGGCGGAAACCGATGTCCAATCTACAGCGTGGTCAGAACTACAACCTGCATCACCACTTTATCTTTTTAAACCGCAATCAACAGATTACAGTGCAGAATACGAAAACGGAACGAAAATCACTGACATCTTTAGTATACGTTCGGTTGGGATTACTACTTCTCGAGATAGGTTGACAATTCATCGGACTGCTGAAGAAGTGCGCGAAACGGTAACCGATTTTGTTTCACTTTCTGCAGATGAGGCACGGGAGCGATATAGTTTACCGAGGGATACTCAAGATTGGCAAATTCACCGTGCCCAAACAGATCTCCATAATCATCCCGATACAAACCAGCATATCCAAACTATTTTCTACCGTCCCTATGATGCCCGCTGGACCTACTACACCGGACAGTCATCTGGATTTCATGGACGTCCACGTTTTGAGGTTATGCGCCATCTACAAAAGGATAATCTTGGTCTTTGTGTCTGCCGTATTGTTACAAGCCGTGAATGGCAACACGCCTTGGTAACTAACGGAATCACTGACAAATCTTACATCTCAAATAGGGGCAGTGAATCTGCCTACTTGTTTCCACTCTACCTATACCCGGATCCGGAGGAGTTAGAAGTTGCTACAGAACGTTTGCTCAATTTCAAACCTGCCTTTCTTACCGCGTTCTCGGAGACATTGCAACTCCCACAGACTGCACCGTTTAACTTACCCGAAGGTATTTCACCGGAGGAAATTCTTGGTTATATCTATGCGATTTTGCATAGCCCTATCTATCGTAAACGGTATTACGAATTCCTGAAATACGATTTCCCGCGCATCCCGTTACCCCAAGATATTGAATACTTCCGTAAACTCGCAGCGTTGGGACAAAATCTCATCAATTGGCATCTCCTGAAAGACGTTCAGGGGCCGCCGCGCCATCGATTTGAAGGTGAAGGCGATGCAGTTGTCTCAAAGGTTCGTTATGCAGGCGGACACGTCTGGATTAACGCAACCCAGCATTTCACAGATGTCCCCGAGGCAGTATGGAGTTATGAGATCGGCGCGTATCAAGTCTGTGAGAAATGGCTGCGAGATAGAAAAGGAAGTCCGTTAAGCCATGCAGAGGTACGTCACTATTGTGCAATCTTGGTTGCGATTGCAGAAACGCTACAGATCATGGCGGAGATTGATAGGTGTGTAAAGTTTTGAAGCGCGATTATCAAAAGGGTGCCCTTGTAGCTTATGAAACCGTTAGCTTGTGGCACATATCACTTGTAGCATAGACTGTTAGTCTGTGCATCCATTCGCGCAACCTAACAAGGGACGCTACAAAAGAAAAAAATAAACGAACCTGCTCATTTGACCTTTCGTCCTGAATATGCTACAATAATCAATGGAATTCTTGAGAAGGCTGCAAATCACTGGACCCTGTCACTACATGATAGTGTTATGGAGATGATAACATGAGCATAACGCAATTCACAATGGAAGAAGTCCGCTGTTTCAGCGGATGCCAGACGCTTGAAATTCGTCCCCTGACCTTTTTAGTCGGAGAAAATAGCACCGGCAAAACGACGGCTTTGGCATGTTTCCATGTGTTAGCAAATTATTTGCGGGGTGGAGGCGTAGATTTTAATGCAGATCCCTATTCCATGGGAATCTTTAAGGATATCGTCAGAAACAGCAGACCGAAAGCCAAGACTTTTAAATTGGGATTTACTACTGAAACTGTCAAATGGACAGTCGAATTTTCGGAAAAAATAGATGGGATTGAACCTACTGTAAGTTTGGTCAAACTGAAATTCTCCGATGGTGAAATTGTTTTCAGAGTTGGAGGAAATGCGGGAGGTGGACCACCCCTTAGTTTAGTTTCCTTCGATAAAAAGCACAATTACTATGAAATAAATTGTGATGCTGACATTTTGAAAATATTTCGCTCCGTCTCTTTTTTCGCTTTCTTACTATTTGGATCCGACGGTCCTTTGGAGGGCAACGCTGAAGGAAAAACAGCCTTAGAAAACTATGTGAAAACGCTCCAAAATTTGCAGAAAGGGCAATATAACTTAAGGGGTATAGGTGACCATCTATCTGTATTTAGCACGTCGCCAATTCGCTCTCGTCCCAAACGCACTTACGATCCGACCCGAGAATCTAACGATCCAGAAGGCAGCGATGTGCCTATGTATTTAATGCGTATTGAAGCAACCGAGAAAAGGAATTGGGAAGCATTAAAAACACAATTAGTCGAATTTGGCAAGACCTCTGGCTTATTTCAGAACATAGAGGTAAAGAACCTCGGACGTTCTTTAGGGGCTCCATTCCAACTGAAATTCAGAGTGCGAGGACCTAATGCCAATATCGTTGATGTTGGCTATGGTGTGAGTCAAATTCTGCCGATTTTAGTGCATATCTTGGGATCCAATCCTCACGAAATGAATTTCTCCCTATTACAACAGCCTGAAGTCCACTTACACCCAAAAGCACAAGCGGAGCTTTCCTCTTTATTAGCGCGATTGGCAAATGAGGGGAACCGCGCGTTCATCGTTGAAACCCACAGCGACTATATGCTTGATCGCGCACGCATTGAGATTATAAGAGGCAACATCCGTCCCGAAGATGTGTCATTGATCTATTTTGAACCGAAAGGACGTATTGTCAAGGTGCATAACATTAGTTTTGATAAAATGGCCAATATGGTTGGGGATCCACCACATTATGGCGAATTTTTTCTGAAAGAGTCCAAACGACTCCTGGGATTTAAGGATTAAGCGATGTGTATTATTGTTGATGCGAACACTTTTCATAAATTCAAAGATCCAAACAATGAAGATATGGAGCCGGTCTGGACCTGGTTAGAGAAAAGAGGAGGCAAAATCGCTTATTCTGATACAGAGAAATTAGAAGAAGAATGGAATAGAGGCGGGATGCAGAACTTGAGAAACCGACTAAGACGAACCGGTAAGCTCAAAATAGTGTCTCCGCAAGATGTGGAAGAAAAAGCAAATGAACTTAGCGGAGAAATAGAATCAAACGACGAGCATATTATTGCATTAGCTATAATAGCAGGCGTAAAAATTCTTGTATCCTACCGCGAAGGCGACAGTGATTTGTTCACAGATTTTAAGAATCGTGAATTAGTTGGGGGTAGAGTATATACCCGAAAAGCACATGCACAACGTATGCTAAGAAAAGATACCTGTCCTTAAAAACGGTAGTGTGAGATTCGGCAGCCTTGCCCTACCACACAACCTATCTTTACGAAGGCATCCACGTGCGCGGTGCAATCCCTTCCACATGCGTTTTCACATCCACAACCGCAGGCTGACCCGATGCAAACGCCTGATCCAACGCACTCGCAAGTTCACTCGGTTTGTTCACCGTAATCCCGAAACACCCCATCGACTCCGCCATCTTCGCGAAATCCGCCTCCGGGAACAGCCAAAGTTCATCGGAACCCGATGTCCGGCCCCCATAAACCGACTCAACGCCACCCTGCTCCTGATTCAACGAATGATTATTGTTCACAACGATAACAGCGTTAATCCCACACTTCATCGCTGTATCCAGTTCTGTCAGATGATACCAGATACCGCCATCACCTGTGAAGCATAGCACGGGTCTATCGGGTTGCGCGCACTTCGCACCCATCGCCGCGGGGACTCCCCATCCAAGCGAGCCCGAACACCGTATAAAACTCTGATCCGGATGTTTGAAGTCAATCATCGTGCCGGTCCAGATACCTGAATGTCCCGTATCAGACACGAGGATCGCATCTGACGGAAGATAATCGGTCAGTTCACGACAGAGACGCTCCGGTAGCATTGGGAGTCGTTCCGAATTCACTTTCTCACTAACACTTTCTTTCCAGTTCTTCACCAATTCCTGCACGTGACTAACCCAATCGGCTCTTTCTACTGCGGTTCCTGCCGCTTCAATCATCCGGCGCAGCGTATTCCGCACATCTCCCTGCATCCCTAACGCAATCGGATAATTCCGTCCGAGTTCATCAGGATTAATATCGAGTTGTATAATCGGTGTGCCTTGTGGTGGGATCTTATAGCCGTTAGTCACCTGTCCACCGGTATGACTCCCGATAAAGAAAACGAGATCTGCCTCGCAAACCGCTTGGTTCGCACACGCCCGCGAGTATGAGCCGGGTGTCCCGACTGCTAACGGGTGGTCACTCGGAAACATCGCCTTCGCATTCAAGGAGGTCGCCACTGGGATTGAGAGTTTTTCTGCCAATGCCACGAGTTCCACACGTGCGTCCGAAGCCGTTACACCACCACCCGCCACAATGATAGGGCGTTTCGCTTCGCTCAGGAGTTTGAGCGCCTCTGCCACTTTCTCTGCCTCTGCTTCTGGTCGGAATGGCGGTAATTGGGCAAATGTCTCTTCAATGATGACTTCAAGTTCACCTTCACGATCAATAACCGACGACCCCGCAATACCTTCAAAGTCGAGGTGAGCAGGTCCCGGTGTCCCTGTTGTCGCGGAACGGAAGGCTTGACGCAGATAGAAGGGAAGCTGCTCTGGTGTCGCAACGTAAGCACTATATTTCGTAACAGCGGAAAACGGATTGACGTGGTCCACCTCTTGATAGGCGTGCCGTTGTTGATTGATTTGATTTTCTTTACCAGTCAGGGCAACCACTGGTGAGCAGGCGAGGTAAGCGTCTTGTAACCCCGCTGCAAGGTTAACCGCTCCCACCGATTGTGCCATACAAAGACTCGGTGCGCGGTTCACGCGAGCGTAGGCATCCGCCATGTACGCTGCCGCTTTCTCGCCGTGCGTCTGAACCCGCTTAATCCCAAGATTTTCCATCTCCATTAAAGCCCGCGGTCCGATATACGGCATAAAAAAGACGTGCGTAATCCCATAACCGTGAACAGTTTCAGCAATAAATCGAGCACCCGTCATTTTCGGCATAAACTTCTCTCCTCTATATTTCGGTGTCGTCAGATATCCCTTACAGGTTCCTATATTACATTCTATTTGCTTTACGATTTCAATTCAACAAAAATGCATGGATGTGTACAGAGACATTCAATTCTCCATTTTCCGATTGAATCTTCACCCCAGGCCCGGTAGGTTCGGTTTTGCGGTGTACTCACCCCGGGGAATGCCCATAAGGCATTC